>CALDOJ010000035.1 GCA_937912225.1 Candidatus Woesearchaeota archaeon | reverse complement strand
TGTTGATTAATAATATAAATTAATTAGTAAAATTTATAAAAGTAGTATTTAAAAAATTATTAAACAATGGAATTACCAAATATAATCTCATGGATTGCAATTATTACACTTGCAGGAAGTTATTGGTTTCAAATATACAAAATTCATGTACATAAAGAAGTTAGAGATTTATCAATGACATATCATGTTCTTCTAGCACTAGGATTTGGAATTCTAATTTTTACAGCATTTGTTGAAGATAGTACAATTTTTCTTGTAAAACAAATTGCAACATTTATTCCAGTATTAATAATAATAGGACAAATAAAATATCATGATAAAGATCATTGGCACAGTAAAAATGACCCTCTTTGTAGCCGATGCAATACTGAAAATGAACCTGATTGGCATTATTGCCCAACATGTGGTCAAATGAATTAAATCGTAAAATATATAAACTCATAAAAAAAAAGGTATGATAATAGCTTTTTCTCTGTAAAAAACAGTAAGATTTATAAACGAACCAAATTTCCAAAGTCCTACTTTAATTAAATATAAAACTAAAGACGGCGAGCTTAAAAAATAAAAATGGCAATGTTTCTCAAAAAAGTAATACCTTTGAATGAGAAGACAGCGCTATGCTATTGACGCCCCGGTGGTGTAGTTCGGCCTATCATGAAGCCCTGTCGAGGCTTCGACCCGGGTTCAAATCCCGGCCGGGGCGTACTTTATATGGGCCGGTAGCTCAGCCTGGGGAGACCTATTCAAGTGAATAACTTGGGTAATAGAGCACATCACTTTTAATGATGTGGTCGCGAGTTCAAATCTCGTCCGGCCCATTTATAATCAAAACTAAAATGGTAAACAAAATAAATCAAGTTAAACACAATTTGATCCCTCTTCACGAGAAACTAAGTGAGAAAGACAGAACAGCTTTATTAGAAAAATACAACATTGAATCTAAAGAGCTTCCTAGAATCTCAATTAAAGATGTAGCAATTCAGCATTTAGATGTGAAAGAGAAGGATGTTATTAAGATTACAAGGAAAAGCCACACGGCTGGAACAACTACTTTCTATAGGGGTGTTGTAAATGATTGATTATTCTAAATTATTACTAACAAAGTATTTTGAAGAGAATTCAATAGTTAAAGCAGGTATTGATTCTTTCAATAACTTCATCGAAAAAGAATTACAAGTTATTATCGATGAAAATAGAGAAATAGAACCAACAATTATACCTCCAAATGTTGAAGAATTCAAAATTAGACTTGATAGAATTTGGGTTACAAAACCTGAAATTACTGAAGCTGATGGTTCAAAAAGACCAATTTACCCAATTGAAGCAAGAATCAGAAAAATTTCATACTCAGCACCCATCTTCTTAGAAGTAAGTGCACATGTAAATGGTGTTCAAAAGGAATCATTCAAAACTCAAATTGGAAACTTACCAATCATGTTAAAATCAAAATATTGCCATTTATATGAATTAAATAAAGATGAATTAGTTATAAAAGGCGAAGACCCTGATGACCCAGGCGGATACTTTGTTATTAACGGAACAGAAAAAGCAATTGTTAATGTTGAAGATCTTGCATCTAATAAATTAATGGTTGAAAAAGCAAGTATTGGAGTTAGTCCATATGTTGGTAAAATCTTTTCAGAAAAAGGTTCGTATAAAATTCCTCATCAAATCGAAAAGATGAAAGACGGAATTTTCTACTTAACATTTACAAGAGTTAAAAGAATACCTTTAATTGCTGTAATAAAAGCTTTAGGTTTAACAAAAGATGAAGAAATTCAGAAATTTGTTGACTTAGATGATAGTTCTCAAATAATTATTAACCTATACGAATATATAGATATTAAATCAGATGAAGAAGCTATTGACTTTATTGCAAAGAAAATTGGTATAACTCAAGCAAAAGAAATTAGACTTGAAAGAACAGCTGAAATTCTTGATAAATACTTACTGCCTCATATCGGTATAGAAAAAGAAGACAGAATTATGAAAGCTTACAATATTTGTAAACTTCTAAAACGATTTATTCAAGTATCAGGCGAAGAAATGGACACTGATGATAAAGATCATTATTCAAATAAAAGATTAAAACTACCAGGAGACTTGCTAGCAGATTTATTCAGAGTTAACTTAAAAGTTTTAATTGGAGACTTATTATACAATTTCCAAAGAATCGTTAAAAGAGGAAAATTCCCAAGTATAAAAGTTATTATTAGGGAGAAATTATTGACTCAAAGAATATATAGTTCTATGGCAACTGGAAATTGGGTTGGTGGAAGAAAAGGTATTTCACAAAGAATTGAAAGACTAAACTTCTTACAAGCACAATCTCATCTTCAGAGAGTAATAAGTCCATTATCTTCAAGCCAAGAAAACTTTGAAGCAAGAGCTTTACACAGTACACATTTAGGAAGATTGTGTCCAAGTGAAACTCCAGAAGGAACAAATATTGGTTTGAGAAAAAATCTCGCATTACTTACAAGTATCACACCTAAAGTGAATGAAGAGAAGATATTAACATCACTAAAAACAATGGGGTTAGATTTGATAAAATGACTGACGTATTAGTAGATAATAAATTTGTAGGGACAGTTAAGAACCCTGAAGAATTCGTAGATCGAATCATATCTGAAAGACGAATGGGAAAACTTCCACTTTCAATCAATGTCAGATTTAAAGAATTAACTGATCAAGTAATAATTGAAATCTGTAGCGGACGAGCAGTTAGACCTTTAATCGTCGTAAAAGAAGGAAAACCAATGCTTACAGAAAAACATTTAGACCAATTAAGAAAGAACGAAATCACTTGGTCAGATTTGTTAAAACAAGGTGTTATTGAATACGTTGATTCAACAGAGGAAGAAAACGTATTAGTTGCATTCAAAGAAGCAGATTTAACAGAAGATCATACACATTTAGAAATTAGTCCAATTACAATTGTAGGATTAACTACTTCATTAGTTCCATTTGGAAACTTCAACCATGGAGTAAGACTTAATCAAGGTTCTAAGAATCAAAAACAAGCAATTGGTTTTTATGTGTCAAATTTCTTTGCAAGACTCGACATGGATGTTAACTTATTACATTACCCGCAAAATCCAATTGTAAATACTGCAATGCATTCAATTCTTGATTATGATAAACATCCATCTGGACAAAACGTCGTAGTTGCAATTATGTCATACCAAGGATATAACATGGAAGACGCAATTGTTATTAACAAAGGATCAATCGATCGAGGATTAGCAAGAAGTACTTATTATAGACCTATTATTTCTGAAGAATTAAGATATTCTGGCGGATTAATTGATGAAGTGGCTGTTCCTGATAAAGAAGTTAAAGGATACCGATCAGAACATGATTACCGATTCTTAGAAGATGATGGAATAATTTATCCAGAAGCTACTGTTCAAGAAGGAGATGTAATTATTGGAAAATCAAGTCCTCCAAGATTTTTAAGTTCATTAGATGAATACAATTTAACAACTAGCTCACGAAGAGAATCTTCAATGGCACTAAAACATGGAGAAAGAGGAGTTGTAGACTTTGTTTTAATGACTGAAAATATGGAAGGAAATAAGTTAATTCAAGTTAGATTACGAGACCAGAGAATTCCTGAAATTGGAGATAAGTTCACAAGTAGACACGGACAAAAGGGAGTTATTAGTATCGTGGTTCCAGAAGCAGACATTCCTTTCTCAGCATCAGGAATAAAACCAGATATTATATTCAGTCCACATGGAATCCCAACAAGAATGACTGTATCACACTTAATTGAATTATTAGGTGGAAAAGTTGGAGCTATGAGTGGAAGATTCATTGACGGTACAATTTTCGAAGGAGAAAAAGAAGCAAACCTAAGACATGAATTATTAGGTATGGGTTTCAGAGAAAATGGTGCTGAAACAATGTATAACGGATCAACTGGAGAACAATACAAAGTAGAAATCTTCATTGGAAACATGTACTACTTAAAACTAAAACATATGGTTGCTAACAAAATTCACTCAAGAGCAAGAGGTCCTATCCAATTATTAACAAGACAACCTACTGAAGGAAGAGCAAAAGAAGGTGGATTGAGATTAGGAGAAATGGAGAAAGATACATTTGTAGCACACGGAGCTTCATTATTATTAAAAGAAAGATTCGATGCAGATAAAACAATAGTACCTGTCTGCGAAGAATGTGGATTAATAGCTATTTATGATGGAAGAAAAGAAAAATCTTTCTGCCCAGTATGTGGTGAAGATACAGAAATTTCGAATATTGAAGTTAGCTATGCATTCAAATTGATTCTTGACGAATTCAAAGCATTGACTGTATATCCAAAACTTAAACTGGAGGGAAAATATTGACAATCGACGAAAACCAATACACATCCAAAAAGATTAGTAGCTTAAGCTTTGGAATAATGAGCCCTAAGTTCATGAAAGCAATGGCTTCAGCAAAAGTTGTTACACCTGAACTTTATGATAAAGAAGGATACCCTGTTGACGGTGGATTAATGGACGTTAGACTAGGAGTTATTGATCCTGGATTGAAATGTAAAACTTGTGGAAGTAAATTAAAAGAATGTATCGGACATTTTGGATACATTGAACTTGCAAGACCAATCATTCACATCAAATTCATCAATGTAGTTTTAGACACATTAAGATGTACTTGTAAAGATTGTGGACGAATTCTTATTCCAAAAGCTAAGATTACTAAAAGTGTTGAAGAACTTGAAAGAATCGGCAAAGAAATGGGTCTTGAAGAAAGACGAAAACATGTTAAAAAGATAATTGCTAGTTTAAAAACAATTAATCAATGTCCATACTGTCAAGCTAAACAGGAAAAGATTACTATTGAAAAACCAACTACTATTATGGAAGCTGAGAAAAGACTTTCACCAGTTGAGATTAGAAGTAGATTAGAAAGAGTTCCTGATGAAGATTTAGAAGTTTTTGGTATTAATCCAAAAGCATCAAGACCAGAATGGATGGTTTTAACAGTTATGCCAATACCACCAGTAACTATGAGACCTTCAATCACACTTGAAAGTGGTGAGAGAAGTGAAGATGATTTAACTCATAAACTAGGAGATATTGTCAGAATTAACCAAAGATTATTTGAAAATATTAACGCAGGAGCTCCAGAAATAATTATTGAAGACTTGTGGGATTTATTACAGTATCACATTACAACTTTCTTTGATAACGAAGTGGCACAGTTACCACCTGCAAGACATAGAAGTGGCCAACCACTAAAAACTATTACTGCGCGAATCAAAAGTAAAGAAGGAAGAATCAGACATAATTTAGCTGGAAAAAGAACAAACTTCTCAGCAAGAACAGTAATTAGTCCTGATCCAAAACTTAATATTAACGAAGTTGGAGTTCCAAGAGTTATTGCTATGAATATAACTATTCCAGAAAGAGTAACTGAATGGAATATGAAATATTTAAAACAATTCGTTGAAAAAGGAAACAAAGAATATCCTGGATCAAATTATATAGTTAGACCTGATGGAAAAAGAAAAAAAATTACTGACGAAACAAAAGAGCAATTACTTGAAGAAATCCAACCTGGATTCATAGTTGAAAGACATATGATGGATGGAGATATTGCAATCTTTAACAGACAACCATCTCTTCACAGAATGAGTATGATGTGTCACAAAGTAAGAGTATTGCCAGGATTAACATTAAGACTTAACCCTGCTGTATGTGCACCTTATAACGCAGACTTTGATGGAGACGAGATGAACTTACACGTTCCGCAAACTGAAGAAGCAAGAGCTGAAGCAGAATTATTAATGGAAGTTCAAACTCAATTAATCAGTCCTAGATATGGATTAAGCATTATTGGTTGTAACCAAGACGCGATTTCTGGAAACTATTTGTTAACAAAAAATATGGAGCTTCCTAGAGAAGAAGCAGTTGATTTATTGGCTTCAGTAGGAATTACTGACTTTACAAGTTTAACAAATAAAAAAATGATGACTGGAAAAGAAATCTTTTCATTTATGCTTCCAAGTAGTTTTAACTTCAGAGGTAACTCTAAATCAATGCCTGAAGATCATAAAGACTACGAAGTATACATTAGAGATGGAGAATTAATAACTGGAGTTATGGATAAAAGCAACTTAGGTGAAGGTTCTGGTCTATTATTAAGAAATATTCACAAACAATATGGAAGAGAAGAAATGGTTGAGATTATTGGACGAATCTACCGTCTTGGAATTGAAGTATTGATGAAATATGGATTTACAGTTAGAGTTTCAGATACTGACTTAACAACTAAAGCAAATGAACAGGTTGAAGCAGTAATTAAAGAAGCTTATGAAAAAGTAGCTGAAATGATTCAACAATTTAAAGATGGAACCTTAGAAATCCTTCCTGGAAGATCATTACATGAAACTCTTGAATTAAGAATCTTAGAAAAGCTAAATAAAGCAAGAAACGAAACAGGACAAATCGTTGCTGAAAATGCAAATCAAGAAACTGATACTATGACAATGGTTAAATCAGGTGCTAGAGGTAACTTACTAAACTTAGCTCAGATGTCTGCCTGTGTAGGTCAACAAGCTATGAGAGGTAGCCGAATTGAAAAAGGATATGAAGGAAGAACTTTATCATGTTTCAAAAAAGATGATTTAGGACCTGAAGCTCATGGATTTATTGAAAATGGATTCAAAAAAGGATTGAAACCACACGAAATGTTTTTCATGAGTATGACTGGAAGAGATTCAATGATGGATACTGCGTTAAGAACACCTAAATCCGGTTATCTATATAGAAGACTTGCAAATGCAATGCAAGACTTAAAAATCGAATACGACTTCACAGTTAGAGATGCATCAAAAAAAATCATCCAATTCTATTATGGAGAAGATGGAATGGACGTTTCAAAAAGTGAAGCTGGACAAATAAATGTTAAAAATATAATAAGGAATCTCAAATGACGACTACAAAACTATTTAATGAATATAAAGAATTATTGCCTGAGAAAGTATTAGATGATATTAAGAAGTACTTACCAGACAAATGTACTGATGCAAAAGCAAAAATAATTTTTGAAACAGTATATGGAGAATATAAACGATCAATTGCTAACCCAGGAGAATCTGTTGGTTTAATTAGTGCCGAATCAATTGGAGAACCAGGTACTCAGATGACTCTGAACACATTCCACTTCGCTGGAGTAGCAGAAATGAACGTTACAACAGGTCTTCCTAGACTGATTGAAATTCTTGACGGTAGAAAAACCATTAAAACAAAAATGATGGAAGTTTACTTGAAAAAATCACATTCTTCAGGAAAAGAAGTTAAAAAAATTGCAGAATTACTAAAAGAAACAACTTTGAAAGAATTCTTAAAAGAGATTTCAATCAACATTATGAATATGCAAATGACTATTGAGTTAGATGAAAATAAAATGAAAAGCGTTGGATTAACAACTAATAAAATCACTAAAACTCTAAGTAAATTAGTCAAAGGATTCAAATTCAAAGAAGATAAAAAGGACCCTGTCATCATTGTAACTCCAAGTTCAAAAGATGAAGCGCTTAATACAATCTATAAATTAAAAGAAACAATCAAACATGTTTACATTTCAGGAATTAAAGGAATTACACAAGTCTTACCTGTTAAAAGAGGCGATGAACACGTTATTGTTACAGCAGGAACTAATTTAAAAGATTTATTCAAACATGACTTTGTTGATACAGAAAGAACTATCAGTAATGACCTTTATGAAATGGAATCAATGTTTGGAATTGAAGTAGCAAGACAGATAATAATAAACGAAGTATTCAAAGTTTTGGATGCACAAGGTATTAATATTGATGTTAGACATATTATGCTTGTTTCAGACGCAATGACTATGTCTGGGTCAGTATTAGGAATTAACAGATATGGTATTGTTAAAGAAAAACCAAGTGTTTTAGCTAGAGCATCATTTGAAACACCAATAACCCATATAATCAACGCAAGTCTTGTCGGAGAAGTCGACAAACTTAACAGTGTCATCGAAAATGTGATGATGAACCAAGCAATCCCTGTAGGAACAGGTTTGCCAGGATTAATAACAAAGGTGAAATAAAATGTCAACTGCAGACATAAAAAAATTATTGAAAACAGACAAACTGATTATAGGAACAGACAGAGTAGTTAAAGGATTAAGAAAAGGAACATTAAGTATGATTTATATGTCCTCAAATTGTCCGGAAGATATTAGGAACGAAGTAGAACATTACTCTAAGCTTACAGAAACAAAAATTGAAAAGCTTAAAGAACCTAACGATGAACTAGGAGCTGTTTGTAAGAAATCTTTTTCTATCTCTCTTTTAGGAGTCTTAAAGTAAGATGGCTTTAAAATTAGACACAGAATTAATAAGACTTATTTCTCTGTTTGAAAAAATAACTAGATCTAAAGTTAGAGATTGCTTTTATTTTAAAGATAAACTAGTTTTTATGGTCGAGAAAGGCGAAATGCCTAAAGCTTTAGGTAAGAATAAAGGTAATATTTTCAAAATCGAAAAACTTGTTAAAAAGAAAATAAAAATAATGGAGTACAGCAGCGAAATGCTACAATTCATCATTAATTTGTTTGCTCCATTAAAAGTACAAGATATCAATGAAGAAGAAAATATTGTAACAATCACAGGCCCAGATACTAAAACAAAAGGTTTAATGATAGGTGCACAAGCACAAAACCTTAGAGCTTACGAAACAATAGCAAAACAATACTTTCCACAACTTGAAGAAATAAAAGTCGTTTAAAGAATAATTCTTTTACTCAATAAAATTCCAATAAATTTATAAATGAATCAAATTTCTCAAGAAGTAATAATGGCTAAAAAATCAAGAGGATTAAACGCTGGGAAAAAACTTCTGAAAAGAAGAAAACAATCACAGTATTCAGATAAGTGGTTTGTTAAGAAAGTTTTTAACCTAAAAGAAAAAGCTGACCCTCTAGGAGGCGCTGCTCAAGCTTCAGGAATAGTTTTAGAAAAGGTTCAATTAGAAGCAAAACAACCAAATTCAGCTATGAGAAAATGTGTTAGAGTTCAACTTATCAAAAATGGTAAACAAGTAACTGCTTTCTGCCCTGGCGACGGAGCAAGTAAACTAATCGATGAACACGATGAAGTAATGATTGAATGCATCGGTGGTGCTATGGGACGAAGTAAAGGAGATATCCCTGGAGTTAGATGGCAAGTTCTAAAAGTAAACGACCAATCTCTTAATGCTTTACTCGGTGGAAAACTAGAGAAAGCAAGGAAATAAAGTTAATTTCTAGTGAAGACTTATAAAAAAAAAAAAAATTGTTAGATTTTAGAATGAAGGATTATAAAACAATATTAACAATCGAAAACGATAATTCAAACAGACAACTGCTTAATCATATTTTAAAAAAAGAATATGAAGTTCTAAGTACTACTAAACCTAGCGAAGCAAAAACTAAATTAGAAACTAACTCTATAGACTTAATAATCATGGATGTCGCATTCCCTAAAGAAAACGGATTTATGTTTACAAAAGCACTTAAAAACAATCAACAATATCAAGATATACCAATAATTATAGTTACAGGATATGTATCAACTGAAAATAGAACTGCTTGTTTAGAAGCAGGTTGTGATGAATATATACCAAGACCTTTTGAACGAACACAATTATTAAAAACAATAAAAAAATATATTTAATTCTTATTTCATTAAAACGCCTGGAACAGCACATCTTTATATGCCGCTATGAATGGCATTACTTGAGATTCTTCAATAATCCTCTAGAAGCAACATCAAATGGACTCATGTCTGATTTCATACTATTTTCCTGCTGCTGTGCCTAAATAAGAGTCATATTCGCCCAATCCTAAGCCTCTTTCAAAGAATTCCATCAGTTCCCTTCCTTTGGCATCTAAGCCTGTTACTGCGACGCTTACAGCGTGTCCATCAGCCAAGCCAAGTCTTCCACCATATTTAGTGATTAAACCCCATGGATCAGTGTTATTAGTTGCTAAACTTTCTGCATAATTAGCAGGACTATGAACTAAATTTAATCTTCCATTAATACCTTTACTATAATCATCTGTTCTTGTTTGGTCTCCAGCAAACATTCGAAGTCCCCAACCAGTACCTTTTTTTATTTCCATTTTTGCGTATGGCTCTGCAGGTACAATTCTCCAATCTTCGCCTTCTTTACCTAATTCTTGTTCGCCTACTGCTCTCATAACAGATTCCCATTTTAGAGGTACAGTATCTAGAATTTCTTTTGGTAAAATATGTTTATCAACAACAGTTATATCAAGTTCATCTTTAGTCCATGAACCCATTATTTGTGGCAACCAATGCCTTGTTCCTAAAGAGGATATTAATTCCATATTATAATCTCCCTCAACTCTTTATTAATTAGAAATTAAAAATCATTTATAAATATTAAGAATTAAACCTATTTTAAAGACTAGAATTTAAATTATCTATCAACAAACAACAAATGTTTTTCAGTACCTAAAAGCTCTAACATTATTCTTCGAATTATTACTTTTGCAGGATCAGGCATTAACTTAACTCGTTTTTTAACATCATCAAAGCTTAAGAAAGGTTCTTCTCTTCGTTCTTCGATAATTTCCCACATATGTTTTTTTCCAACACCAGGTAATAATTCTATTACATGCATTCTAGTACTTAATGGTTGAGCATTATTGAAAAACTCCACAAATCTTTTTTCATGAGTTGTAACCATTTGTTTAACTGCATGTTCTAATTCTGACTTAGCTGTTTGAGTTAATTTATCAACATCAATTTTACCATTAATATGATGAACTTTATCTCTTTTAGCTTCACCAATATATACATCCTCATATGGTTGTAAGAAAATTCCTTTTTTTGGGACTAGTTCTAGAAGTGTAAAGTTCTCTTTTCCTATAGCTTGAGCTATTGCAGTTTTCATATGACTAGGCCTACTATCAAATGGGTAACCATTTGGTAAAAAGTCTAACACTATAGCTTCAGTTTCTTTTTTTCTTGAATGCATCATTGTCCCCGGATAGTTTATTAATCTTAGTATATATAAATCTTTTGTGAATTAAGCCTAAAAAGCAAGAACACAACTTACTTCTTGGGTAGATAGTTTTTGACTACGCCCATAATCTTTGCGAGATTATCGTTATTAATGGTCAGAGTATAGCCTTGTAGAATTACTTTCAATTCTGCCACTGAAGTCGGCATTAAATCGATTATTTTGTGCATAAACTCTTCTTTAAGTCTAGGAATGTCTAATTTACCTAATTTATCTAAAAGCTCTTCAACATCTTTCTTTGATAATTTGCTAAAATCATTCAAATACTCCTCTGTTTTTCCACCTCTAAAAGTTAGCTCTCCGTCTCTTTTCTTAATATTTTTAAGCTCTTCTTTAAGTAAAGGAATACTGATTGGTGCTTTTTCGATTATTTCTGGTTTAACCATTTTATTCAACCTTTTTAAGATGTACAGGATGTACTATACAAGTTTTCATTTTATTAAAATCTCTAATTCTAACTTCGTAACATGCACCTGTTCTTCCAGTTACAGTTCCTGTTTTTCCATGGAAACGCAAATTATATAGTCCTTTTTGGTATGCAGGTTCAGCGTTTAGAGCAACTCTATCACCTTCAATAAATGATTGTAAGAAATCTCTAATTTTAATTTTACTCTTAGTTCTGATGTTCTTACTCATCTTTTGTCTGCTTTTCCTTCTTAGACTTCCTGTTCTTTGTACCATTCCACTCAGAAAATATAAAGGGTTTATAAATTTAACGACTATAAATAGTCCAAAAAAGATTAAATAAGTTTAGATTAATAAATTTAGAAACAAATTAGAAGGTTTATTCTTCTTTAGGAGCTGCTTCTGCAGGTGCTGCTTCGCCGCCTTCAGCAGGTTCTTTTACTTCTTCAGGTATAATTTCATTAATGATTTCATCAAAGACTCCTTCTTCTCTCATCCTAGCTACAATAAGAGATCGATCTTTTTTACCCATAGCAGCCAGAATTTCTTTAGCTTTAATTTCCATTTCTTCTCTTTTTTCTTCTAATTCTGCTTGCATTTGTTTTTGTTCTTCTTCTTGTTCTTTTAACTCTTCTTGTGAAAGTTCTGTTTTTCCAGATTCAATTTTCTTATCAAATTCACCAGCTGCGATTCTTTTAAGAGCTTCAGTTCCTTTGACACCTTCTACTTCAACACCCATCGAAGCACAAGTACCAACAATTTCTCGAACTTTGTTTATAGCATTTTTACCAAGAAGATTGTCTGATTTCATTTGAGCAATTTTGATAACTTGTTCAATTTTAAGATCAGCGACATAAGATTCACTTGGTCGACCACTTCCTTTTGCTATTCCTGCTTCTTTTTTAATTAATGCTGAAGCTGGAGGAGTACCTACGGAGATTTCAAATTCTTTTGTTGTAGTATCAATAGTTACAGTTACTGGAACTTGCATTCCTTTGAAAGCCTGTGTTTTCTCGTTGATTTTAGCTACAACGTCTCCAATATTTACACCCATTGGACCTAATGCAGGACCTAGAGGCGGAGCTGCTGAAGCTTTGCCTCCTTCAATAAGTGCATCGACTGATTCTTTTGCCATGACGTGATGGAAAAATTAAGGATTTATAAAGGTTGCTATATTTTATAAGACTAAATTGACTTAAAATAGAAGATTTTTTAAATAAATTAGGAGTTAAAAACAACATGCGAATCATTAAAGCTAAGAACTATAATGAACTTTCTAAAAAAGCAGCCACAATTCTGCTAAATGAAGTAATGTTGCATCCTGATATAACAATTGGTTTTGCAACTGGTAGCACTCCTCTTGGCTTGTATAAAGAATTAATTAAAGCTCATAAAAATATGAATGTTGACTTTTCTGATGTTAAAACTTTCAATTTAGATGAATATTACCCTATTGATAAAGAGAATAGTCAAAGTTATTATTATTTTATGTGGGAAAACTTATTCAAATATCTCAACCTTAAAAAAAACAATATTAATCTATTGGACGGAACAACAAACGATCCTGAGAAAGAATGTTCTGATTATGAACAAAGATTGCTTGATAATGGTATTGATGTTCAAATCTTAGGCATTGGTTCTAATGGCCATATTGCTTTTAATGAACCAGGTTCGAGTCAGAAGTCTAAAACAAGAGTTGTTGATTTGTCCGAGAACACTATACAAGATAATGCTCGTTTTTTTGAGAATAAAAAAGCAGTTCCTAAAAAAGCTTTATCTATGGGTTTGGGTTCAATTATGACTGCTAAGAAAATTATTATTTTAGCAACTGGCAAAAACAAGGCTGAAGCTGTTAAAAAAATGGTTGAAGGTCCTGTTTCTGAGGATTGTCCGGCCAGTATTTTACAAAAACATCCAAATGTTGCATTAATCATAGATCTTGATGCTGCTAAACTTCTTCGAAAAGAGAAAATTCAAAATGAGATTGGTGGATATTATATATTAAGTGAAGAAAATATTCCCAAAGGAAAAAACATTGTTGTCATTAGTCCTCATCCCGATGATGCAAGTATTGCTGCTGGAGGAGTAATTAGTATGATGACTGAAGATAATGAGATTCATACTTTTGTTATGACAACAGGTCATCGAGCTTTCATTCCTGATAAAAATCGTAAGGAGCGAATTGAAATTCGAAAACAAGAGCAAGTTGATGAGTCAAGTATTCTAAAGACAATACCTCATTTCTTAGATTTAAAATTTTATGATAATGGCGAAGACATTTTAGATGAAGATATTGAAAAGTTATATCAAGAGTTTTTGAAAATTAAACCAGATATTGTTTTGATACCTCAAAAAGAAGATCGTCATCCAACTCACAAATTGGCTCGTTTAATCACAATTAAAGCTCTTAAGAAGTACGGGAAAAAAGTTTATACTTGGAACTATGAAAGTCCTTGGGCTTTATTTCATCACGGACATTTCAACACCATCGTTTCTGTTCCTGAGAGGTTTTTGAAACGAAAAATTGATGCCGTTAAAAAACACAAATCTCAAATTTTACGAACTCGATATGATATTGCTGCAGAGTCTCTTGCTAAACTTCGTGGTGCTTTGATTCCTGAGCAAGAACTTTGTGCGTTTGGCGAGAATCCTGTTAAGATTTCTCCTTATATAGAGCTGTTTTCTAGAAAGACCGTTAATAAATAATAAATAACTTGTTTTTTGCAAAAAATTTATAAAGAATAATGCCAATCAACTTAACAATAGTTAATTTAAAGGTGATAATATGTGTAAAATGACTGAATGGTGCGATAAGCACAAAGAATGGGCAACAATATCTTTAAGACTTCTGTTAGCATTTATCTTCATCCCAGCAGGATGGGGAAAATTGATGAACATAGCAGGAACAACAGGCTTTTTTGGCAGTCTTGGAATTCCACTGGCAGGATTCTTTGCAGTAGTTGTAGGACTTGTAGAACTCTTAGGAGGAATAGCAGTTCTTATTGGTTTAGCCACAAGATATGCATCAGCATTGCTATCAATAATCATGGTAGTAGCTCTTTTGACCGCACACTTTGATGGTGGACAGTTCGTTAATTATGGAAAAGCAGCTGTTAGTTTACTAGTAGCACTTTCATTGATGTTTTCAGGCGAAGGAGTACTAGGCTTAGAAAGAGTAATTTGCAAGAAAAAGAAGTAAAATTTACTTCTATTTTTTTTTAAGTTTTAATTTTTTAAAACTTGCCAGAACTTTTAGTTCTGAGCATTTTTTTCTTTTATTTTTTTAGAATTCTAATCACAAATCAAAAGGGCTTGGATTACTTTTTTCTGCAGGCAGAATATATGGTAAGATTGCTTTCAAATTATTATCTTTAACAACAACATTTGAAACTTGAGCAAGTCTTTCTGATTTATGCATAAATGCAATTGATAATCCTGCTGTTTGTGCAATTTCAATATCATTATCATTGTCTCCAACAAAAACACATTGTTCTAATGAAAAACCAGTTTCTTCTGCAATCTTTTTAAGACCTTCTGCTTTTCCAGCTCCATCGTAAGGATTGTGTTTTCCACCAATAATACTTCCACCTTCACCAAAATAAATTTTGTTAATAAATACATAGTCAAAAAGCATTGTGTGTTGTCTAAAAATGTGTTCAAATACAAAGTTCAAACTTCCTGAAATTAAAGCAATTGATAATCCATTATTTTTTATTTTTTGAAGTGTTTCAAGAGCTCCTTCATGTAATTGAACATCTTTTACAGCTTCCAATAATTTATCTTTATTAGCACCTGCATTAGCCCAGATTTTAACATCTGCTTCAAACCATTCTTGATAAGAAATTCTTCCAACTTTATAGTCTTCAAAAGTTTTATCACGTTCATCCATAGTTCCAAAGAATTCATGGATTTGTTCCCAAACATGTCCAGGCATGTCGATTAATGTTCCGTCTAAATCAAAACAAACCAATTTATACTTATTCGCCATCCTTCATCGGGGAAAGTAAGAGTTTATAAGTTTTATTGTGATAAAAAACGTAGTTTTTTAGCACATAAAAATTTTTAATTTTTCTTGTAATAGAAAACTTAGTTTTTTACTACACAAAAATTTTCAATTTTTCTTGCGATAGAAAGTAATTTTTTTAATAATCCGCTTTTGCACCACTTAATAAACTGCTTTCTCCAATTCTAATTTTATTAGGATTCAATTCAATCAGCCCATCAGTTCTACCAGAGACTGCTGTTAAGAGCTCTTTTACATTCATCATCTTAACCCCCCCAGACATTTTTACTCCTTTTTTGAAAACGTCCCTCATAACTTTAAGATCTTCAAATTTTGCTCCACTACCACTAAATCCAGTTGATGTTTTTACAAAGTCAAGATTTGTTTCGTTTGCCAATTCACAAATCTTTCTTGTTTCTTCCAAGTTTAGTTCTGAGTTTTCTAAAATAAGTTTTACAATTGCGCCTTTTGCATGTGCTGCTGTAACAACCGCGTTTATATCTTCTTTTACAAAATTAAAATCTCCTTCTTTAAATTTAAGAATGTTTAGAACCATATCAATTTCATCTGCACCATGATCAATTGCAAGATTGGTTTCTGCAACTTTAAAATCTGTGCCGTATAATGATCCGTCTGGAAATCCAATAACTGATGCGACTTTAATTCTTGATCGATTATTATCTTTTAGAAATTTAACTGTATGGCTTACTTCTTCAGGCCTAACACAGACTGAAAAAGGTAAGAATCTCAAATTAATAGTTTTTTCTAAGAATTGTTGAAAGGATACGCTTCTAAGTTTTATTGAACTCTGTCCTTTTTTTGCAACATGTTTAAATGCTTCACTTCTATTTAGAAATGTATGATCACAAATACTTGCGAGTTGTTCGATGGAAATATCTTCAATTTTGATTAAATTTGCTTCTACCATATTAATAGTAATCATTGTTCATTTAAAAATCTTACAAATTTTTCCACAAAATTTTTAACTTGATTAGTTGTTTTATTCTTTATGAAATCAAAAAAGTTAAAACTTTTTTGGTCCGAAATTTTTTAAAGGTGAAATTTTGATAATCGCAATTATTTGTTCGAAAGATGATGAAGCTAGTGCTAATATCCATTCTTTTCTAGTTGACAGAATTAAAGATGAAATGGGCAAACACCAAGTTAAATTATATTTTGAAGATAAAGATTCTATCTATTTAGAGAATATTGATGAAAGATTAGATTGTGATATGATTATTTTTCCTACAATGCATCAAAGTAAATCAGGAGTTCATTCTTTAAGTGTTCATACCCAGGGTAATTGGGGTGAGGCAGTTCTTGGAGGTTCTGAAAAAAATCTAGGAATAAGTCCAGCAAATTGGCTTAAAGCAGGAATGAAAATATTAGAAGTTAAAGCAGAAGAATTACATTATGAAGTTATTCAAGAAGTAACCCATCACGGTCCTGATTTAAACGTTCCTTCATTCTTTATTGAAATTGGTTCAAGTATTAGTGAATGGCAGAATAAAAAAGCAGGTGAGTTAATTGCAAATACAATTGTTGAATTATTAGAAATGAAAATTCCAGAATGTAAAACTGCAGTAGGTATTGGAGGATTACATCACATGCCTAGTTTTAAAAAAATAATTCTTGGTGATGAAATTGCCATAGGTCATTGTTGTCCAAAGTATAACCTTGAAAATTTAGATAAAGAAATGTTAGCTCAAGCAATGAATAAGACCGTTCCTAAAGCAGAGCTAGTGATTGTTGATTGGAAAGGTGTTGGTTCATATAAAGAAAAGATTAAAGAAATGCTTGAAGGAATTCTGTGGAAGAAGACAAAAGATTTTTAATTATTTTAAAATATAAAACTCATCATTATCAGATGACCTTTCAAAACTAAAATTATTCTCTTCAAAAAACATTTCTACTTGTTTTGAATCATAAATCCAAGAATTTTTATGTTTAATTAATCCTTTTACATGATCAGGGTCAAGAAATTTTGCATACCGCATCAACATTTGATTCGAATCTCTTAATGGCAAAGATATTAATACTCCTTGATTTGAAATTCTTGTTGCTTCTTGAAGAATATTCAAGACTCCTTCTTGTTTGGGAACATGTTCTAAAACTTGAGGTATAATGGTCACATCAAAAAAACCATCTTCATAATTAATAGTATGTTCAGTTCCAACATATACTTGCACTTTATGAGCTAAACCTTCGTCTGAAATTCTTTCTTTAGCTTTTGCAATTCTTTTTTTAGAAATGTCAAATCCTACACCTTCAGAAATTAATTCTTTCTTTGCAAGTTCACAAAGATTATATGCTTCTGCAGTTCCAATTTCTAACAACTTTTCATGAATATCAAATTTAGATAATTCATGTTCAAGTTTTCCCACAGTTCCAGACATTTTAGAACCTATGTGAGCAGGAAATAATGCATACCAGTCAAAAGCCATTTTAAATAAAAATCATTAAAGAATATTTAAATGTTTGTTTTTTTAACACTTTTTAGTAGTAACTAAGTAAATATTTATAAAAAACAATTAATTCTCCAGTCCATGTTAAACATTCAAGAAGTAATAACTAAACGAGTTGGCGATAAAGCAAAAACTCTTCGCCTGATGGAAGATGACTCTCGTTCTTTACTTGACCTTGCAACTTTAGTTTCTAATAATCCTTTAGATATGAATAAACTAACTAATATTGATGAATACAAACATGTAACAGAATTTGTTCATTGTTTGCCTTTTATTGGAGTTAATAATATTGAAAAAGAGTTTGGTAAAGAAGCATTGTTATTAATGATTCAAGAACTGGATTGTAGACATCAATTCACCACTTTAGCTAAGAGAGTTAGAGAAAGGTGCGACGAATATTCTCTTGTTGATTTTGATCAAATGAGATTAACTGATTCTGCAAGAAAACTACGTCCTGATGAAAAGTATGATAAGAGAAAAATATTTCGATATGACAGACTTAATTATTTAACATTAGATAAAATCAAAGAAATGAATGTTTCACAAAATGAGCTTTCAGAAATTCTTCTTAAAAATAAAAGAGCGTCCGCTAATTTATCAACAACAGCATTAAGTAATTACAATGTTGAAATAGCAATACCAAAGTATACATATAGTCGTCATCAAAAATGGGGTTGGAAGGATGATAAAACAAACCTTTGTCACAAAGTTTTTGTTGATGGTTTATTCGGATTAATGTTAATGTATAAAGACGAACCTAATGCAATCGTTTCTTTTTCAGTCGATGATAAAGATATTTTAAAAATAACCCAATTTCAAGGCATAAACCCTTATGATTTAAATGGACTAAATCTTACCAAAGTTAAAGATGAAGATGTACCTAGAATAACTCCAAAAGGTCTTTACAACATTAAATTCAAAGAAGTATTAACAGATTTAGGAATTCATACTGCCAAATATTTAGGAATGAGCACTATAGGAATTCAAAGCGGATACAACAATCCTTGGACAGAAGAACATTATGATGATAAAAAAATACACTTACCTTTAGAAAATGCTTTAGAAATCTATGACTCTTTTGCTAAAAATCAAGGTTTTATTGCAAATCCTAAAACAAGAGATTGGTATTTAGAATTAAAATAAAATTTAGAGAAAAAAAAATATTAAAAAATAAAAAAATAGAAGTTTATTCTTCTTGATCTTCTCTTCTGATAACTTTCACAGCGTCAATCTTGACTGTGATTGGAATCGGAACAGCTGCTTCTAAAAGCTCAACAACAACTTCTTCTTTTTGTTTGTCTACACGAGTAATCTTACACTTCTCACGTTTGAAAGGTCCGCTGATGATTTCTGCAATATCATTTTTCTGAATGTTAATTTCTTTTTTAACCTGTTCTAACATGTGCTCGATTTCTGAATAGTTAACTTCTGCAGGTAAGATGCCTCTTGCATATGGAATTCCATGTGCTGCTTGTTCTGCATCAATTCTACTTCCCGCTTCCATAAAGATATATCCCCTCATTCCATGAGGTCTGATTACAGAAAATACTGCTAGTTTTTTTCTAGATGCGTTGCTTGTTACGAAGCTCATAACTTGATCTTCTCTATTCGCAGTTGTTCTTAGTGCAAATATTTTTGTTTCTGATTTTGGTCTTTCTTTTGATTTCGTCTCTGCTGCTGGTTCGTCTTTAACTTTCTTTTCAGGTTGTTTTTCTTCTAAGAAAGCTTCTACCGGATCCATGTCTTCAGTTTTTTTTAAATTAGCTAAAGGGCCGTCTTCTTTAATTTCTTCTTTTCGTTCAATTTCTTCTAACATTTTTAAAATAATAATTGATTTACCAAACTTAAGATAAATCCCATTCCTCCTATTATCGCTATACCTAAACCTGAGACTTTGACAATTACTTTATATTCTTCTTTATCTGGTTTCTTAGTAATCTTCAAAACTCTTATACAATGGCTTATGTAACTTTTTATTTTGTAAGTATCCATTTTTAATCTACGAATTCTATTCCCAATTCGCTTTCTATTTCTTTTTTTGCTTCACCAGGCGAAGTTTTTCCTCGACCAATGATTTGTGAGCTTTTTACTCCTGTAACAATTAACATTACTCTAATTGTTCCTTCTAAGTCTTCAGTGATTTGTGCTCCCCAAATTATTTTTGCATCTTCATCTAATTTTTCTGAAATTGCTTCAACAACTTGTTTTGCTTCTGCCAAAGTCATGTCAGGCCCACCAGCAACATTGATTAATGCGCCATTTGCTCCTGATACATCTGCATCTAGTAATGGATTGTTTAATGCTTTATCTACTGCTTCGATTGCTCTACGTTCAGTGTCTGATTCTCCAACTCCAATTAAAGCAACTCCACCATTACTCATTACAGCTCTAATATCTGCAAAGTCTAAGTTTACAAGTCCTGCTTTTGTTACTAATTCCGCAATTCCTTTTACAGAATTTGTTAGGATTTCATCTGCAACTTTAAATGCAGTGTGTAATGGTAATTCAGGTGCTAATTCTAATAATTTGTCGTTTGGTATGACTATTAGAGTATCTACATTTTTCTCCATTTTGTCAAGTCCAACAATTGCATTTTCGTATCTTCTGTGTCCTTCCATTTGGAAAGGTAAAGTTACTACTCCTACAGTTAGAGCACCCATTTTTTTAGCTACTTCTGCAACGACTGGTGCTGATCCAGTTCCTGTTCCACCACCCAATCCACAAGTGATGAATACCATATCCGCACCTGCTATAGCCTGTTTAATTTCATGTTCTGATTCTCTGGCCGCTTCTTCTCCTACTTTAGGAACTGATCCTGCACCCATTCCTTTTGTTAAATCTTTTCCGATTAGGATTTTTTTATCAGCAGTTGTATATAGTAAATCTTGCGCATCTGTATTTATTGCTATTGTTTCAGATCCTACAACCCCTACTTCAGTTATTCTATTAATAGTATTGTTTCCAGCTCCACCACAACCCACAACTTTAATTGTTGCTTTTTGTTTTGATAAAAGCTCTTCTAATTCCGCATCTAATATGTTTTTTGATCTTGAATCACTAGCTGTAATTTCTGCTTCTCCGTATGTGTTCAATTTAACACCTCCCGTACCTCTTTAGGCATACTGTTTTTATTCGGAATTGAGTATATAAAGTTTATCATTTTGTATCTTCTTTCTTAGCTTTTTTTACTGTGAACGTAACTTCTTTTGTGTTAGTCAATCTTTTCAAGTCTTCTTTGAATGCATTTTGTGCATCAACTGGCACTTCGTGTTCTAATATTACAAGTGCTTTTCCGTTTGCAACAGCTACCGAATCATAATGTGCTCCACTTAGTTTTACTAATGATTCGACTTTTTCTTTTTCTTCTGTCACAACTTTTTTTATATTGACATCATAAATTAAATCTCTGCTTGATAGAGGATGATTAAAATCAACAATTATTCTTCCTCCACTTACACTTCTAACAATCCCAAACATATTGTCCAGATTGATTTCTAAACCCGGATAAGGATTAATTTGTTGTTGACGAAATACTTTCATAGGTACTAATTTTAGTAAATCACCTGACTTTTTTCCAAAAGCATTCTCTGCTTCAATTTCAAAAGTGTATTTTCCTAAAGCTTTACCTTCAATGTTTATATCTAATCCTTTGATTAAATGTCCTTCACCAACACAAATAATTATTGGTTTGTATTCTGCGTTTTGTTGTTGAAGTTTATTTTCTTCTGCAACTTTTTTTTCGGTCGTATCAAAAACTACATTCCCATCTTTGATTTTTCCAGTATAGTCTAACTCGATAAAATCTCCTTTTTTTATGTTTTTAATTTCCAATTTAGCTCCTCATTTTTTCTCGTCTAAAAGTGTTCTGAGAATATTACTTTAAAGGAAACAAATACCGTATATAAAGCTTTCGGAAAAAAAAATTTATAAACTCCAACTATTAAGAATACGATATGGACGAAGAAACTGAATTAAAACTTGTTCTTTACTTTACAATTGGATACCTTGCTTTATTTACAATCCTTGCAATTATTAATAGGAATTTAGAGTTTTTATTTTATACTGTTGTCATGTCAAGTTTGATTTTCATAACTCTTTTTGTCCATAAAAAACTTCATTTACATGTCAGCGTAATTACAGGCTTAGCACTCATTGGTTTATTGCACATTTTAGGAGGTCATGTTTATATTCAAGGTATTAGATTGTATGATTTCTGGTTAATTGGCAATTTTTTCAAATATGATAACTTCGTTCATTTAATAGCCATTTTTACTACTACAATCATCGCTTATAGTTTATTAAATCCCCATCTTGATAAAAAACTTAGTCACAACAAGTTCTTGCTTACTTTATTATTAGTTCTGATTGCTTCAGGAATCGGAGCATTTAATGAAATTTTAGAATTACTTGCAGTCGTTCTTTTAGGTGCTGCAGAAGGTGTTGGAAATTATATGAATAATGCTATTGATTTAGTTTATAATTTATTTGGAGCAATTTTGGCTTCAGCAATCATGATTCATTATCATAAAACTAATTCTAAAAATAAAGTTAGTTTTGTTTCTAAAAAGAATGTTTAAAGGAGTTAACTTTATAATATAACCATTTATCTTACTTCTTATGCATCGTGTTCAAAAGTTATTAAGTAATTACGGATATTGTTCTAGAAGGAATGCTGAAGAATTAATTAAAGAAGGTCGTGTAAAAGTCAATGATAAACTTATTACTATCGGTGATCAAGCCACTTTTGACGACGAGATAAAAGTTAATGACAAAGTTGTTCCTAAAGGCGAGAAAGTTTATTTAATGTTGAACAAACCTGTTGGTTGTGTTTCTGCTCTTCACGATCGTCATGAACGAACAATTATGGAATTTATTGATATTAAAGAAAGAGTCTTTCCTGTTGGTCGTTTAGATAAGGATACATCGGGTTTATTATTGTTAACTAACGATGGAGATTTTTCTAATAAAGTAACTCACCCTAGCAATGAAGTTAAGAAAACTTATGTTGCAAAACTTGATAAAGTTCTTTCTGATAAGGATTTAAAAAAAGTTGAAAAAGGAGTTGATCTAGAAGACGGTAAAACTAGTCCTGCAAAACTTGAATTAATGCAAGGTTCTTTTGTTAGCATTGAAATTCACGAAGGTAAGAACCGTATTGTTCGTCGAATTTTTGAAGCTGTTGGATATAAAGTTTTAAAGTTGAAAAGAGTTAAAATTGGCAATCTTTCTTTAGATAAATTAGAACCTGGAAAATATAAACTGTTGCAAAAAAGTGATTTAGACAAAGCAATCATTTAACTTTGTTACTTCTTAGTGGTTAAAAATAGAAACATTTATATATTTAGTTAACTAATCTCACAAGATGTTAAGCGCAATAGTACTCTCATTAGCAATGTTAACTGGTGCTGATAAAGCAGAACCAATTAATAATTCTAATTATCAACCAACACCAATAGTGCAAACAATACCCACACACCAAGATTCTTTAGATTTAATGGTTGAAAAATACCAATCAGGAAGAGCTGCAAACAAAGATCATAATTATGAAGAAGCAATAGAGCTTTTTAACGAAAGCTTAGAACTATATCACAAGATAGGAGAAGGAAATACTGAAATGAAAAGTTTATTACATGAAAAATTAGGGAACACTTATTTAGATTTAGAAGAATATGATAAAGCAGTTATAGAACATGAAGAAGCTCTCAAAGCAGCACCATATAAATTAATAAACTCGAATAATTTAGCATACGCATTAGCAAAAAACAATCAAGATTTAGATTATGCAGAAAAATTAGCAACCTTATACACTCAGATTGAACCAAATATTGGTGAAGGATTTGGAACTCTTGGATTAATTAAATTCATGCAAAAAGATTATGAACAAGCAGAAATATTAATTCAAAAAGGACTCCAATTAATTCCTGAATCAAGAACTGAAAGCAAAATCCTAAATTACGAAACTTTAATAGACATATACCAAGCAACAGGCAATGTTGAGAAACAACAAGATTGTCAAATGAATTTAGATTTATTATATCAACAATGAATTAATGAAAAATGAAAAAAACTCTAGAATTACTACTTACAACACTCATCCTGCCAGGAATAGTTTTAGCAGCACCAATTCCAGAATCAAACAACCCAAAATCCGAGCCAACCACCATCGTTCAAAAACAAAGCAAGCAAGATCAAATAATCAATTATGCGAGAAGTAAAATAGGAACACCATATATTTGGGAAGGACGATTAACAAATAAGTTTCCAGGATTAGATTGTTTAGGACTACCTTATAGAGCATTTTCAACAGCACACAATGAAAAATGGTACAATACTTCAAAATACACATTTACAGCATTTGATAACATAGAATCAGGTGCATTAGGAGATCTAGTCGACTTACCGAGCCCAAATATAGATTCTACAACAACTGATGCTTTAAAAAAAGGTGACGCAGTATATTTCTTAGTTGATTTTAATATGGCAGTTCCAGGAATGGAAGAAGAAAACATTCCAATAGATACAATCGCAGGAAAACCACAATGGAGTTATCATTTAACAATATATTCTGGAAACGGAAATATAATTCATGCTTCACCTTGGGCAGGAGAAGTAGTTGAAGAACCACTATCTAATTTTAAAGACGAATTTCAAATTCTTGCAACAAGAAGAAAATAATTTCTTAATTAGTCATATATTCTGCAACAGACGTTCTTCCACCATTATAATGATAAATATATTTTCCAAATCCTCCCCAGACTGAAGTTACTGAGGGACTATTGGCTTTTCTTTGAGCCCAAGAATGCGCATTTGAAGCTAAAGACTCACCTCTTTGGGTTGTTGGAACAGCAAAAATTAAAGGATCATTAAAACGAGATATAATATCATCAGACTCCATGCTAACACCATAACCAACATGAGCTTCTATAGTTTGATCTCCTTCGCCCTTCATTAAAGCATGCATTCTTTGAGAAGCAAAAAAATCAGTATTTAAAACTGGTGCACCTGCAGAAACAGTTTTCATAGCTTCAGCTCTAGATTCTTTATCAGGATAAGCAATTATTTCAAGATTTCCACCGAATAATTCGAACATTCTTCCAACATCATGAGGCATAGATTGTTTCTGCCAAATCTCAATAACACCCCTATTAGTATTAGTATCGAAATAAGCATAAGTTTCGTAATTATCAGCTTCAGATTCAATTGCAAATGCTTCAAGCGAAACTGTTCTTCCAGGTTCTGAACCGGATAAAATAACGTATGCAACTGCTTTGAAGTCACCAGTTTTCGCTAAATTTCTAATAACATCATCCGCTTCAATACCTCCAGATTTAGAACTGCCATACTGCCCATAGGCACCCCTTACAAATGTAGTACAATCATAAGCTTCATTTATAACTTCCGAATTAACTCTCTGATTTCCTGTAGGATCAATAAATCTCATAGGATTATTCTGAACATAAACATACAAATTCTGAGACTGTAAACTACCAGCAATTCCTTTCACAGTATCAGCAGTTATAAAACGTCCTGTCTCAGCATTATAATAACGAGCACCATAATACAACAGACCAGTATCATCCTTTTCTTTTTGATTATAACCTAAATCTCCAACACCATCCTCATTAACAGATTCACCAAAAACATCATAATCAGAAGACCACTGAACCTCAGCATCTTCGTTAGTAACAACTACAGGAGAACCAAGATGATCAGAATGATAAAACTCTAATTCATAAGCAGAAACAAAACTAACTAAAAACAAAAAACAAGTAAACACTAAATAAAGTCGCCGCATAGATAAAAATCTAAATTTAATAGTATAAAAACGTTTTGAAAAACTAACTATAAACAACATACACAATCCGAAAATCACTATTTTATTCATCTTATTCTTTTGGTTCGTAAATAGCCCAATCTCCAATCATGACTGTTTCTAAAATATTACTGCTAGTCTCAATATTTATTTTACTTCCTAAGGTAGGCACTCCTAAGAGATTAGTTAACATCGTTCCAATATTCTCAGAACGTTTATTAAAAAAATTTTTTTTTGTTTCACCAAATACAGAACAAGAAATTAAAGTACAACTACTTAATTCCTCAAAATTATTTTCTATTTGACCTTTTTTTATTAATTTAGAAAGTATTTTTGTTGTTAATCTTTCGCCACCAAATTCAATAGAATAAGGCGAGCCATGACCATGAATTATTACTTCATCATAATCTCCAATTCCGCCATTAAGAAGAGAAACAAATTCATCAATATTTGAAACAAGTTTAAAAGTAATATCTTCAATATTTATTTCTTCTCTAAAAGTACCTCCAGATAATTGTTTCTCAGAATTCCATTGATACATTTTTCCACCAAAAAAAGACTCGTAATGAGATCTTAAACGACCCATTTCTGTTCGTACAAAATCCTCATCAGTTAATAATTGTTGATAAATTTCCTCAGCATCACCACCATTATATTTCGCTCTAACAATACTTGTACTTCGTATTTTATCATCAAGATATTCGTGAACTATAGTTGAAGAAAGTATACCTAAAACTTTTTGGTTTCCTGTAGGGTCAACGTACTTCATCGGATT
The DNA here is from genome assembly GCA_937912225.1 of Candidatus Woesearchaeota archaeon. GTDB lineage: Archaea > Nanobdellota > Nanobdellia > Woesearchaeales > JAHIUF01. Next base: position 62,233 of record CALDOJ010000035.1, on the reverse strand, counting down.
ATTTTGTACATAGACATACAAATTCTGAGATTGCAAATCAGTCATTGTTCCTTTAACAGTATCAGCTGTGATGAACCTTCCAAGCTCAGCATTGTAATAACGAGCACCATAATACAATAAACCAGTATCATCTTTTTCTTTCTGATTATACAATAAATCACCAACGCCTTGCTCGTTAACAGAAGCACCAAAAACATCATAATCACTTGACCAAACAGTCTCGCCAGATTCACTAGTCACAACAACAGGAGAACCAAGATGATCAGAATGATAAAATTCCAAATCATAAGCGAAAACAGAACTAACTAACAACAAAAAACAAGTAAACACTAAACAAAGTCGCCGCATAGATAAAAATCTAAATTTAACAGTATAAAAAAGTTTTGAAAAACCAAATATAAACAACATATACAATCCGAAAATAATTATTTTTTTCATTTTTACTTAAAACACTTTCTTAAATATAAAATACAACCATTATTTCCAATAATAAAATGATCTTTCTCTAGGAACTTCTTCCAATACAACATCATAATTAGTCAAATCCATTATCACTCTGGATCCATCACTTAACATTATCGTATTCCAACCATGATTTGGAGGCGCATCACCTCCTTGAATAATACCGGACGCAATAGAACCAAAAAAACTTTCTTCGTTATTTGCTCGTTCATAATTATATGATTCGCTTCCAACAGGTATATAGGCATCTATACTTTTCATTATCTTATTCAAAACAGTTTTTTGATTTTCAGGATTCATTTCTACAAATGTTTGTTTTGCAAATAATTCAGAAGCTAAAACTTTCATTTCACTTTCAAACTGATTGAATCTTTCTAGTTGTTCATTCGTTGGCTCATTTTCAAAATCTTCAGTCCAAGTATTAGCATCTTTTGACATAAACAATTTAGTAAGTAGATTTACAGTTGGTGAAGAAGTCCACTCAGAATATGTAACCAAATCATCACCCTGTTTAAATAAATCATGTTCTCTTCCTTTAGAAACTCCTTCAGAATTAAAATGACCTAGAGTATTTTTATTTGGTATATGAAAAACATTTTCTAATAAAAATTTAAAATAATAAGATTTATCTCTACAAACACCTTCCGCATCTGATAAAGTTGAGGGGTGTTGCTGATTTCCTGTAGGGTCAATGTACTTCATCGGATTGTTCTGAACATAAACATATAAGTTCTGACTCTGCAAACTACCAGCACTTCCTTTGACTGTATCAGCAGTAATAAACCGTCCAAGCTCTGCGTTGTAATAACGAGCTCCATAATACAACAAACCAGTATCATCTTTCTCTTTTTGATTATAACCTAAATCACCATCACCTTCTTCATTAACAGCTTCACCAAAAACATCATAATCAGAAGACCACTGAACAGCACCAGACTCATCAGTAACCAGCACAGGAGAACCAAGATGATCAGAATGATAAAACTCCAACTCATAAGCAGAGCTAAAACTGATTAGAAGAATCATACACAATCCAAATATCATCATTTTAATCATTTTTTCTTTTAACTAAATCAGCAGTAGTTTTTGCAGGATCATTCAGTACCTGTATTTTAATAATAACATAACCCCCATGTTTATTGTAATGATCTACAGCTTTATGATACTCGTTATTTTTTATTCTATCAAAGGTTTCAGGTTTAAAGAATCTTTCCACACCAGGAGTTGTTTTTTTATCAACTATTTCAGGAAGTATAGAATAATAAATTCTTTTCTTCTCACCAAGAATCTTTCTAGCAACATTCTCCATTCCAACAGCAAACGTTTCTGTAGAGTAATCAAATTCATTCGGAAATAAATCAGTATACGCATGACTTAATTCATGAACAAATATGCTAGCACGAGAAAAATCAATTTTCCTAGAGAATCTTCCAAGTTCTGAAGAACCAGGAGATAACCCTACTCTAATATTTCCATTCCGATGTGAAGAATAAGGAAATGTTTCTTTTACATAATTAAAATTTGTATCAGTCTCAACTAATTCTTTAAATAAATCATACAACACACGTTCATTCTTGTTGGTGAATTTGTCTGAAAATATTAAATCAGTCATTTCAATTAAACTTGATTCTTCATTATAAAAAAAGAAGTCATCGCCAGATAATTCATTCATAAAATTAACCGCATCCAAACCAGAATCATAATTCTTTGGTCTAAATTTATTACCAGTCGGATCAACATATTTCATAGGATTATTCTTAACATACACATACAAGTTCTGAGATTGAGAATCAGTCATTTCACCTTTAACAGTATCAGCCGTAATGAAACGACCAGTATCAGCATTGTAATAACGAGCACCATAATACAACAAACCAGTATCATCCTTCTCCTTCTGATTATACTTCAAATCTCCATCTCCCTGCTCGTTAACAGCTTCACCAAACACATCATAATCAGAAGACCAAATAATATCAGCACTTTCAGTTGTAACAACAACAGGAGAACCAAGATGATCACTATGATAGAATTCTAGTTCATAAGCAGAGCTAAAACTAAGTAGGAAAAGCATACACAATCCGAATAATATTGGCTGTTTCATTTTATACCTGCCGAAAAAATATATTCTCCTTCAATATTTACTAATAAAGCAGCACTAGAAGTTGAAACTCCTTCATCAAATTCTTCAGGAGTGAATAAACTAAAAGAGGAAAACAAATTACCTTCTCCATCAACATCAACTAATTCACTAGAAGAATAAAATACTCTTTCTGACGAACCCATATTCATTCTTGCAAGATTTTCTACGGCGACACCAACTTGCTCAGTCAATCCTTTTTTTCCAACATCTAAATAATGAACAAAATGACCTGTTTCATGAGCCAAAACATTTGCAGGATTAAATTCAATGAATGAACCTTCTTTTCCCAAAGCAGCTTCATCTATTCTAGGAGGGATTGAAATGTGCAACTTACCAAATAGTCCGCCAAACACACCTTTAGATTTACCAAAAAAACCATCATGTCCAATAACCAAATCAACTACTTTTTTAGATTCAATTGCAGTTTTGTAAACACCAAATAATTCTTTAACAGAATCAGATTCCAAACTCAAATCAACATCATTAAGTTCTATAAATTTAGTTTCTTCATTAAAAGAAAAAGCATCTATTCCTCCCAATCCTTCATTCATAAAATTAGCATAATGACGACCACCAAATTTTGCTCTAAATTTATGTCCGTCAGGATCAATATATTTTATAGGATTATTTTTCACATAAATATATCTGTTCAAAGATTGTAAGTCAGTTATCTCACCATCCACGGTGTCAGCAGTGATAAAACGACCAAGTTCTGCATTGTAATATCTAGCACCATAATAATGCAAACCAGTATCATCTTTTTCTTTCTGATTATACAATAAATCACCAACGCCTTGCTCGTTAACAGCCTCACCAAAGATATCATAATCAGAAGACCAAACAACCTCAGCACTTTCAGTTGTTACAACAACAGGAGAACCAAGATGATCACTATGATAGAATTCTAGTTCATAAGCAGAGCTAAAACTAAGTAGAAACAATATACACAATCCGAACAACAATAGTTTTTTCATTTTATCGTGCAAAAACATGAGTCTTGTAATTTTCAGCATTTAAATCAGGTTTCCCATAACTTTGAGTAGTTAATGTCAACGGAATAGTACCGCCCAAAGTATTTTGATCAACAGTAAAAGGTCTAACAACAACATTATTAATAGCAGGAATAAATACATTTGATTTCAATTTTTTAGATAAAGACTCACCATAATCACACATACCTCCTCCGTAACAAGAATCTATGAATAAATTACTGCCTTTAGGAAGATGTCTTTTTAAACGTAATAATTCTTTATAATAATCTTCAGAATACATAGAACCCATTTTACTATCAATCATAACACCTTCAGGAGCACCATGTAAAACAATAACTACATTAAGTATTTCTTTACTTGAAATGTCTGTATTGTCAATAACCTCTATTAATTCAGAAATCATACCAGGTATAGATGCAAAAGGTTTATTCATCCAAGTTGTTTTACTATCTGTTGCTGGAAAAGATAAATAATCTTCTGCATTATCCGAAACACCAAACACTTCAATGCCTTCAAAACCACTTACTTGAGATTTATAAACAGAATCTTGTAACATTCCAACTAACTCAGAGTTACCATTCATAACTGCACTAAAAGAAGCATAAGCTTTACTAAAAGCACTAAAATCATCAAGATCAAAACCAGGAATATTTGCTTGGTAATCACTAAAATCCATTGCTTTTACAACAATTGTATGACCAACATCTTTTTCTACAAAAGGATTTGAAAGTTCTTTTTGATTTCCTGTCGGATCAATATACTTCATCGGATTATTCTGAACATAAACGTACAAGTTTTGGCTTTGTAAATCAACTAAATTGCCCTTAAAAGTATCAGCAGTGATAAAACGACCCGTATCAGCATTATAATAACGAGCACCATAATAAAGAAGACCAGTATCATCTTTTTCCTTTTGATTATACTTCAAATCGCCATCGCCTTCTTCATTAACAGTCTCACCAAAAACATCATAATCAGAAGACCACTTCACAACTTGACTTTCATCAGTCACAATAACAGGAGACCCAAGATGGTCACTATGATAAAACTCAAGTTCGTAAGCAGAAATAGAACTGATTAAAAGAATCATCACTAACAATCCTAATATAAATCTACTTTTCACTTTGTAAATCCTCAAATTTTTTCTTTAGAATTGACGCAGTTATTCCTTTTTCTGATAACCAGCTGAAGAATATTGTTTTAACCACATCTGCGCGATTATCACCTATTTCACCTATTAGAGAATCAATTAGTTCAATCTGTTTTGCGTTAAATGATAGATTAACACGATTTCCTTTATTTTTATTTGATTTTTCAGCCATAAAGTTACTAATCAGTAACCAATCAGTAACAGAAGTTTATAAATTTTTCTGAAAAACAAGCACAAATATAAGAATTTAATTTATAATTAATAAATTTTGAAGAACATAAATAAAATTATTTTGCATTAGTAGCGCACTCAATTTGTCTATAAGTATCAGCACCAACTTTCCAATCCTTGCCATCAAAACTAGCACATTTTCCGCCACCAAAAGCCTTTGTAAATTGGCCGCCAGCAAATCCTTCACTTATACAAAACATCTCCATACTCTTCTCAGTTCCACAAACAGCAAAAGTACCTTCAGATATTTTAATTTGAGGATTACTAAATGTTTTAGGTTGCATTTCTACACCCCAATCACAACCATGAGAAGTACAAAAAGCTTCATCATCATAATCATCACAAGGAGTTAATGGAGAATTAGAAACACAAGCACCATCCCAATTATTATCACCAACCCAATGACAAGAAGGCCCACCATCTATAATACAAGTCTCATCATCAGCATCAAATGCACTACAAGGATCTATTGGCTCTCCAGAACAAATTGGACAAACAGCAGCACAAACGCCACCACAGTCAACACCAGTTTCATCTTGATTTTGAACACCATCGCTACAAGTTGGACAAATAGAATTATCCCAACCAGTAGCAGTACAAATCGCTTCATCACAATTCTTATCATCTACAGGACTATCATCAGCATAAGAACAAACACTACTTGAACAAGCTTCAAGGCCATTCATACAAGTATCATAAGAATTAACATATCCTGCTGGGCAATCAGCTTGAACAGAACAACAAGGAACTCCTAAAGCGCCATTTGAACAATCATTGTCTGCACAGTCAGCATTATTGTCATAATCATCATCAACACCATTATCACAGATTTCAGGGCCACAAGCATCACAAGAGCCGCCACAATCAATATAAATTTCGTCTTGATTTTGTATGCCATCATTACAAGTTGGACAAGCAGGACAAAGACCGCCACAATCAACACCTGTTTCTCCTGGACTTTGAATACCATCATCACAAGAAGCAGTAATAGGAACAATTTCTTCAATTAAAGTACTTCCTAAATCATATAAATATAATTTTTTAATTTCGCCATCAGCGTCTTTTTTCATAATTCTATTACCTAAATAATCATACACGTATTGTTCAACAATAGTTCCGGAGTTTTCTCTAACAATTTTTAATCGATTATTTGGATAATATTCATAAGTATAAGTTCCATCACTTTCTAAACTACCAGTAACACCATATACTAATTCAGAACTAGATGTTGAAGAAGTAACTGTATTCACAGCATTACCAGTAATACTATTACTAACAATACTTTTACCACCAACTTCTCTTGTAACTATATCACCGCCAACATTCACATCAGTATATTTTCTTGTAGTAGACATTGAAGTTAATCTTATAGATGCACTATCTTCTAAAATATCAGGGTTTTGATTCACACCAGGATTATAAGAATAATCATAACTAACTCTTTTTTCAGGCGTATTTAAAAGCAATCTATTACCAAGTTTATCATATTCATAAGATTGTCTCCCAAGAATATCTGAATTAACTGTTTTAATTCGACTTAATTTATCATAACCATAACTTGCAACATCATTATTTTGTGAAAGGTCATCATACATAGTCATCATATTACCAGTCTTATCATAATCATAAGATCGTTCGTATAAATCACCGATATCTAAGCTATTTAACCATTCTCTTATTGTATAAGAATAAGTTGTAGTAATTCCATCACCTGTTTGAAAACTAGCAAGGCTACCAGTTGGATTATAAACATAACCTTGAACAATTGTTTTATCAGGAGTACCGTCATTATTAGCATCTAAACTCATAGATTCTAATTGTGAAAATGAATTGTAATTGTAATCTAATCGTTTACCGCTAGGATAAACCATTGATACTAATCTGCCTGAAGAATCATAAGCATAATCACTTATGAAGAAATCTTGTTTATATTCACCACTAAAAGCAGGTGCTTGTTCAAATTGAACTTCATCAACCCAGAAATCACCGTATTCACCATCGTTTTGGAAATATATTTTTACATGACAATGATCTGCAGTATCATTTGTTGTTATAGTTTCAGATAATCTTACAAAAGTTTCTGAATTAGCAGGTAAAACTCTATCTGAACCTGACGAAATAATTACACGATGAAAATTACCATTAGTATGCTCTTCATTATGACAATGAGTATCTAAAGTAACATGTCCATTACCACCATATATATTACCTGTTTTAACTAAAGCAGAAAGAGTATATTGAGTATCAGGTTCAACTTTAATTATACCTTTAGTATTATCTGCATAATGCATTCCAGCATAACTATCAGCTCCACTACTATTAACAGTAACATAAGCAACTCCATTTTCTCTAATTAACTTTGAACCCAAACCATAATTAGACCAAAAGATAGTACTTGCATCAAAACCAGGATTAGCAACCATGTTAGTTATTGGAAGAATTCCTTTAACTTCTCGCTCAACTTGACCTTTATAATTGTAAATAAATTCTATAGTTCCAGACAAGTCAACAATCTTACAAACTTTTCCTTTTGAATAATAAGTATAAGTACATTCATCGTCATCATCATAATAATATTGAACAGCAGTAGTTCCGCCTTCATAATTAGGCCAAGTAATATTATTAACTCTGTTTAAAACATCATAGTCTATAACTACATCTTTTTCAGGAGCGCCTTCAACTTGAGAAGTGAGTAAATTACCATTCAAATCATAAGTGAAACTTACATGACCTGTATCAGGATGATATTCATCAGTTAACTGACCAAGCGAATTATATTCTTTAGTTGTTACATGATCTCCGCCTTCAGGATTTTGTAAAGTGATTGTTTTTAATCGTCCTAAAACATCATAATTATATTCTGCAGTTGTTCTGTCAGACGCATAATTATATGCTTCTTTTATTTCTTTAAGATTTCCTGATTTATCAGTTTTTGATCTTGTTTGTGTGCCTTCTTCATCAGTTACAAGCACATAAGAATAATCTTCATTATTAGCATTACTAGGATTATAAGTAGACTTTATACTTGGAATATCACATGTTTCATCAACTTGTTGATTACAATCATTATCAATATTATCACCACAAACTTCAAATGAAGATTTACTTGTTGATAAAGAACAACCATGAAGATCATTGCAAGTATCAAAACCTTGACTTGAACAAGATGGAGAATTAGCACATATTTGAGTATAAGTACAATCACTCCAACCAAAACTAGAATCTCCAGAACCATAATAATTAGTTATATAAGAATCTGTTGCCCAACTACAACCACTACGACCACTAGGACCTATAATCTCAGAACAAGTTTGAGAACCATAAACACCATTAGCAGGAACACACAAATTATCCATCTCAAACCATTGGCACAAATCACCGCCAAAATCTAAACAAACACGTTGTCCAAAATCATCCGCACCATAACGAACTTGAGCAATTTGTTGTAAACCAAAACAAAATTCAGAAGCAGATACTGAACCATCACAAACATTATCTCTGGAACAACCAACACTTGTAGGACAAGCATCATAACTATATGAAGCGCAACTAACAGCCCCATCACAGCCTTCTCTACAATCACAATTAGAAAGACCTTCATCAACTAAACCATCATTGTCATCATCTAAATTGTTACAAACTTCAAAAGATGAAACTGATAGCATACTAATTAAAAAAATAATCAATAATCCAAATATTAATTTTGTTTTCATTTTAAATTACCAGAGCAGGGTAAACCTCCTTAACTCTTGCTAAAGGACTATGTTCAAAAATAGTCTTTGAATAAATTCCTGTAGGTTGTGTAAAATCATATTCACCACTAGTTTCTTTTCTTAATGGTCTCCATGCTTTATCAACAGCAGGCATATAATCATAATAATCAGTATAACTAACAATCCAATTAGTATTACTTTCTTTTGCTTGACTTTGTATATTTCTTCCAAGTCCGTCAAAGAATGAAACACCAATAGCTTTTGCACCAGCACTATTTAATTTAGTTGTAGTCGTGATTTTGTTAGGTTTTCCAATTGCAACATGATCAAAGAAAACATCACCAGCATTATTACTACCTTCATCTGAATGAATTCTGACTGCTAATCTACAATCAAGTATAGAGTCATTATTAGCATATTCAGAAGGACTAAAAGTCCTTGAAATTGTTTGCCATCGATTTATTAAATCAAGATCTGCAGCGACTCCATAATCACGATAATGATCACCATTAGCAGTATTATAAACACCATCATTGTTATGGTCATATCTGCATCGCATATAAGTTTGAATCCAATTAGCCGGTGCATCCATTATTTTAACATCTGCACTAATAGTATAAGTTTCTGAAACATCTAAATCAACTTCTTGTTCTCTTAAACAAGTTCCTGCAGGCTTAACTTTTAATCTAACAGCTGTTTGGTCATCAACAACAGATGCAACTGCACAAGGGCTTAAAGTATTGCCATAAGCAGTCCATTCAGTCCAATCTTCTAAGCCATCATCAAAGTCAGGGTTATCAACAACTGCACCTTGATAAAATTCATAATCATAATGAATATCAGCATTTGAATCAGAAGTACCAGTATTACCAGGCTGCCAAATATTTCTTAATCTACCAAGACCATCATATGCATAACGAGTTCTTAAATCATTAATATCGTAAACATCAGTTACTCTGTAATCTGAATCATATTTAGTTCGAACAGTATGACCTAATTCATTTTCTACACAAGTAGGAACTGCATTTTTAAAAGTAGGATTCTCAAAATAAAGACGATTAAATCCACCATCAACATCTCTACATTGAGTACTTTCATCATTATCTCCGAAGAAATAATAAGTTTTAGCATCCTCTTTAGCATCTTCAGAAACAATTAAATTAAAATATTTATCATAAGCTAAAGATTTACCTGCAGAAATTCTTTCAAATCCATCTTCAATATGAATAACTTTTGTTTCATAAGGCAACCAAGCATTATTTGCACTATCACCTGCATCAATATATCCTACATCCCAATTATTTTTCCAAAAAGAAATTGTCTTAGTTAAATAAGCATCATCAGAACCTTCTTCACTTATAGTTACAGTTTTTGGTACTGAAAGCATATGTAATCCTTCTTTACCAAATTCACCATACATTTCTTCACCTGCACCAGCAGCAGTATCATAAGCAAATAATGTTTCTGTTACAATTGTACGACCTTCGCTATCAGTAGTTTCAACTCTTTGAGGAGCTCCAGTCCAAGGATCAAAATTTGAATAATCAATTATTGTATGAATCCCTTCTTGCATTGATTCACTTCTATAAATATTAGTTTTTCCAATAAAAACCCCTTCAGATTCCAAATCTGTGAATGGCTCTGCATTAAAATGAGTTTTAGACCAAGCAAGAGGATCATTAAGATTATCTGCTGAATAAGTATTTGTTTCTTTATTTATTCCAAGCATATAACTCTTAACTTCTTTTCCAAGATTTTCAACTAATGGTAAATCACAATTTCCATCGTTATTATTATCAATACAACCAGGAGCATTTGCGTCCCATACTACTTTTTCATTAGAATCCCACATTGAGTCTCCTCCAAAAATAAAGTAACAAGTACTATCATGTGCCCATTTCATTGGACTTGTTTGCCAAGGATCATCTCTGCCTCCTCTAGCACTATATTCAAATTTATTTTCCACTGAATCAAACCAAGAACTACCGCTATGAGTCCAAGGATTATAATTGTCTGCAGTAGTTCCTCCTGAATCTACAATTAAACCATTATCATTTGAAGGACAAAATAAAAATATATTACCAGGATCTTTACATCCACATTGTGTTCCCCAACTAGGCCAACCTCTATCTTCAAATTCTATTTCAGCACAGTAAAGACCTGTATCGTATTCACCAGGACAAGCGCCTGTTTCTTCAGCAGGACCAATAAATGGAGGTGCATTTTGAGGATGTTGTACTGTTGCTTTAATTCCACAGTCACAATTACCACCTCCATCTTCACCAGCATTCATTCTTAAAAAGAATAAATATCCAGGTGTACTTGAAACAACAAAATATTTTTTATCTTCATTAATTCTTAATTGGTTATAATTATCACTTCCTTTTTTAGGAACAACTTTAATTCGGTCAAATCCAACAAAATCTTCAGTTATAGGTTCAGCATTATTTGACCCTGTTGCACCATATGAAATAGTATAAAATGGATACATTTGATTAGGAGTATATTTACCTTGTCCAGGATAATCAACAGCAGTTGTAAATTCAGATATGGTTACTCCATTAGAAGCGATTTTATTATCAGAATAAGTCTCAACTTTTCCATAAGATACACCAAAATTATTACTTTGAACAATTGAAGGATAGGGATTAATTAATTCAGATAACTGTTGATAATTCATTGAATAAAGAGGCACAGCTGGTTCTCCAAGAGTAACACCTGAACTGTGAGTTGATTTTTCAATTCCTAGTTCAAAAGCATTTACAGAATATTTATCTGCATCTTGATTTCTATAAGCATAATTTTGAGTATAACATTGACCCATCCCATCACAGTTAATTACTTTCTTAACTCTTAATCCACCACCATATTTACTACTTCCTAAATTAATATCATTAACATAATTATATTTATCTTCTTCATATTCCCATTCAGTAACTCCACCAGTTGGCCAAATAACTTTTGTCAAACTCCACGCATCAACAGTAGGATTTGAGTTGCCTTGAATATTATGAACATTTTCATCATCAGTTGATAAAAAGAAATAACCCCATCGATCACGAGCATTCTTAATATATAATGGGTTTTTAGTATTATCTAAATTTGAATTAACAGTTGCACCTGCAATTACACAACTAATTAAAGAAGATGAATCACAAGTTAATGAATTAACCCATTCATCAGAACCACTTCCACCACATGGAGGTGTAGTATCGCTTGGATAATGAGCCCAATCTCCATGACCATGATTTCCACCATCACAAACTTTTGAATTAGAAACATAGTTTAAACCATAAACATTATTACAATATCTTTCAGCAACTGATTCTTCACATTTTAAACCAGAACTATCGCCACACATATTCCGAGGAACATTTTCAACTAATAAACCTGAACAAATATCTTCAATAATAGGTTCTTCATTATTAGCATATTCAAATTTAATAGGTGGTAAACAAGTATCACCACTTCCTGAACAATGTCTTATTTCTTTAAGTGTAAGTCTTCCACTATTCTCATTTTCAATTGGTAGAATATTATCAGGTGCTCCTCTAGCTAAACTGTAATCATAAGTAAACTCGTATCGTTCTAACAAAACAGCATTATCATCATTACCTTGTTTTGCGTATAATTTTATTTCAGCAAGCTTTGGCATATTATCAAGTGTTCCTGAAGAATATGCTTCTTTACCATCATACCTATTATAATCATAAACGAATTTAGTATAATGAGTATCTGTATGAATTTCTTCAACTAGTTTCATAGTTTTAAAAGCTCGAGCAACAGTTTTATGACCTGTTGGAGTTATTGAAAAATCTTCATCAACACTAAAATACTCTGAACCAGATTTTGTATTCATAGAATTTGAAGTTGTAAAAACTCCATCATTTAAAGTAACATTCACATATATGAATGAAACAGAATTACCCATCACTTCGCCTTGACCACCTATTAAAGCAGTGTTTGCATCCATAACTTTTGTTAAACCCCAAACAGAAGTATGATCTTGTAATAAAAAGGTTCCACTTCCAAGTCTTCCTTGAACATCATTTTTCAAAGCAATATCTGTACTACTAACTCCTCCAGGATAAAAATCAATCCATGAAAAACTTGAATAAGCACGTTCCTCATCGTTTGCAGCAGTAGGAATATCTCCTGGTAAAAATGAAAAACCAGCAGGTTCATCATAAGCAACAGCTTCTTCAATAGCAGTTGTAAATAAATATCTTGTTCCAGAAGGATCAACAATTACAAAACCTTTTAATCCTCCTCCAAAAGTTTCTTTCATTAAAGGAATAACATTATTTTCAGTAGCAGTTATAGGTAAACTTGAACCAGTCGCATAACTTGCAGTTCTATCTTGAACACTGTCAACCTCGCAAGTTCCAACACCTGTTTGCACACAAATTTGATTTGGAGAAGCTGAAAAATGAGTTGGTAAAAAATATTCTAATTGACCTGTTCCTGCAGAATCACGTAATAACCAAGAACCCATATAAGAAGGTGAATTAACAAAATAAGAATCGGGATTAACTTCATCTAAAGCAAAAACATGATTATTTCCATCACCGCCTGCAGCAGGATCATAAACTTTTCCACTTAAAGGTTGGGCAGTAGTAGTTGTAGATGTAGCGGTTATTAAATCTTTAATTCTTTTTTGTTCAGATTTCATATCTTTTGCTTGAGATTTAAAAGTACTACTCATAGTTAAAGCACCATATCCTGATTGAGTAACAGTTGATACAGCTGCTTGTTTTGCAGCACCTATTGCAGACATCCCACCAATTCCTGCGGCTGCTCCAATTCCACCTGTTGCGGCAGCTAAAGCAACTCCAATAAGAGCTTGTTTAGCCATATTTTTCCGTGCTTGTGCTTTTGCAGCTTCATGTTGTTTAATTTGATTTTGAAACATACTTGCTGGAAACACGGCCGGAAAATTTTTGTATAACATATAAGAATCATCATCTCCTGTAAAATGCCAATCATCAGGCACACCATTAACAGATCTGGTTATTAAAGGCAAGTTCAATGACCATCCAAGACCAACTACATCTGCTTGTTGATCTAGTTGAATACCTGCGTGGTAATTCATTGCAATAGAATAAGTCATTCCGCCTCTTCCAGGAATTGTTAATAAAGGAACAGATAAACTCATATCTCCACTTGTAAGTTCTACATTATTAAATTTAGAATAATCTTCAAAAGCGTATGCTTCTGGTGCTGCAATTACACCTTGTGGGATAATTGACATAATAAATAGTATAAGTGTGAACATAGCAGCTAATTTCTTTTTAATCATTGAGTCACCTCAGTAACTTTTGCCACTAATTGACCGCCTGCATATATATAGTCAGTTGTTTCAACAGCTTCCATTCCTGCAGGCATTGTTAAAACAACATTTTGTCCGTTTGGTTCTGAAAAGTGAGAGTTCGCTTCTCCAATTATTACTAATCCATCAGCATTAGATGCTTGTGCAACTGCAGTTTTTACTTTTGAAGCAGTTGAAGTTGAAGTTGCAGTATTAGTTCCTTTAGAACTAGTTGAAGCAGTAGAAGCAGATCGTTCTAATACCTTAGTATTTAACATTGTTCCAACACTCATACTTGAAGTTTCGAGTTGTGTTGAACAATCAATTTCATCAGCTTTCATAGCTGTTTTATACCAAGATAAAAACTCCTTAACTTCCTTCTTATCATACTTACCAGATTTAGCTTTATACTCTTGCATCACTGCACTTCTTGCTTGTTTTAATTCTTTCTTAGAATCATATTCTTCAGGACAAACATCTGTGTTAGAAGGAATTGCTGGAGGTGCACGTTCATTATTATTAGTAGATGATGAACCATGATCAGAATCGGTTTTTCCTAAAAGCTTTGTATTAAACATTGTTCCAACACTCATACTTGTTGATTCAATTTGAACTGAACAATCAATAGTATCAGATTTAATTGCAGTTTTATACCACAATGTAAACTCCCTAACTTCTTGTTTATCATACTTATCAGATTTAGATTTGTATTCTTTTAGAATATCTTTTCTAGCTTGTTTAAGTTCATTTTTAGTATCATATTCTTCTGGACAAATACTTAAACCAGAATATGAATCAGTATTAGAAGTTGTTGTATACTCTGTTTTAGTTAATTCTTCTGAAGGTGCTTTTCCAAGCAGTTTAACATTCATAAATTCATTAACTGAAGTTCCTGAAGTTTTCATAGTTTGCGAACAATCAATTTCCGGACTTCTACTAACAGTTCGATACCACGATGAAAAATCTTTGACTTCTTCAACAGTATATTTTCCATTGCCTCTATTAGCTTTAAAATCATTTAGAATATTTAATCGAGCTTCTTTTACTTCATTCACAGTGTCAAATTCTTCAGGACAACTTCCAACAACCCAACCAGTAATCATGTTAGTATTTTCTACATTTGAACCTACTAAAAAGAATACTACTAAAGCTATCGCAATTACACCCGTCCTTTCTAAAACTGTCTTCTCTATAATAAAACCACACCCTTTCCTGATAAATATTCGAACAAATACTATTTAAACTTTTCTATAAATAATAGAGTAAAGAAATAGAATGCTCAGCAGAAAATCTGCTGGTATGCACAGAACTAAAAGTTCTGGCACACAGAATTTGTGATTCTGCTGAATCTTAGATAATACCTAAGACTAAAAAAATTAATAAATTTATTAGAAATTTACTAATATGTAAATCAAGTTGTAAAGTCCGTAATACGCGGATCAACTGGTAAAATACATGCTCCTTCTGATTCGCTACAAGTTCTATATGTATCACAAGTTTCTGAATAAGACCAACAAGTATCTGCACAATTATATAAATCATCACCTATACATAAAAAGTCTTGTCCTGAACTACAAACTGTTGCTGTAACTGGGAATTCTTGAACCATCCATTTACCGCAATTACCATCAGCATCACAACCACATTTCCAAGTATCATCATGTTTTTTACATGAATAAGCGACAATATATCTTGGTCCATGACATAAATTTTCAGTAAACCAAAAGTATGAAGCATAATCTTCTATCCAAGGCGTTCCTTCAATTGGTTCATCATCAAAAGTGAATTCTTCCCAAACACCATTAATAAAAATATAACCTTTATTGTAAATAACTCCATCCATGTGAGTTACATCAACATATAAGTCTGTCATTCCATCATCAACTGAAATTACACCGTCTGTAAAATCATCTAATAAATAATCCACAACAGATAATTCTTCAGGCATAATAGTGAATATTTCTACAGGTAATCCAGCATCATCTTCTTCAAACACATCCCATGGCGGAGCGTATCCTGCATCAATTGTATCTCCTGGATGATAAGCTTGTCCACCAATATTCCCTTCTTCTGTTCCTGGAGGGTTAGGAACTGGAGGTAAATCTTTTACACAACCAGATAAAGCTAGAATTGCTACAACAAACATGATTAATAATATTTTTTTAAACATAATATACACCTTCTATATTTATTTTGATTTAAATTATATAAATTTTTTCAATTGTTAAAAAACTTTCCAAGTATATCTGCAGAATATCCATGTTTTAATAATTCAAATTTAATTGCATTATCATCAAACCCTTGTGCTCTGCATTGATCAATATAAATTTTTATTTCTTGATTTCTAGGATCTTCTTGCATTTCTGGTTGTTCAAATCGAATAGGTTGAACTGGTTCAGGTTGTGCAACTGGTTGAATAGGAGCTGAAGCATTATTTCTTACTAAAGTATCCATTACTTCTCTATGTGCAGGTATAAAGCTTTCTTTGTCTTTTTTCCACATAAACAAAATAATTCCTAGTATTATAATTAATATAACCGATAAAGTTGCTAAACTATAAATTAAGCCCCCATTAGCAGCAGGGCATTCTGTGGTTGGTTCTGTTTGTCTTGTTGAAGTTGTTTGTCTTGGAGTTTGTTGTGTTGACACAGGTTCAGTTTCTTCTTCAAAAAACTCTTCTCCTAAAATCTCTGCTTCTAAAGCATCTAATTCTTCATCTGATAAGTCCATTGTAGACGAAGATGCTTGTCCACCCATATTCGGTGGCGCAGGAGGTGGAGGTGGCAGCTGTGCAACCACGATTCCAGACAATAATATTAAAAGAATTAATAATGGTAATAACTTATAAACTTTCATAAGTTAATTCCTAAGAAAACCAGTATTTAAATATTCCTATTCAAATTTAATCCATTTTAAAGTAGTCACTAATATTTAAAAACCTTTAATATAATAATATTTTAAATGGGCGCTCTTATTAGATTAGAACATCTTTCAAAGACAATAAACAACAATCAAATCCTTAAAGATGTTAGTTTTGAAGTAAATAATGGAGAGATTTTTGGCATCATTGGAAGAAATGGAGCTGGAAAAACAACTTTATTAAGAGTTTTAATAGGGTTTTATCATTTTGATTCAGGAAATTACAGCATCTACAATGACAATAAGCTTCCAAAGAATCGAGAGTTTCTAAAAAGCAATTTTGGATTTGCAACTCAAGAAAACTGTTTTTACAATGATTTAACAGTTTTTGAAAATTTATTCTACTTTGGAAAACTCTATTATCTTAAAAAAAACTTACTAACACAAAAAATAATTGAAGTTCTAAAATTAATAGAATTAGAAAACAAAAAAGATGCATTAGCAAAAGATCTTTCAGGCGGAATGAAACGAAGATTAGATTTAGGATGCGCTTTAATCCATTCACCACACGTATTAATTCTTGACGAACCAACTGCAGAACTTGATCCAATTTCATCCAGACATATGTGGCGAACACTAAAACGAATTAATGCTATTGGAACAACAATCATTCTTTCATCACATTTCTTAAACAAAGTAGAACATGTTTGTAATCGAATAGCCATCATTGAAGAAGGCACAATCATCGCGACTGGAACGCCAAAAGCTATGAAAGATTTATACTCTAAAAATGAAGAAATAATCATTGAAACAATTCCAGGCAACTATGAAAAAATAGTATCTACAATGCAGAAAAGCGGAATAAAAAATATTTACAAACGAGACAACAATTTAGTAGTCTATACGCCAAATGCAGATTCAACATTAATGTTAATTTTAAGAATTGTTGGAATGCTTGGAGAAAAACTTGTAGAACTGGAAGTAAATAAACCAACATTAAATGAAATCTTTGAAACAATGATTGGTAAAAATAATAAAATTGACGGAACAAAAAGATTACATGCAGATATAGACAATTCAATTAGTAAATTTAAACAGTCAGAACTTAGAACAGAACTACTCAAACAATATCCTAAAGAATTAGTAGATGAAGCATTAGAACAAAGATGAAGCAATTCGACGTATTAAAAGAACTAATCAAAAAACATTTCAAAGTAGTGGGTAGATCAAAAAGTTCCCTGGTTACAATAATCATGGGTCCGCTTTTAATAATGTTAATCATAGGAATTGCATTTAGTAACTCTTCTTTACAAAGCATAAATGTCGCATTATTCATAAATCAAGGATACGAAAATAACACTCAAGAATTATTAACATCTATAGATGCAGGAGCAACAGTTAATAAAATATTCTTTTTATTGAACGAAAGTTTCTACATCAATGAGCGCCTTTCATTGGATTCCTGCATCAATAGTGTTAAAAAAGAAGGATTTCATGTTTGTATTGAGTTACCATACAATCTTGACCCTGAGAATACTGCTGTGGATAACTATGTAAATATTTATGCAGATGTTTCACAAATAAATCTGGCTTATTCTTTATTAGCAGATATTTCTGAAAAAGTATCTTTTGAAACTAAAAGATTAAGCGTTGTTTTTACTAAACAATTATTAGATACAATTTCTTCAAGTAACAATTTACTTACCGGAGATAAAACAAAAACTGCAGATGCAAAAACAGCATTAAGTAATCTTGAACGAGAATCAAATGATGTTCGAAACTTATTACAATCAATGAACTTAAATGTTGATACTACAGATGAACTTAATAATTTAAATCAAATAGCTAATACTGCTGAACAAGTTGAACTTCAACTAACAGGTTATAATGATTTAACAACTGAAATAATAAATGATTATAACTCCATATCAAATGCTTTAAGTTCTGCAGAATCAGATTATGATGAATGCTTAGCTTCTAACAATAGTGACTGTACAGATTTAGAATCAGAGATTGAAGTTTTAGAAGATACACAATTCACAATTCAATCTTATGTTGATTTATTAGGTTATGATTCTAACAATACTAACACCACAGATGTGAGTGCTATTAAAAATTTAGCATTAGCAACTATTTCCACTTTAGAAACAATCAATAATGATTTATCATCTGCAAAAACAACTAAATCATCTTCACTTTCTTTAATTAGTAGCATATCTCAAAAATCTAGTTCCGCTAGTTCATCAGTAAATCAAGTAGATAGCGATATTGCAAGAATTCTGAGCGATTATTCAGCTATTAAAGTCAAAGAAGTAGAAAAAATTGTTAATCCATTAAACATAAATATTGAATCAATCAGTAAAGAAGGAACTTTTTTAGAATACTCATTCCCATTACTAATAATCTTAGTTATTTGTTTTTTAGGAATATTATTATCTTCAAGAATTATAATGATTGAAAAAAAATCTACTGCTTTCTTTAGAAATTATATTACGCCTGCAAAAGATTACTTATTTTTAGTTAGTAATTTCATTGTGATGTTAATAATAATTTTGTTTGAAATATTATTAGTTTCGGCAGTAGGAATATTAGTTTTTGGAATTGAAATAAAATTACTACACATCTTATCATTTATTCCAGCTATAATTTTAATTTCTACAGTGTTCATATTAATTGGTATGAGTATTGGATTCTTGTTTCAAGATGAAGAAAGTTCAACTATGGCAAGCATTTTTATTAGCAGTTTCTTATTTTTATTTTCACCAATAATAATTCCTTTAGAAAGTATGCCAGTATTAGTTGGCGCAATTGCAAAACTAAGTCCTTTAGTTATAAGCAATGAATTATTAAAAAGAATCATTTTATTCGGACTTCCAATTCACGAATTACTATGGCAAGTATTAGCAGTTGTAATCTACATTTTAGTATTCATATTCATCATTTTCTTAACTCACGAAGTTCATAGAAAAAGAATTTAAACTAAAAAACTTTGTTGGATAATATCTGCATAAATCGTAACATTTCCTAAAACCCATGTTTCTACAAGCGCACCAATTATTAAAACAACAACCGCAATTACAAAGAGCCAAAAATTATATTGAAATACTTCATTAAAACGTTTGCTTTCAAATTTTTCAAGCAGTACATCTTTTGAAATTACTCCTCCACTAATAGCAGCCAATGTATAAGCCAATAGTTCTAAAAATGCATGTGGAAAAACAATTAAAAGAACAATCACTAAATAAACAAATGGATTTCCTTGTGAATGAAGAGCTGCATTTCTTGCTGTTACTCCAAAAATTGTGCCCCACATACTAGCATTCCACGTGAGTAAAAATATTGCTCCATCTCCAGTGAGTAAAGATACTATAAAACAAGCAAATAAAACCCACCAGTTATTTAATAATAATTCTAAGAATAATCCTGAACTAAAATATGCGCCACCAGATGCACCTCCACTAGCACCTCTCATTTCTAATTGTTCTCTGAATAATTGATTTACTTGAAAAGAAGGAAGTACAATTGCTGCAATACTATAAATAACAAATATTCCAAGCATTACAAACAAGTAAACTTTGATAAAGTCTTTATTGTCTTTGAAAAGCTCTTTAAAAGAAAATGATTTTTCCTTCTCTTCTATTCGTTCTTCAATTGAAAACATTTTATAGAGTTCTGGCAATAAAAGAAGTGCTGTGAATGCAACTGCTACGAGTGCAGGGTCAGAAGGAAATAATAGTCCTGCAAGCAATATTCCAATGATAGAATAACCTGCTCCAAGTAAGAAACCATAATAATTTCTTTTCTCAAGCCATTTCTCAGGAAATAAATGCTCTAAAACCATGAACCAATTCTAGATTGTTCTATATATAAAGTTTTAGGATTATTAATGTGTGATAACAGATTAATTTTAAAAAGAATAAATTATTTTTTATAACCTTTTACTATCATTTAATATATCGGGCATATTAAGTGAATGAAACCAAACATCACCATAATTTGTTTGCATTGAATGACCAACAGAATGTTTTATTGATATAAATCCATTTCTTTTTGAGTATTTTGGACTATTAGGATTAACTAAATCAGTATCGATATCAACATCACCTGAGAAATAAAAAAATTCGCTTTTCATTTTATGTAAATGTGGTTCCAAGGTATTTCCTGAAAGAAAATTCATAAAAGCCCATTGACATGTTTGTACTTCTTCTGCAAGCTGATATTTTTCTTGATCATCAACATTAACTAAAGAATCATGTTTTCCAAATCTAGAAATAATTATATCTTTTCCAGTCAATTCATAAAACCCATTATTTTCCAAGAAAACAAATGAGTTTGCACTTATTAAGTATTCCTTATCTTTAAATATTAATTTTCCTGCTTTAATAAAATAAAGCGCATCTTCTGAATTTCCTTCTACAACAAGTTTTCTTAATTTACGAATATGTGCTATTGAGAACTCAGATATAGGTTTTTGAAAACCTAAATGTACTAACGGTCCTTGATATCCTTCCGAAGATCGCCCATAATCCACTCCTTTAAATATTTTATAAATTTCAGATTTTTGATTCTCAACCAAGCAAGTTATTTTCTCCATATGACTATCTAAGGTCATACTAAGAGATTCCTGTGAAACTTCTTGTTGTCCTGAGACAAAATTATTACTAAGAATGTTTTTAAACTCTTCAAGAGAAATAAAATCTTCCGAGTAGTATCTAAGCACAATTGGTTCTTTATGCATATAAAATAATTAAGAGTTATTACTTATAAATATTCTTATTGATTATACTTGGTTTATTACATGCTAAGAACAATTTTTTACTTCTGTTCTTTATACTTTACTATCAATAGAACACACAAAAATCAAATTAAACAAAGTGGAATAAATTTAATCTCTACGTTCTATTAATGTGTGATAACACATTACTTGTTATAATACTTCAAAATTTTCATAAATTAATTCAAAATTATAAATTGATTTGAATAAATCTGCAAATTTTTTTTTAGAATTAGATTCTTTTACTTTTTTCAAAAGTCGAAGTAGTTTTTCTTTTCCACATTTTTTTATTAAAAATTTAACAGCAAAACCAGATTCTGAATAAACACCTTTTCCGCCAGTTTCATAAAATTCTATGAACTGAGTAAATTTTTTTGGTTTTATTCTGAATTTAAGTTGACCTGATAAAAATATAGAAATTCCTTCAAGTAACCAAATTGGTTTTTGCGCAAATCCACTAACAATATTAGAAAAACAATGAGCTAATTCATGCTTCAATAAGGCAAAGTATTCATAGTCAGAATATTTATGATCACTTTCAGTTTCATAATTTTTATCAGAAAGCATGTAAACAGTAGTTCCATTCACCCAACCAACAACCCATTCTTCAGTTTTTTCACTTTTCAAAGAATCAATTGTTTTTCTATCAGGAATTAAAACTAAACTTGGTCTATTATACTTCCAACCCAATTTGAAAAAAGAATCTAATTCTTTCATCGATTTTTCATAAACTTCATCTAATTTCTCATTGGGAAGTTTATTGATTTCAAAAATCATAATATAAAAAAAAAAGTATTTCAATTAAATAACTTTTGTTCAAGAATACTTTGTTTTATTTTTTTAACATATTAATTAAGAAATTAAAATTTTATTCGCAACGATTTACATAACCATAACGTCTACAATCTTGAACTGAAACAGTTTTGAATTCTAAACATTCTTCAACTTCATTTTGCCATTCAGTACACATTAACTCTCCAGCACCATCAAGATCATATTTGATACAAACTGGTTTCTCTACTAAACCCCATTCTTTACATTCAGAAGTTAATTGATCAATCCAAATCCAATCTTTACAAGTTCTTTCAGGTTCACAAAGGTCGGCTGGGTTCATAATTGCTTGACCGGCACTATTGCCTGTCAAAGGATTAAGAATCATTATTAATAATCCAACTACAACTACAACAAAACCAATTATTAGAATTCCCTCATGATGCTTGTTATGTTCTTGTTTTTTTGCCATTTTAAATTGATCACCGCCAACGATTCCCAAAAAAAACAGTGATATACTTCAATTTTGGAGTTTAGAATATATAAATGTTACCATTATTTTTGAACATAAGTCAGA
Source organism: Candidatus Woesearchaeota archaeon (assembly GCA_937912225.1). Lineage (GTDB taxonomy): Archaea > Nanobdellota > Nanobdellia > Woesearchaeales > JAHIUF01. The sequence goes on along the minus strand of CALDOJ010000035.1, from coordinate 39,256 downwards.
ATTTGGTTAACAACTTGTTCAACAGTGATATAAGATGTGTCAATTACTAAATCAAAATTTTTCTTATCTAAATGATTAATCCCGTAAAGATTTTGATAACGTTCAATCTCATTATTAACTCTTTCTTGAATACTTTGTTTAACTTCAGAAACTGATCGATAAATATCTTCATTACGATCAGAATTTTTTTTCAAATCCTCAAAAATTCTTTGAGCTCCAACATCTTCATCCACATCTAAAAAAATTTTGTAAGAGTTTGGCACAAAATGAAATGAAGTTCGACCTTCAACAACTAACTTATCTTCTGTTTCTCCAAGCTTACGTTGATATTCATCAACTTCTCGATCTACTTCAGGTTCTTTTTTTATCAAAGAATAAAATTTATTGAGAGACATTCCACGTTCTTTTGCTAAGTCTCGCATAATCTGGCCCATGTAATAATGTTTGTAACCTAACTTCTCGCATAAAAGTTTAGAAACACAAGTTTTGCCAGCACCTGGCGCACCCCCTATAGTAATAATCATAAAAAAAGTTTAGACTAAATATTATTTATATCTTTCTAAAATAGAAACAGGTTCAGTTGATAGAACAAGATGAGTTTTTCCTTCAAGTTCATAACTTCTAACGGATTGAATCCCATAATGAAGAGTTCCTGAACGATCAGTATTAATATTAAATTCAAACATAAATTGAGAATTCTTGTTTAGAAGCGAATCAACCGTCTCAACTAAATCATCATATGGTTCAAGTATTTTTTCTCCAATATCAGTATTAACTTTTAATGAATAACAATCTTCAAAATTTTCGTTTATAACTTTTGAATAAAGCATACAAGAAACTGTATCTGGAAAATAAATTAACGGAACTAATTCTTGAGATTTTAAACCAACAGGAACTAACAATGAAGCTGCAAGAAATAATTTTTGCCATGTTTTCATAACTATTGGTAATCAAAAGAGTTATTTAAAGATATTCCGTGCAGAACTATTTTTTAGTCTTGAACCGTAACCTATATAAACAGCATACAATTCGCAAAAGTACTCATAATTAAACATATATCTGGAGGTGTTTTTAACATGACAAATAATTTACAACCAATTTTTATAATGCCGGAAGATTCAACAAGAACTAGCGGTAAGGATGCTCAAAGAATGAACATTACTGCTGCAAAACTAGTTGCTGAATCAGTTCGAACAACACTAGGTCCTAAAGGAATGGATAAAATGGTCGTTGACTCAATGGGCGATGTTACTGTAACAAACGATGGAGTTACAATCCTTGAAGAAATGAACATCGAACATCCAAGTGCAAAGATGATTGTTGAAATCGCAAAGACTCAAGAAAACGAAGTTGGCGATGGAACAACCACTGCAGTCGTACTTGCAGGAGAATTATTAAAAAAAGCTGAAGGACTTCTTGATCAAGAGATTCATCCAACAGTCATTGCAAAAGGTTATCGATTAGCAGCTGAAAAAGCACAAGAAATTCTAAATGCACTAGCAGTAAATGTTTCTGAAAATGATTTAAAAACTTTAGAAAAAATTGCTATTACTGCTATGACTGGTAAAGGTGCAGAAGCTAAAAAAGAACATTTAGCTCAGATCACTGTTCAAGCACTTACAAGAGTTTCAACAAAAGAAAATGGTAAAAACAATATTGACATTGCAAATGTTAAAATTGAAAAGAAAATTGGTGGAAGTGTTGAAGATACTGAATTAATCCAAGGACTTGTTCTTGATAAAGAACGAGTTAATGGTAGTATGCCTCGAGTTGTTAACAATGCTAGAATTGCATTAATTGATACTGCTCTTGAAATTAAAAATACTGAAACTGATGCTAAGATTTCAATTACCGATCCTGAAAAAATGCAAGCATTTCTTGACATGGAAGAAAACATGTTAAGAAAAATGGTTGATAAAATTGTTGCTAGTGGTGCAAATGTTATTTTCTGTCAAAAAGGTATTGATGATTTAGCTCAACATTTCCTTGCAAAAAAAGGAATTTATGCAACTCGAAGAGTTAAAAAATCTGATATGGAATTATTATCAAAAGCAACTACTGGAAATATTATTTCAAACCTTGAAGATTTAGCACCTTCAGAATTAGGAAAAGCAGGAGTTGTTGAAGAAATTAAAGTTGGTGATGAATCAATGACTTATGTCCGAGAGTGCAAAAATGCAGGCGCAGTTACAATTCTTATCAGAGGCGGAACAGAACATGTTGTTGATGAAATTAAAAGAGCTATGGAAGATGCTATTGGCGATGTTGCAGCAGCTCTTAAGAATAATAAAGTCGTTGCTGGAGCTGGTGCTCCTGAAATGGAACTAGCTAAAGAACTTCGAAAATATGCAGACTCATTATCAGGTAGAGAACAATTAGCAGTTCAAGCATTTGCAGAAGCCATGGAAGTTATTCCTCGAACTCTTGCAGAAAATGCAGGACTCGACCCAATTGATGTTCTTGCTGATTTAAAATCAAAGCATGATAAAAACGAGAAATGGGCTGGTATTAATGTTTTTACTGGCAAAGTCATGGATGCTTGGAAGAATGGTGTTATCGAACCTTTAAAGATTAAAACTCAAGCAGTTTCAAGTGCTGCTGAAGTCGCAGTTATGATATTAAGAATTGATGATATTATCGCTAGTGGCAGTTCAAACCATGGTGGTGGAATGCCTGAAGGTATGCCTCCTGGAATGGGTGGTATGGGCGGAATGCCACATATGTAGAATTAATTTAGTTTAAAATTTTTTATTTTGAACTCATCAAAATTGTAAATTTTGTGTGCCAAAACTTTTAGTTCTGAGCATTTTATTTTTCTGCTTTATTCCAAAGCGTTTCAAAATATATTCTATAATCATTCGCTACTTGTGTATCATGTATCATATTTGCAATTGGCCTGTCTGAAAAGTTTATTGTTATAATTCTATCTTTGAATATAAAAGTTGTTGCAGGCGACTTATGATCTTTTATGAATCGAAAGTTAGCAGTTGATTTTGTTATCATGTATTGACCTTTATATTCATATTCAGTTACTCCTTGTGATTTAACTCCTAATTCTTTCTTTTTTTCTTGCCATTCATCAAAAAACTTTCTCCCCAAAGTTTTGAAAAGATAATTATTTCCTTCTGCAATAACTTTATAGTCCCCATAATTAACCATTTCTAACATCAATTGCTTGACTTTATCTAAGCCTTCATAAATGGCAGTCTTCTGATTCCATAAAGAATTAAAATTTTCTATGAATGCTTTTCCAATTAATTCATTCTCTATAACAACTGTTGTTGGTTCTTTATCTTGAATTATTAATAATGTTTTATCTTTAGAAGGCATTATTGATACAGGAGTTTTTGTTGAATAAGGCAAATGTTTAATTTCAGGATTATCTAAATACTTTTTTCTTTCTTTAACAGTTTGTTCCATGCCTTGTTGAAATAATAATTTACTATTTACACCAAGTTTATTTCTATAAGCAGCGTTTTCTTTAAAAAAATCTAAATATTTTCTTTCAGATGCTTTTGGACCAAAACCTGCTCCAATTGCTAAATAATCTTCGTTATTCTCTTTTAATTCATCAATAAAACCTCGCAATAAAAATTTTAAATTATCAAAACCTTTTACAGCCATCGTTTCTTGATTCCATAAAGCATCAAAGTACTTTTTGAAATGATTATAAGCATCTTTAGAAAGTATTTCAAAACATCTCATATCTTTTTCCCAAAAAGTAAACCATACTCTGTCTCCTTTCCAAAGATTAATTTGAAATGGTGCAGAAAACTCTGGTGATAATCTCTTCATCTTTGTAATTTCAAGATTTTTATCTCCATATCGCATTACGCTATTCTTTACCAAGTCATACGCTTCATATGAAGTTAAAAATTTAACTTTCTTCTTTTGTTCAAATCTTTTTTTATGAAACTCATCCGTCCAATCATTCATTTTTTGATCTTTTAATTCAAGACTTGCTCCAAGAACATAATACTCATCTCCTTCTTTAAGTTCTTCTAACATATTGTCAAACTTAGTCGTTACATTTTCAAATCCTGTTGTAGTATTAGTATCCTGATTCCATTGCATTTCAAATTGAACTCTAAATGATTCTGCTACTTCTTTACTGTCGATTGATATTAGAAGGTTTTCTTCTGTTTCTGGGAATATTAACACTCTGTTATTGAAAATATTAATTGCTGCAGGAGTTGTTTGTGACATAAATTTAATTTCTGAAAATACTGCTGCAATCTGAGCATCATTTTTTGCATCTTCATTAAATAATGCTCTCATCAGAATATTTCTTTTTTCTCTTTCTTTTCCAAATTTTAGAAAAAATCTATTTAGAACATCTGTTCTTTTTGGAATTCCTGTAACAAGCATTTCATCACCATCTTCTAATAGATCTAAGGCTGAATAGAATGCCGTTTCAACTCCTTTTATTCCCTTATAGATTGTTGCTTCTGACTTATATTTAGATAAAGTTCTTTTTAATTCTAGTTCTGGAAGAATATTTTTTAGTTTGTTTTTTTGTTTTTGAAAATGTTCTTCTTTTTCTTCCATATAATCCATTATCCTTTCTGGTGGTGCTGCTTCAAAATATTTAACACCATTTTTAATTACATAACTAACTAATCCTTTTTGCATTAATCGATCTAGAATTTCATATATCTTTGAGCTTGCAGCTCCTGATTTGTCAACTATTTTTCCTGTTGAGGTACTTCCAAGCTCAAGAAGTGCCAAGTATACATTTGTTTCTGACTTTGTTAAACCTATTTCTTCTAGTATAGATATGTCCATAACTCGTCTTAAGCTCCTCTAGTATAAAAAACTTATTATTTCTCCCCCTTCAGGGTTAGGTAATGTTTATATAGTGTAATCACTCTAAAGTAGTATTAAGTTCACAACAGAGGTGAAAAATAAAATGAAAAGACTAACAAAAATTATCGGAACCATTGCCTTAATGGCAGGATTAACATTCGGACAAGGAAATAGTGCATCAATCCAAAACATCTATAACACAGAAACAGAAAAAAACACAATCGAACTAAACTGGAAATATAACATAATGGATAAATTAAGCGCAAACGGATTTATCGACTTAAAAGAAGACGGTGGATACGTTACAAAAACAAAATTAACAACACCAATTGCAAAAGGAGTAGCTGCAAGAACAGAAACAGTCCAAGCAAACGAAATGCACACATCAACTGGAATTGGATTAAACTATACAGTACCAGGTTTGCCAGAAGGATACACTATATCAGTAAGTGCATTACCAATACACATTGATGAAGGAAAAGTTATGAAGAACGAAGAAGAACAAATGAAAAAAAGTCTTGACTACTACCTTTCAGCTCCAATGCCATTCGGAATCAAAATGTACGGATTCGGAGTAGTTGATGCAACAGACCCAGAAGATATGAAATGGGGATACGGAAGACTCGTTATAGAAAGAGACTTTGAAATACCAATTGGAACAGTTAACATTGCAGGACTTGCAGAACTTGTAAGAGATTTAGAAAGCAAAGACCAACTAGTACCTAAAGCGACACCCGCTATAAGAATCCAGTATAAATTTTAATTATTTTTTAATTTTTTAATTTTTTAAAAAAAGAAGGTGAGAAAAAAAATGAATAAAATTACAAACTTAATATTAGGAACTTGTTTGCTTACAACAATCATAGGATGTGATGTTGAAGCAAAACATCAAGAAAAACTTCAAAACCAAGCTAAAAACCTTAATAAATTAATTTTAGCAGATTCTTCAAAAACAATAGCAATAACAGAATACATTGGAAGTCAAAGACTTTACAAAAAAGAAACAAGATTCATGGATCATGATGGTGATAAAAAAACAGTTGAAGAAACAATAACAGTTTACTATACAAGCGGATCTAATCGTCCAACCTTGGGAACAAATCACCTTATCAGAGATTCAAGTATTGATTCTTGGGATTATAGCAACTCTACCAGAGTAATGACTCCTGCAGAAGCAGATAGTATAGATAATTTATATCAAACTTTGATGGAAATTGGAAGGTAAAAAAATGAGTGAAAATAACTTAAAACAAACTACTAAAGAATCTATTGAATCCACCAGTTCAATAATTGGCATAGAATTTTTTAAAAAAGAAATCTCTTCAAGTTATGATTCTTTATTTGCAGAATACGATAATAACTACCAAATAAACGGCGATGAATTTTCCATAATAAAGCAGTATCTTTCCGAAATAGAATCCGATAATTATTCTTTGAAAATGTTATACTTGATAAGCAGTCCAGATATAGGAGAACATATTGAAGAAGCGTCTATTAAAGATGTTTCTACATTCATAAAATTATATTCTAAGAATATAACCTCTTGTGAAGGCCAATATCGAGTGTTTAACTCAGATACTCAACCAAAGAAACCAGAACATAAAACTTTATTTTTAATTGCAGAAAGAAATGCCATACCACACACAATCTCATTGTTTCTTGATTATGTTAATTTAGATGAGAACTAATTTTTTTTATTTTTTTATTTGTACAAACTACTGTTAATTAGAATTTCTGGTTCAACAACCAACCCAACAATATCCTCTTCTTTCTTTATGGGTAATTTTATTAAACCTTTATCAAGCATGAAAGCTTTAACTTCATCAACATATTTATCATGATCTAAACTTATTATTGGAGCAGACATAATATTCTCAGCAACTATTGCAGATAAGTCTCCTCCAGAAATAGCAACTCCTTTTATTACATCACCAGCAGTAATCATACCAACAGGAACACCATTATGTCTAACTATTACCGCATCAGCTTTATAGAAAGATAAAAAGTGAGATACTCTTTGAACAGTTTCAGTTTTGTCTACATGAAAAAGTAAACCATTTGTCCTGTGTTCGATTTTAGTATTTTCATCTTCAAACAAATAAATCACCTAACAACCAATCTCCTCTTTAAAAAAAACATTAGTGAAATAAGTATATAAAATTTTCCCTTGTTTTCATTTTAAAGTAAAAAACGCATTTTTCACTACTTTTTTAAACCCGTTTCTTTTTTCTTTTTTTATGTCTCAATTATCCAAGTTCGAAAATAAAATTCCAAAGAAAATTTATTCCGTTCTTAAGAAGAGAGGTTTTGAAACTCTTAGACCATCTCAAACTAAAAGCATAAATGCAGGACTCTTCGAAGACAAAAGCTTATTAGTTTGCACACCAACAGCTTCAGGGAAGACCTTGGTTGCAGAACTTGCAATCCTTAACGCAATCTTTCATGATAAAGGAAAAGCTATCTATGTTGTTCCATTAAAAGCTTTAGCTTCTGAAAAGTTCAAGGATTTCAAAAGACATTATGAACAATTTTTCAAAATAGCTATGAGTATTGGAGATATTGATAGCTCAGATTCTTACTTAGAAAAATATGACTTAATAATCACAACTAGTGAAAAACTTGATTCATTAATGAGACATAAAGCACCATGGTTAAACATGGTTAAAGTCGTTGTATTAGATGAAATTCATTTACTTAATGATCCTGGTAGAGGACCAACACTTGAAATAGTAATTACAATTTTGCGTGAGCTTCAAAAAAAAATCCAGATTATAGGACTTAGTGCAACAATTGGAAACCCACAAGAACTCGCTGATTGGCTTGAAGCAAAACTAGTCATCGATACTTGGAGACCAGTAAGGCTTGATAAAGGAGTCTATCTAGATGAAAAAATAGAATTTCAATAATGCTTTTAGATTAGGATTTAAAAAAAAATAAAAAAAATAAAAGAACTACTTCAGTTCTTTATACACTTCTCCAAACATAGTCATTGATGTTATTCCAGTTATGATACTGAAATAAGCATTTATTACATATGGAAGAACTACAGTTATCTTCGTCAAACCAGATAATAATCCTGCAACTCCAGATAATACAAAAGTATATGCCACAATTACAATGCAAGTTATAAGATACTTGACTGAAAATACTTTTTGTAAAATACTATTTAGTTGGAATGCATCACCAAATTTATAATGTTGCATATAATGCATCAAAGCCATAGGTATACAATAAATAGTAAAAGCCATTAATAAAAGCAATAATACTATTTGAAAACCCATTGCTACAAAAGTACTTTCTAAAAACGCTACAAAAGCTTCTTCAGACATTGTTGCAGTTACATTTTCTGCTAAAGCAGACCCTAACATAACAGATAACACTATTAAGAAAGGAAGAGCATATATTAATCCAACAACAACCATAACAACTCCTCTTACAAATAATTGCCAGAACTTTTTCCAAACAGGCAATTTCTTATTATGATGTTTTGCACATTCTAAAGTATAACCTCGACCAATGAAACCAGTTAAAAAATTAAGAAACGGTAATAAATACATTAAAGCTCCAATTGAAAGTTTTTTCCAATCAGAAAAAGGTTTTTTGATTGCATCTACATAATTAACCATAAATATACACCTCAAATTTAAGAGCTAAATTCATAATTTAAAAATATTTCTATTATTTTATAGGAAACTTTAAATACTCTTAAATTCAGAAATGAAAAAGAGGGAACTTATGGGCAGCGATAATTTTATGCTTTTTTTAGCATTAAGAACTGATCGATTCAATAAAGAATTGTACAAAGAATACCCTAAACAATATGAAGAATTTGCAGGTATTGTTGAACAAATGGGTTATTTAGGTGCAGACCCAAAACCTCAAATGCTAGAAAGTATTCAAGATTTAATTCTAGAAGGTGATTTGAATGATTATAACCTTCACCTTAATCACGTAGAAGAAAAATTTATTTTAACAATTCCCAATCCTATAACTATGAGAAAAGAAAATGGTAAAGAAGCTATTTTTAAAAGGACTAAACCAGAAGATCTCCTAATAACTTACACTGGCAAACTTGAAACCGCAGTAGAAAATATTCACGACATTAAAGTCAAATTTCACAATAATCAAGCAGACCTTTATTTAGGAATTGAAGAGATTATAGAAGGATATGAAAATAATGTTTTTGTTCCAATCGTTGATAAGAATAAAAAAATTCTATATTTTGAGAATCCATAAATAATCATAAATTTCTTAGAAGTCTAATTCTTTCTTCAGGATTTTTAAAAAGATAAGTTCCTGAAACTAAAATATTAGCACCAGCATTAATTGCAAGTTTTCCAGTTTCTTCATTTATCCCACCATCAACAACAATATCAACTTCTGAATTCAATTCTCGCAAATGTCTAATCTTATCCAAAACTTCTGAAATAAAAACTTGCCCTCCAAAACCAGGATTCACACTCATAACAATTACTTGGTCAATCATTCCAAGATAAGAACTTATTGCATCAACAGCAGTTTCAGGGCTTATTGCTAAACCAACTTTTACACCCTTTGCTTTAATATGATTTATAAGCCCTACAGCGTCACGTGCTGCTTCTACATGAAAATCAATAATATCTGCACCTGAATTAATAAATTCGTCAATATGTTTTTCCGGTTCAATAATCATTAAATGAACATCTTTAATTAAATTTGTTTTAATCTCTGAAACTTCTTCCGACCAAATCGTTTTATTATTTACAAAATTCCCGTCCATCACATCAATATGTAAATAATCTGCAGAACTAGCTTTAGCAATTTCTTCATTAGAAAAATCAACAGCAAGAGCAGATGCACTTATTTTTATCATAAGAATAATATCAAACAAGAACTTTATAAAATTTTTCAATAATAAATAGTTGGAGTTAAATGATGAGGTGTTTTTTTCAAACCAAGTTCTTCTGCTTTTCCAGACCTAAAAAAAGACCAGAGTGCATTGTCCATATGAATAACATTAATTTTTTTATCATCTGGCATTCGATAATTAACTTGTTCAATCATTCTATGAGCTACATGAATTGTGCTAGCTCGTAATTCCATTTCTTCTAATGAACTTGCAAGGATTATTTCTTCACGGTCAATTCTTTCAGCTAAACTAGATTCATATTCTAAAATCCCCATATCTCTTAGTGTTTGAGGTAAAATATAATCCGCCATGACATTTAACTCATCAATGTCTTCAAATAACTCCATATTATACTTTTTGAATCTTCCATAAAGCATTGCTGAAACTAATTGAGCTCTTTTATCAAATCTAATTATTTGACCGTCATAATTTACAGAATCATCAAAAGAAGGAAAATCTCCGATTAACCGTTCAATAAATCCATTCCCGTCATCAAATAAACGATTATTTGAAGCATCTAAAATATTATGAAAAGAATCATCATACAGTTCATGAAGCGTACTTCCAACCTGTCTTAAAATATCAAGTCTTTCTTCAAACATAGGAATTGGAATATTTCCAGTAAATACTTTTTTTAAATCATCTCGAGGCATATCTGATAAATAAGCACCATCAAATAAAGGCAAACCTTCATCAAATGATTTTTTTAAAGAAGCAAACATCCCCATCGCTCCTCGATAATACTGCCCGTCAAATTCAGTTCCATACTTTTTTTTTGTTTCAAAATCCTTAAAAGCAAAATTAATAGTATTAATCAAAATAAAAAAATCAACGAGATCATCACCAACACAACCAGGATAAACTGGCGATTCATAAGAAGGTAAAGACCATTTTTGATTTGCAAAATGATTCGCCATTTCTTCTAATTTAAAGTCATTAATTTTTACAAAAGAAGGATTATCCACTAATACCTTTGTTGATTCTAAAACCTTATTCCCCATAAAAAAAAAGGAAGTTAATATTTTATAAAAAGCTTTTGAAATTTAATTTTTAACTTCAACAATGAATCGATGATTATCAACAACTTTTATTTCTGCATAATTATCTTGATTCCAAGTTTTTGTTAATTCTTTTGGAAATCTTAAGAAGAACATTTTCCCATCAAAATTTAAAGACCTGCTCATTGTCAAAGCTCTTTCATTCAATAACTTTTCAGCAATCCAAATAGTTTCCATTTTTTTTGCTTGTTTTGTATCAAGATAATCTTTTTTACATTTAGAACATTGCCAAACTTCATATTGGAAAGTGTTACCATTTACAGCCAACTCTTTAGAGATTAACTTTGTCTTTCCATGACAAGTAAAAGGTCCATCAAAAGCTTTCTTATCAATTTCAAAATTTATTTTTTGCATTTTCTCTTGTAAAGGTTTTTTTGCCATTCTGAAGATCTATAAGCAGTTGTGATTATTGCTTGTCCTTCATCAAATTTGAACACAACAGTTACATACTCTCCTATGAATCCTATGGCATAATAATTATCATTTCTTGTTTTAAAAAAATATGGTTCATCAAAAAACACTGCTTCTAATTCTTCTCTGAAAACTTTATGTTTCTTAACAATTTTTTCTTGAATCGTAAAAGGAACTAATATTTTCTTAATATTCAATTGTACACCTCAACGTACTATTTAAATTTTTCTGTTAATAAACAATTTAAAATAGAATTTATAAAAATTAGCTAAGAAAAATCGGAAATATCACTACATTTTCAAAAAGCTTTTTATAATGTAAAATATAAATTAAATCATGGAAACTATTTTCCTAGGAGCCGATCATCGAGGCTTCGAGTTAAAAGAAGAGGTGAAGAGAGTACTTTCTTCAATGCAGGAACATTATATAGATGTAACTCCAAACTACATAGATGGAGATGATTATCCAGATATAGCGCTTGAAGTTTGCAAGAATGTTTTAAAAGAAGAAGGATTAGGAATACTAATTTGTGGCTCAGGAATTGGCATGAGCATGGCCGCTAACAAGATTCCAGGAATTAGAGCCGCACTTTGCAACAACAAAGAACAAGCTCGTCTCAGTAAAAAAGATGAAGATCCAAACGTTTTAGTTCTAAGTAAAGAATTTGAAAGTGGAGATGTAAAAGAAATCATTGAAACTTGGCTTAATACTGAGTTTGGTGAAGGTCGACATCGAAGACGAATTGATAAAATCAGAAAAATAGAACGAACTTATTCTAAATATCACATAGCTTAATTAATACTTTCGATACTTAAATCGTTCTTCAATTTTAGAAAATCTTTCTTTAATATCAGCATATTCTCGTTCATGATTTCGATGATCTAAAAATGTTGCGACTGCATAAAATGCTAAGAATAAAGTAAGAATTAACAACCATAAAAAAACCCCAAAATCCATTTTATGCACCCCTCTAATTTATTTAAGAAGTTATAGTATTTAAAACTTTTTCTTAATTACTTTCTTTACTGCTTTAACTATATCATGAGCAGTCAAACCGTACTTCTTCATCAGTTCATCAGCTTTACCTGACTCTCCAAAACTATCTTCAACTCCTATTCGTTTTAATGGAACTGGATGATGTTCAGATAATAATTCTGCAATTGCTCCGCCAAGCCCGCCATTAATTTGGTGCTCTTCGGCTGTTACTACACAACCTGTTTTTTTAACTGAATGTAAAATCTTGTGTTCGTCTAAAGGCTTTATAGTATGACAATTTAAGACATCAATATTAATTCCTTCTTTAGATAATTCTTCTGCTGCAAGTAATGCTTGATAAACCATTATTCCACAAGCAATCACAGTTGCATCTTTTCCTTTCCAAAATAATTCTGCTTTTCCAATATGAAATGGAGTATGAGATTTAGTAAAAACAGGTAATTTACTCCTTCCAAGACGAATATAAACTGGTCCTTTAAAGCTCGCAGCTTGTTTTACAGCTTTTTTAGTTTCTTCAAAGTCACACGGAACAATAACAGTCATATTTGGTAAAGCTCTCATGATAGCAATATCTTCGAGCGCTTGATGAGTAGCCCCATCTTCTCCAACAGTCAAACCCGCATGAGTACTAGCAAGTTTAACATTGGCTTTATTATAACAAACACTAACTCTAATTTGGTCTAAAGCTCTATTTGGAATAAAAGCACTAAAAGTTGATACAAAAGGGATTTTTCCAGATAGTGCAAGTCCAACAGCCATTCCAACCATGTTTTGCTCTGCAACTCCACATTGAAAGAATCTTCTTGGAAATAATTCTGAAAAAGCATGCGTACAAGTACTGTTCGTAAGATCAGCTGATAACACGACTATTTTTTCATCACCACCTATATCAACTAATGCATCTCCATACGCTCTTCGAGTTGCTCTTAATTCATAGTCTTCCAAAATTCCACCTCAACGAAATTTTGAAGTTCCAAAAAGTCACTTTTTGTATGCCAAAACTTAAGTTTTGAGCATTCCAAAAATGTTTCATTTTTGAGAACCTCCATTTTTTAACTCCAAAAGAGCTTGTTTAAGTTCTTCTTTGTTAGGTGGTCGTCCGTGCCATTCAAATCTTCCTTCCATAAAAGAAACTCCTTTACCAGGAACAGTTTTTGCAATTATCACAACTGGTTTATCAGAATTATTAGCTGTTTCAAATACCTCTAGTAATTCATTAAAATCATGACCACTACTTTTCAAAACATTCCAATTATGAGCTTCAAATTTTTTATCTAAAGGTTCTAATGGCCAAATACCTTCTGTTTCCCCACTTATTTGAATAAAATTTCTATCTACAATTACAATTAAATTATCAAGACCAAATTTATGAGCTGCATTTATTGCTTCCCAAGAACTACCTTCATCAAGTTCACCATCAGACATCACACAATAAACTTTGTAATCTTTTTTGTCAAGTTTTGCAGCAAGAGCCATACCAACAGCAATACTTAAACCTTGACCAAGAGAGCCAGAACTTGATTCAACAGCCGGAAGATCAACATAACTTGGATGACCTTGCAATCTAGAACCTAATCTTCTCAAAGTTTTTAATTCATGAGGATGAAAATATCCACTTCTAGCCATTGCAGAATATCGAACAGGACAAATATGACCATTAGAAAGAACCAACCTATCTCTATCAATCCAATAAGGATTACGAGGCTCGTGTTCCATCTCATGAAAATAAAGAACAGAAAATACATCTGCCATTCCTAAAGCACCTGCTGGATGACCAGAGTTAGCTTTAAAAATCATTTTAAGAATATCTTTTCTGATAATATTGGCTTTCTTCTTTAATTTCTTAACTAAAGTGTCTCTATCCATAAAACCCCTCTTTTTTAATAGATATAGAACACCCTATTTATATAAACTTTTTGGAGAATGAGAGAAATAAAAACTAAAAAAAAAAAAAAAAAATTAATATTCTTAATTTGCTTTTCCTCTGATACTTCCACTAGCTGAAAGTGTTAATCCTGTGTTACTGTCAAGATATTGAACAGATATATCAGATTTAAATCTTCCTGCTGTGATACTATCACAAGTTATTCGGTAACGTACTTTTCCATTGTTTGCAATAGATATATTACTTGATCCTGGAGTACATGCACCTGCACTCGCATCACAAACTGTTGAATTACCATTTGCACAATCATCAGATGTTGTTGCAGTTCCTGCAACAGCTGTTATTGCTGCACCGTTACTGTTTTGCAATACAAAATCTATAGTATTATCATTTGCACTTACTACTGCTTTTCCAATACAGTCAATTCCTGCTGGAAACGCACATCTTTCTGGAAGCATCGATGCTGTGTCTAATACTCCAAAGTATGCTAAAGCTCCAATTGCCGCTAATACAACTAAAATGGCCCATCCGTAGGTCATTAAGAATTCCATTGCTGCTTGTCCTTTCTTAAACATATACATTCACCTCAATATTTTTTATAAGTATTACTACTTGCTTTGATTTCAAGCATTATCTTATTTAAAGCTTTCGATTTTTGCGGGTTTTAGTATATTAATATACTAATCAGATAAATCCGCTCATTAATCCACCAAGCATAGAAGTTGCTAAAAAATACAACAATATAGAAATAATTATGAACACAGGAATCATTTTTGCACCTTCTTTCACATTACCATTCTTAATAGTGCTAACAATTGCTGCTGAAAAAAAAGACGTTACTCCTATCATAAACATAGAAAACAACTTAAAATCCCCTATAGACATAGAATCACCTGAAAAATCCATATTAAAAGAACCACCAACAGATGAAGAACCAGCATCAATACCACCCATAATATTTTGAACAACAGACAATAATTCTGTTGAAAGAGCAAATAAAAATGGTGCAGCAACAACAGTTGCAAAACTAATAAAAATGACATAAGTAGTAACATTAGCACCCATCTCTTTTTTCAAAAGACGAGCTTCCTGAATATTAATGGCTATCTTTGAAAGTAACTCTGCAAGTTTTCCACCAGCTTGCATTCCTTCAATCAATAAACTCATAGATCTCTGGATCAATAAAGAATCATATTTATTTCCAAAATCAGTCAAAGCAGCAGCAAGATCTTCTCCAGCAATAGTTGATTTAGCAACAACTTCAATTTCTTTAGCTAACACTCCAAACTGAGGTCTAACAGCATACCACAAAGCTTTATCAATAGTCATTCCAGCACTCATATTCGCAGATGCCAACTGTAAGAAATCTGGAAAAACATTTTCAACAGCCAAAGTTCTTTGAAAAATTCTCACATCTAAAAATACATAAACAGCCAACCAAGTTAAACCAAAAACAGCTCCAAGACCCAAAGTCAATAATACCATAAGAAAATAAATGAATTGACCAATGCCAACAATCCCAACAATAACAAGGTAAATTAGCACTAAAGTTAAAACCGCAGTAATACCAACAGAGACTTTTTTAATAGACTTTGAAAATTCTCTTTCATCAACATATTCAAAACCAGCTTTTTTTAAAAAAGTCTTAATTATTTTTTCATTACGTAACTTTATATGCTTTGGCTTCTTATTTTTTTTAATAGAAAAAGCACCCATGTCAGGTAAAGCTTTTAACTCTTTATTTTTAGCATCAACTAAAAGTTTCTTTTTTAATGCAGTAGCAGCAAATGTTTTTTTCATCAAAGACCATTTATTAAAAAACCAATTAGGAGTCTTTGAAGGATTATTAGGTTGAGATTCTTTAGTAGGAGATTCGTCTTCTAACTTCTTTCTTAAAGTTAGTTTCTCTATTTTTTTTATAAAATCTAGTTTCATTTTATATATCTAAAGGCGGTCTTGAAGATTTAATAACAGCCAAAAACATGAACTGCATAAACGCAAGTAAAATAACTATTACTGCAAAAACAATCATATTAATTTCTAAACCAATAAACGAACCCAAAACTGCAAGTAAAGTTACACCTAATGAAGGAACTATTATTGCAACCATCATGTAAAACATTGCTAAAGGATTAAGTTTCCTTCCATACTCTTTTGCCATTATTTGATGTTCACGAACGATTTGTTCTAATACATTATTCAATGAAACAGTAACATCAGATCCTGTTTTAAAAGAGTTTAAAATTTGCCACAAAAGTTTTCTTAAATTAGAAGAAGGAGATGTTAGAATAACTTCGTTCAAAGCATCTTCCATAGGAGTTCCAAAATCAACTTTATCAATAACCGCTTGAAAATAAGGACCAATTTGCTTATAACTCTCAGCCAAGTTTTTAAAAGTTTGATATAAAGGAACACCTGATTCTAACTCAATTAACAAGAACCGACCTGCAAACACAATTTCTCCTCCAATACCTGCATTAATCTTTTTAATCTTAACATCAACATATTTCATGAAGTAAGAAAAAACCATAAAAAACAGTATTGGAAACAAAAGAAATATCATTAATGAATCAAAAAATAGAAATAATACAATTAAAATTCCAAAAGTAGACATGATAGAAGTCATCCAATTTTTCTTAACATAAAATTCTGGAGTCTCAGCCATCCTTGCCTGAGTAAGTTTTAGTTGTAAGTCAGGTACTTTCTTAGATATTTGTTTATAAATCTCCATTTTTACTCTTGAAATGGTTTGT
Organism: Candidatus Woesearchaeota archaeon; assembly: GCA_937912225.1. Classification (GTDB taxonomy): domain Archaea; phylum Nanobdellota; class Nanobdellia; order Woesearchaeales; genus JAHIUF01. Next base: position 22,459 of record CALDOJ010000035.1, on the reverse strand, counting down.
TGGCCTTAACAAACTTCATCAAATTATCTTTATCGGTGTAATATTCTGCAATTATTCTTCCAACACCATCAACAGAAGTTATACTTTGCTTGACTAAATATTTTAGAATATCTTCTTTTTCAGAAATCTCTTTTTCAATTTCTTGTGAAGAATAACCAGTATATAATTTAAGAGTTCCAAAGAATGATTTTGAATTATTAATAGTCAACAATTTATCAGATTTAGGATCATACTGCATCAAAACATTTGCAGAAGCATCAGGAAGAATTTCTGCAATTTGAAAAGTTCTTCTAGCTCCAGTTCTTCGGTTTCTAAATTGTACGATTATTAACGAAATTGCAGGCAACATGATTTTAGGAACATCAATAGGAGGATTTGTAAGCCTCTGAATTGCTTCTTCTGCATTGTTAGCGTGAAAAGTAGCATATACTGAATGACCTGTGTGGATAGCTTCAAATAAGGTTTCAGACTCTCTTTTCCTTCTAACTTCCCCGACAAGAATCCTGTCAGGCCTCATCCTTAAAGAATTTACAAGTAAATCTTCCATACTAATTTCTCCTTTTCCTTCAGGATTTGGAAGCCTTGTGTTAAGCGGAACCCAATGTAAAAACTTTGGAAGTCTTACTTCTCTCGTATCTTCAATAGAAAGAATTCTTTGGTTTGGTGGGAAAAAGTTTGCAATAACGTTCAAAGCAGATGTTTTTCCTGAAGCAGTTCCACCAGCAATCAACATACTCATCTCATACTGTATCGCCATCCAGATCAAAGCAGCAGCTCTACCAGAAATAGTATTTGAAGTTAGAAACTTTGTGATTGTCCAAGGGTCTCGTGAAAACTTTCTAATAGTCATAGTATTTCCATGAGTAGAAATAGGCATTAATGTTACATTAACCCTGTCGCCTTCTGATAAATGAGCATCAAGTAATGGTTCTAAAACAGTTATTTGTCGACCAACTCTTCGTCCAACAATTCTAGCATAATGTTTAATCTGTTCTTCGTCCTTAAGCAAAATATTTGTTTTTAACCAACCATGATTCTTATGATAAATCCAAATTGGTTCTGCGGCTTGGTTAATAACAATCTCTTCTAAATTCTCATCACTCATCAATAATTCAATATTTCCCAAACCCAAACTCTTTCCAATCAAATAAGATTTCAAAAAGCTTTTTGTTTCATCTTCCAAATCTGGAAAATATTTATTTACCAAATCAGAAATTGTTTCTTCAAATTTATCCTCAACTAATTGAGTTTTTTTAACATCAGTAATCTCAACCATACCAAGATTTACTCTTTTGATAAGCTCTTGTCGAATTTTTTCAAGAATGAACTCTGTTGTTCGACTAATACTTGAAATTGCAACATCATAAATAGGAACAAACTCTCCTTTTTTCTTTAAAATAGTTATTGTAATTGGAATATTCTTAGATTTATATTCATACTCTTCAATTACTTTTGTTGATTTTTCAGAAACTTTTTCCTCTTTTTTAGAGTCCTTTTTCTCCTCTTTTATTTCAACCAAAAACTTCACCCTCTTTTTATAGAACAATTTATTAGTTTAAAGTATTTAAAACTTATGATTTTTTAGTGTATAATAATAAAAAACAGTTATTTTAGAAATAAATTAATTTCCCCTGATGATTTGAGTTAAACGTTCAACTTTTTTTCTTAATAAATCCTTTCGTTCTTCAACTTGATTGAACCTATTTTGTAAATCTTCAACATACTTTTTAACATCAGTTTTATTAGCTACTAAACTGAAAGTCTTTGCTTTTTTAATTAACTCTTTAAGCTGTTCTTCCATTTGCCGCTTTTCATCTTCAATCTTATTCATTAATTGCTCTATTCGAATTTTTTTATCAAAAAATAATTTGAATTTATCAGATAATTTTCTACTTTCTTCAGAATACTTTGCAATCGCAGATTCTTTTTTCTTAACTTTTGCAATAATCGCTTCTTGAACTTGAGCAATCCTATTAGTTTGCTCTTCACTTTTTTTAATTAATGGCTCAATAACACTTTCTCGTTTATCTTTAATATTTTCTTCAACATGATTAGCTAACTCTTCTAATTTTTGTAATTGTTTTTCAGAAAGCTCAATTGAAGCTTTTTGACCATCAACTTTTGATTGAATACTTTTAACAATTCCACTAATCGCCTCTAATCTTTTTCTAAGATGATCTTCTTGTTCTTCAATTCTAAGAACACCCTTTTTTTCTATTATTATTCTTTCTCGCTCGTTACCAATTCGTTCTAGAATTTCAGTATATTTATCTTCTTCTTTTCTAATTTCAGCTCTTGCTTTTTGCATTAAGTTAAGATATTCATCTCGCTGTTTTTGAATATCATTATCAATATTTTGTTTTAAATCTTCATAATGTTTAAGTTCATCAAGTTCTTGTTTGACAACATCCATTTCAGAACCAATCTTGTGTTTTAAATCTGCAAAATGTTCTTTAATAGCTTCAAATTCTTCTGTTTCTTTACTTAAAGTTTGTAAAGTAGTCTCAACTTTTCTAACAAAAGCATCTTTTTTAGAACCATACTCTTTAACTTTAGTTGCAACTTCACCTCTAGAAAGCCTTTTCTCAACAAAAAAAACTTTTGACAAACTATATTCAATAGTTAAAGTTCCTTCTTCTTCTAAGAATTCACCCCATTCACGAACTACATCTTGACTAACGCCAAGTTCATTAGCCGCTTCTTCTAACTCAATTTTTTTTTTACTAGATACTAAAGAAACTAATTTATCAACTCCAGTCTCTATATCTTTAACTACCATGAACATAATTTAAGCTCAAGAATATAAAAATCTTTCTATAAAAACAAAAAGTTAGAATTAGAAATCTATTTGATCATTTATGTCAGTATTATCAGTTCTTCTTACAGGAAGCTCAAGGACATATTTTGATTTTTTTCTTGGATTATAGTAAGTAAAAGGTTTAAAATTTCGCTTTATTTCAACAACTCGCCTATGTTCATCTAAAAATAAAACATCAATTGGGTAAAAAACAAACCACATATGCAATGGAACTTTTTTAGCATGACCAAATGTGAATATTAAAGCCAATTCTTTTTTCATAGAAAACATTAAACCAATAGCTTTTGACCAACTAGAAACACATACTTGACTCTTGTCAACCAAAATTTCGTTTTTAGTTTTATTAGTTATCATGGGCAAGCAACATAAGTTAATTCATTTATCTCATAATCATTTAAATGATTATCGTCTATTTTAAACCATGCAGGCATATTTTGAACAGTGCAAACATTTGTTGTTGATTGATTTCCAAAATAAATATAATCGACCAGACTCCTATCATAATCAATAGTTATATCTTCTTGTTTTTCTAAAAATTCAATATCGACCAAAGCTTCTATTCCATTAGTATCATTTGATAAATTACCTTCAAATCGCATTATGAAACTAGGCGCTTGAGTTGATTCAACATAATATCCTTCAGCAATTAATTCTAAAAGATTATCTGTTTGATTATTAATAACAAACTCGGTCATGTTTGAAGGAACAGCTGCAACAAAACTATGAAGTCTTCCAAGTGTATTAACACTAAAAAGGGGATTTCTAAAACCAATTATTGGAATTAATGAAGTAAATGTATCATTATAAACCCAATTAGCCAAACCTTTTCTATCAGTTATATTAATTGCAGTAATGACTTCAACTTTTACAATCCAAGGAGTTTCTTGATATAAATTAACATCTTTTACAACTACTGACAATTGAATATCTATTTCTTCAGATTTTTCATTAACTCTTGCAAGATAAACTGAGAAACTTGACTGATCAAGAATTGTTGGAGAATAATTACCAATACTGCCATTATAAAATGCTTCTCTGAAACTAGCATCTATATCAGATACAAATTCTCCTTTTGAAGAAATGTACTCTTCTAATGCAATTAATGAACGAAAACCAGCAATATAAGCTGCTCGTTCTGCATCTTTATCTAAATCTTTAATAAAATCATTCATCGTACTAATACGAATTTCAATTGCATCTTGTTTTTCTCCAAAACTATAAACTTCATGAGTGTAAAAAACATTTAACATAACTGCAAAAAAGATTAAGACAACAACAGTGTAAATCATTCCTCGTTTATTCATTGCCAAACCCTCGCTTCAACTATTGCAGGACCCCAAAGATAAGGAATGCCTGTAACAACATTAACAAATATTTCAAGATCTTCAGATACAAAATTGAATAATAATCGTCCATCATCATCAAAATCTAAAGCATTAAAAATTCCATAAGCAGCAATGTCATATGCATCAACTGAATCGTAATAGATTGAAGAGTTTGTAAAATTACATTCTTTGATTCCAGCATAAGATGAAGGAACTGAAACATTAGAAAACGTTCCATCTTCAAATTCTAAAAGCCAATCGCAACCTTCAGAGTTTTCAACAACTCCAGATCTGGACGAAGAATAATTAACCATTACTCGATAAATTAAAGAATTATTATTCGAGCACCCCGTAGAGTTAGTTGGAGAATCTGCTGTTCGAATAGAAATATTATTCAAACCATTAACTAATAAATCAACAGGTATTTCGATAGTATAAGGATCTCCCAATCGAACATAATCTACAGAATAATTTATTAAATAATCTGATAAATTATACACTACAATCCCATTCACAGTTAATAAATCAGTCCAATGTTCTGCAGAATAAGAAGTTACTCTTGCATCAAAGAATCTTGCACCTTCAGAAAGATTTACAGAAGCATTACAAGAACCGAACTGATCAGATTGAAAATTAACTGAGATCTCGTCAGGTTTTATATCTGCAAATGCAGGTGTGTAATTAAATTCAATATAAGAATCATCATAAAGAATTGATCTTTCAACACTGGAATTTATAACAACTTTTTGAGAGTATTGGGTTGATTTTTCTAATACATCATAAGCAATATCTCCATAAATCGTTTCTAATATTGTTACATTGCTACTATTCTGAAAAGTTCCATTTGTCATATTTGCAATTGTATCTAATAAAGTCATTGCTTTGGAACATTCCGAAATCAATCCAAATCCTATAGTATAAATAGTGGTGTTAAATTCGTTGATAACTCTGTTTGCAGAATACAAAGTATTATTTTCAGCTGCTGAACAACTATCGTCATTACAACCTTCAGGAACTCCACAATTCAAACCAGGAACATCACAATAACCATCACATTCTAAAGCTCCATAAGTTGACGAATTACTTGTACAAGAACCGTCTGCACAGTGTGTTGGTACTCCATCAGTCATTAAAACAATAAAGTTTTGTTTTAAAGGATCACCATATTGTTCTAGTAATTCATAAGCTTTATTCACTGCACAAGCCAAACAAGTTTTACCCAGCCCATTATTTGCATTATAAGAATTTATCTCATCAGCAACATCAGATGCATCAGACCAATTTCTAGGCGCATCCATAGCATTTATTTGATCATTATAAATTTGAATAGGCCAAACTCTATTTCCAGAATAATTCATAACAATATTAACAAATTTCTTATCTAAACATTTTGCTAAAGCAGTTTTTCTAGCGTTAGGATTAGCTCCAAGGTCATCACAATCAATAGCTGCACTACCCTGATCAGTATTATCATAAATAGATTTTTTCATACTTCCAGACATGTCAGTAATTAATATTACATCAGCATTTCCGCCAGTAATAAATTCTTCTAGAACTTGTTTGTATGAAGACATTCTCAAAGGAACTGTTTTATTGCTTAAAAAAGAATAATTTAAAAGAGAAGATATGTCAGAATCATTTAACAAAATAATTTGTTCAGATGTTGAAGTTGTATCATTTAAAACAGGCACAGAACCAATTGTTAAGTATGTTGAAACTTCTGAATTATTAGTATGATTGAAAAAATAATGTAAATAAATTTTCATCGAATTTAAAGTTCCAGGAATATAAAAAGAATCATATAAATTTACAATACCATTAATCTCAGGAAAATCATATTTTTTAATTCCATAAGTAAAATTACTAACAGTTTCATTAGTATTATAATTAACTTTTAAATAACCTCCTGCAACATATGAATTGTTTGTGAAGTCTTGAAAAATTATTGAAAAATTATTTCTACCAGGATTCACATAAGATTTACAAGTTGTAATATCCCAAATATCAGGAGTCATATTTGCAGTTGATGGAGTAAATAAAGAAGTTATGTTTGAAGAATTACAAATATCGTCGTTAATGTATAAATAAAAATCATCAGCTACATCCAACTCTAATTTCATCTCGAAAATATTCCCGCCAGTTATATCAATAGGTAATGGTTCTGATAAAACAGATATGTTTCCTTGTCCAATAAACCCTCCAAAATAAGCATATGAAGAAGTCATTTTTGACCTAATTTTTCGCAAGTACGCTGAAGATGAAGATCCTTCAATAGGTGAACCCGCTGCAATTCCAGAAACCATTCTTTGAGCGCTAACTAAATCTCTAGTTTTAGAAATAGTTCGATTATAAATTGTTGTACCGTCAATTACAATACTAAAACCGTATTTTGAAGGTATTAAATTAGCAGACATTAATTGTGCAAGATATTCTGCTTTTGCCAATTCACCAGTCGCCCAATACTCCCCAATTTGTTCAAGAATTGAATTATCAACTGAGGTTATACTACTGGAATTTATTTCGTTCTGAATCCAAGAATTATTAATATTACCAACTTTTAATTCTGAAAATGCCACCAGAACATCTTTTGAAATAGTATCAATTTGTTCAGTATTAATTTCTTGAAATGTAAATTTTGAAAGTAAAATCATGCCAGTTACTAGAAGTACTACTGCAAAAAAAGCATCTAATGTAAAAAAAAATCCTTTTTTTCTCAAGCCCATAAATAAATCACCATCTCAATTATTGAATTATTATAAGGAACTAATCTTTTAACATAAACAAAATCATCATATGTTAACCCAGAAATATTAATACTACAATTATCTGTTTGAACATCAGGATGGCCATATCCGCAAGTTGTTATATTCATGACAGTCCCATTATCTTGAAAGAAAACAAAATAATCAAATTTAGTATTAAAATAATCTCTTGAAACTGAATAATTTAAATCATAAAAATAACCGAGTTTAGTTGAATTAAGAATATTATCAGTTGTTAATCCAAGCCTGATAACAGTTTCATTATTCCAATTATTTGGAACTCCTTCACTCATTAAAAATTCTGAAATAACTTGAGCTTCATTTTGGATTTCTGCAAAATTATCTTCGGCCATCATATGAAAAATGAATTTTATTGACATAACTGCACCTAATGAAAATATTAAAAACCCAATTATAAAATCAGTTATCCAAATCTGAGCTTGCTTATTCAATTTGGACTTGGCCTCCAACATTTTTAATCGTTCTTAATCCTTTAGTTACAGTTCCAGAAATATTTGGTATTGGAAAAGTATAATCACTATTGTCATAATTAATTATTAATAAGCTTTCAGTATTATTAATTGCATAATCAATTAAACCAACTTTATCCGGAATCATCATTTGTCTTTCATAACCTGGATTAACTTCTGCAGCTAAGATGAGTTCTCGCTGAATTGAATAACCAAAATCTCTAATTTCAGCAACATTCCTATCTTCTGTCTGGTCATTAATTAGAATTTTGACCATTAGCAAAAAGACTAATGCAAAAACAACTCCTAAAGCTAAGAACGACATAAATTCAAGACTTAGTTGGGACTTTTTGAATCTCATCCTTCTATCTTAACACCATTATTTTCAGCAGTTATCTCAATTACATGAAGTCCTACTTCAGTTGATAAAGTGCCTGTAAGATTTGCAGCTGTTACTTTGAAAATAGAATATTGTCTGCTACCTGTATTAACATTAATAATTATTCTATTAGAAGTAAAATTAAAACTTTCAATAAAATTAGGCATATAAGCTTTAATAGTTTTTTTAGATGGAGTGCCTAAATAATATACATTATCAGCTGCATCTACTAGTTCATCAGCTAGTTTATTTACTTGAGCTGCAGACACGTCTTCTTGCATATCTTGAGATTGTGTTAAGAAAAGAATTAGAACAGGGATTATCATAACAAAAGCTACTCCCATAATTAGTAGAAACTCCATACTCACCTGACCTCTTCCCATAAGATTAAAGATTTCACTTCTAGGTTTATAAAGTTTTTTCATTTTTCACCAACACCCCACAAGGTTTCAAAATAATTTTTAAATGAAGTAGCAACAGATTTATTTTCAACAACCAGTCCAACCATTAAGGGCGATAAAATTATTATTGCAATTTTATTTCCATAAACATAAGTTGATGTTGGTGATGAGAATTCATCTTTTATGAATCTACATTTCATACTTGTTTCTTTAAACATAGGATGTTTTTTTACAGATTTATTAACAACCATCCTACTTTTTATCTTTAATTCTTTTTTCTTTTTTTGAAAAATTAAAAAATCATGTTTTAATATATCTGGAAAAATGTTTGATCCGAATACATCATAAGAAGGTTCTTTTAAAATATCAAAAAGAATTGATCGTATTCCTTTTCTTCCTCTATATATTTCTGCATCAGCATTTTCTTTTGTTTGGTCAAATAATTTTTGTAAATCAGGAACAATTTTTTTTGCTTCTCGTTCTTTTTCTTCAAGTTTATCTATTATAATGCTTGGATTAACTGCTTTGAAAACTTTTCTGTTTGCTTCAATACTATATGAAACATATCCTTTTTCTATTAATCGCTCAATCGTATCATAAGTTGTTCTTCTGTTAATCTGAGTTTTCTTACTTATTGCTCCTGCCATTAAAGGTCCATGCTCTATTAATGACAAGTATATTTTAGATTCGTTCTTTGAAAAACCTATTTTTTCAAGTTGTTTTGAATCCATAATTAATTAATATACTCGACAATATATAAATATTTCTATTGATGTAAGGATTCTTACCACAAAAGTTAATATTCTAAAGAACACTCCTAAATTACATGAAAAAAAGAACTAAAATTATTTTGGGAAGTTTATGGATACTAGGAACATTAGTAACTAACGAAATTTATTATGAAACAAAAATCAACGCGCTAGAAAAAGAAAGATACAAAGTAGAAGACAAATTGTGGAAAAAAGCATATGTAAAAGAACACGGACTTCCACCAGGAGAATGTGGAATATCTAAACACGATTTTGAAACACGCGAATATCGAATATTTAATGCAATTATAAAAAGTAGTAGAATTATAGAACGAGACTTGAATAAAAGATATTACATCAGAAAACATTTTCCAAACGATACAACATTAAGCAGATTAGAATCTAAAATAAAACATTATGAAAAACGAACTATATTTTAAAAATAAAAAAGGTGAAACAAATGAATACATACAAAAAAAGACTTTCAACATTTTTAATATTAAGCACTTTAATTGCAGGAACAACACTACACAACTATGATTTTCATGCAGAGAAAAAAAGTCCATGGAATGAAGAAAAAGGAAACAGAACAATGTTAGTAATTGACAAAACTAGTGAAGGAAAATACTGTATAGAACCTTGGTATAGACCTCCACACGACAGTTTATCAACAAGAGAAATATACTATAATTATGATGATAATCCAGAAACAGTAGAAGAATATAGATTATTAAAAGCAAGGATTGATTCAAAAACTTGGAAGTTAGAAAAAGTATTACGAACACCAAAAAAACCAGGAGTTATTCGTATCAACGGAATAGAACAAGATATGTTTGACTATGAACAAAGAAATATAAATAAAAAATATGCAAAAGAAAAAGAATTATTTCAACCAGAATACAAATAATTATCCTATATAGTTAACATCCTTAACACCTTTGAGTTGGTTAATTGTTGCGTGTTTTGGATCGTTACCCATCTCAATATCCATGTCTTTAATTTCTTTTTGTAATTGTTTTAAAGATACATCAAGCCCATACTTGTTCATCAATACTTTTAGAATTTGTTTTGCGCCTCTTAGCCCAATGTACATTGGATGATTATAAGTTTCTGCTAATAATGAAGCCGCTTTAATATTTCTTTTTTCTCCTAAACCAAGTAATAAACCAGAAACTCCAATTATTGGACCAACAATGCCGTAAAGTTTGGTGTTAACTTTGTGTTTTTGAAATTCTGAAACAAACTTTGAATGATTACCAGTACAAAATACTTTTGGCATTGGTTCAACTTCATTAACGCCAATACCTCCAAGAGTGATTATTTCAGAACAATTATAGCCTTGAATTAAATCAAGAATTTTTTCAGTAAATTCGTATGATGAGACTTCATCCATTGGTTGAACATCTCCTGTTAAGAATATAAAATCTTGTTTTCCAATTTTCTTATGATATAACTCAATTTTTGGAAGTTCTACTAAGTTCTTTTCATTTACAAAAACAGAATTAGGAAGAGTATGAGAAAAAATGTCTACAATTTTATCGGCTTTTAATTCACCAACTAAAGTGTCAGCAACTACTTTACCAACATTTCCAAGACCTGGTAAGCCTTCGATAAATATTGGCTTATTAACTTTCACGTTTTTTAATGTTAATACATTCCAGCTATTTGTTTTCATATTTGTACATCCTTCTGTATTTTCCGTATTTGTCTTCAACACTGAATTTCGGTGGCTTTGAGTTAACTCGTTTACCCCCACAATCACATTTTTCTTGTAAGCTATAAGAGCCACATTTAGCACATTTCAAAATATTACTCATTTTTCAGCTCTTTCAAAACTTGCCGTACCATTATTCTCTTCAACATAGCTGATTACAGTTTCAGTTGCTTTCTTCAAAGTTTCTTCAGCTTCTTTGTAATCAGGAGCAATTACAGCTATTCCGTAAGATCCTCCACCTTCATACTTTATTGATATTGAATCACTAATTTTATCGGCTTTAATCAAAGCAGTTTTTATAACTTCAAGTCCATCTTCTGCATAACTAGTTATGTGAAACTGACCTGAAATTTCTACTTGCTTTGGTTTAATTTTTTCTTTAATTGATTCAGTTAGTTTAGCTGCTATTTTCTTCTCAACACCTAACTTCTCTAATGAAACATCATTTTCAACAACGTCTTCAAAAGCCATATGAATCATATCATACTCTTCTAAGATTGGTTTAGAAACAAGTTTATAGATTTCATCAACAGGTTTTTTTAGATCTTTAGCTAACATTTCAAGAATCTTCTCAGCTTTTTGTTCCTGTTTTATTTCGTCAGTTTTTATTCTTCTCTGACTAGTATTTACTCTTCTTAAAGACAAATCAATATGTCCTTTTTCTTCATTAGTTCTAAGAATTACACAGACTATCTTTTTACCTTCTTTAACATAATCATTAATGTTTCTAATTCTACCTGGACTTATCTCTGAAATGTGAATTAGTCCTGACTTATCAAATTCATCTATTTTTACAAATACTGAATGAAATTGAATTTTTGTTACAGTGCATAATACTAATTCACCTTCTTCAGGAAAACCAGATCTTCGAAAAAGCATTTACTCTAACACCTCTAAGATTCTAGTTTTAATCTTAGTCTTTCCACCACCAGATTCTGCGATAGGTTTTCCACACACTAAACAATTAATTTTTGTAGCAGATTTTCCAAACACGATCTGTTCATTTTTACATTTAGCGCAACGTAATTTAATAAATTTTGAATTTGGTTCTTTTAATTCCATCTTTTTTACCTCCAAAATAATTTCAAATTTTGAGTCACCAAAAAACTTTTGTTTTTTGATTGCCTCTGAAATTATACACACCTATAAGGTCTTAAAAGTTTCACCTTTTTGACCACCTCAGATGTATTTGAAAGAATTATTATCTCTTTATAAAGCTTTGGCTAAAGGTTTTTATAAGGTTAGTTAAGAAGTTTAAGAAATAGCCAAATATTTCAATGCCACATCAAGATTTCTTTGTTTGTACCAAAATATATTCATCTTGTTTAAATCAATTGGTTCAGTTAATGATTTAATAAAAGGAAGTGATTTTTCCGGATGTAATAAATCTCTTTGGTCAATACATTTATAGAATAATTTTTCTGGCGTAAACTTTGATATTTGTTCATATAATTCAACGTAATGTTGTTGACGTTCTGATAATTCTTCCAAAATAGTTTCTTGTTCAGACTCAGGTATTGCAATTGTAACATCTGTTAAAGAAACTCTTTGATAAGATAAAACTTTTCGAAACATACTCTTTGATTCTTTATCTATTTTTGAATCTACTAAAACTTCAAATACATTTCCATATCCATCATCAAATAATTCTTTACTCTGTCTAGCTATATGAACTGCTTTTGCAATATTTTTTTTATTTAAATCATAATTTTCAATTCCACCTTTGTCACAACAATGACTAAAATGAACATCAGGATAAGAAAGAACCTGCTCTAAAGGAGCAAAGAATCCAACCCCACCAAGATATCCTTGTTTACTTGATCTTGTTGATGTTGAAGAATAATTATGTGAAACAAAACCTGTTGAAAAACTAATATTTGTATTCCTATTAAAAGGAGACTCTTTAGAACCATAAGTCATAGTTGTTCCTCGATGCGTTTTTACTTTACCATATAACTCATGTACTTCTTCAGAACACATTATATCTCCTGAAAGTAAAATATCTAAGAAACCCTCTCTTCTGGTCGTGTGAGAGCATAATATTTTTACTTCTTCGTCAGATTTATTTATGTATGAACTAGATATTTCTTGATGATTCATAATATTGGAAATTAAAAGAAATTTAAAAACCTTGAGTAAAAAAGACTGTTTTTTTAATTAATAAATAAGTTCAATGATTTTCTCAATAACGCGTTCATAGTTTTCTTCACTTACTTCACAGATTTTTCTTTCAATTTGTTTTTTATCAGCTGTAAAAATCATGTTTGTTCTAATATAACTATCAATTTGTAAACTTCCTTGCATGGTTTGTTCTTTTTTTAATTCAATTGAATAATTATCACCAACTATATTTTTAGAAGTTATTTGACAAAGAACAATATCTTGATTCATTTCATTAGATAATACTAAACAAGGTCTTAATTTTCTAGAACTTAAGTCAGTGTAAGGGAATGAGAATAATACTATGTCTTTTTTTGAAAATGTTGCCATGCTTTATCCTCTTTTTTTGAAGACCAATTTTTTGATAAGGATTTTTCACTTGCTTTTGAAGTGTAAATTCCACCAACATTTTCTCCTTCAAAGAGTTTTTGTCTGAGAGTTTCTCTGATTAAATGCTGTAAGTTCTCAAATCCTTTTGTCTCAGTGTATTTTTTGGCTGCTTCAAACATTTTGTTCGATAAATTCAAGCTTATTTGCGTACTCATACATACGTATACATATTATGTTTTATTTAAAGCTTTTGTTTATTTAATTAAATTTAAAAAATAATGCTTAAAAAAGATTATGCAAGAAAAAACGTGAACATTCCGAAGAATTAAGAAATAAACTTCTGCATCAATAAAACAATCACTCCAAAAACAATACAAGCAATTGCAAAACTTGCAACGTACGGAAACTTCATGTTAGAAAAATAAAGAGTTGCTAAGAAAAATAATGCAGGAACCATAAAATACATCGCAGTCCATAAATACTTCTGAGTTGATGCAAAATCTGACTCCATTGCAATGAAAATGAATGACAACGCACTAATAATTGGCGCAGCTGCAACAAGACCAGCCCATTTTGGATCAATATATTTGGCCAGAACAGTAGCAGCAACAACAGTCCCACCACCAATTAAGAATTTTAAAAACAAGTATATCCAGTTCATTTTTTAGTTTCCTCTTCAAATGTTTTAAGTTTATTCCACATCGACATAAAATATGTTTTAAACATTATTGCTAACGAAGGACTGTCTGCAAATAAAGACATATAATTTTCATCCCCTTCAACTTCAGGAAAACCCAGAGTTATTCTAACTGAAGAATTATCAACAATCGAAAATCTAGGCATATTTTTTCCAAAAGCGCCTTTGTCATAAACCTTTATTTCACAACCTATTTTTTTCCAAGCTCTTACAACATGCAGATTATCTTTATGAACTGGCGCAATAAACTTAACTTTAACACCCGCATCCATTACTTTTTTTACATTTCGTATATTTACTGGTAATAACTTATTTAATCCATGTATTGAAAGAATTTCTTTTTTTGCAGTTAAAGCTTCATTTCTTAATTTCTCTTGAATAAATCGTCTTCCTCTTATGACTGTAAAAAAATCTTTGAATTCTTGAATTGGAGATTCCATTCTTTCTTTTATGTCTACCAAATCTTTTTCTAAAGATAATACTTCTTTTTTCTTTTCAGATATGATGTCTGAAAAAACAGCTGTGTTTGAAATCTTATATTTTCTTGGAGTTATAGGAATGGTTTCAACCATTTTTTTCTCCTCTAATTTTGCCAATGATTCGTATGATTTATTTTTTGGAACTTTACTATGTTGAACTAGCTCTCTTACAGATGCAGTACCTAAAGTCAATAAAGAATCTAATAGCCTTGACTCGTATAATGTGAATCCAAATTTTTTCAGTTTCTCGACAGTCACAAATACATTAACCAAAAGAAGTATAATAAACTTTCCTTTTTGTACCCCTTATGAGTCCCCACATTATAAATACTAGTTAATCGTCACTACTGTCAGGTGATATAAAATGAAAAAAACATATTTAGCAAGTTTAGCATTATTAGCAACATTAACAGCGTGTGAAAACAACCAAAATATTTATGTTCCTCCAGAATATTTTTCAGACAGTACAAAAGTTTTAACAATAGACAAACAAAAAACTCTTCTAAAAGAAATCTCTCGCGAAAGAAAATATGAAGGTTTAGAAAGAGTTCTTGATAAAAATATTAATGGTTTTGATGTTGGAACTCCAGAATTAGAAAAAGCACTAAAAGCAAATGGCCACTATATTGAAGTAGAAAACAATACTAGTACAAAAGAGAAAATAGCAGCATATTCAACAGCAGTCATTGTAGCAGGCACAGCAGGTGTTTTAGGAGGAGCTTATTTAACAGTAGGAGTCGGTGTTGGAGCATTTTACATCCTTGCTATTGCCATGGCTCTATCAGATGGAAAAGCGTTATCAGGAGGAAAAAGAAAGAGTTTATTCTAGCTCTATTTTTTTTCTCTAAAAGAAATATAATAAAAGTAAGCTTTATACTAGCTCTACTTTTTTTGCTCTGATTCCTTGTTTCTGAGCATGTGATTTCTTACATGAACTGCAAGTGTATCTGAAATCTGTTTTTTTAGAAAGTTTCTTACCAACCATTTTTGGTTTTGGTGGTTTTGAATATTTACCTAAGTTTCCTGCTCCTCGCCATAATCCTCTCTCTCTTGTTCTCTTTTTTGAACCTCTTGATAGCGGATGAGTAGTTCCTTTAGCCCTCTTTTTAACTTGAGCTACCTTATGCTCAGCATGCTTATTACAGTGAGGACAATGCCTTTTGATAGTTTTAGGTTTTTTCAAAATTCAATCCTCCTTGAATTTTGGAAATTCAAAAACTTTGTTTTTGTATTTTTCATATATCTACACCTTGAATAATAATTATATGATAGGAAAAATAATGCCTTTTTAAAGTTATTCTTTTACTTCTTCTGCTCGACCCTTTGTTACAAGAATATTAGCTATAATTAGGGGTAATTCTACAACTGCACCAGCATCAAATGGGCCATACACTTCCTGTTCTTTACCTACAAATTTTGGTAATGGACTTAAGAATTTAACAGTCATAGTTTCTTCTGTTATTAAAGCAGGATCTTCAATGTCTTCCTTAAGTGTGGGAATAGATTCTACTTCTTCATTTTCTTTTTCTTCAACTACAGAACTTGCTTCTGGTTCAACATCAAGAGTTGGTTCAGGAGTCGTTTCAGATTGTTGTGCTTCTATTTCAGAAGTCGCTTCAGCTACTGGTGCATCAGAAACTTCTTGTTTCTGGACACTAGCAACTTCGTTGTTTTGTGTTTCTTCAGATTCTGATTGTAATTCTGGCTGAGGAGCTGGTCTTGGAGGAATTGGTCTAACAACAGACCCATTCAAAGCCAACATCTTATTTAGAGTAGTACTTCTTTGAATTGAAAGAACGTCAACAGATTGGTTAAATAATTCTTTCTCTTCTTCTAATAATGCAGTAGTATCCATTATGGCAGAACCAGTTCTAGCTTTGTTCATAGCCATATTAATAATTTTTTTCTCTCTTTTATCATATAACTCTTTAATGATTCGCTTGATATTTTGCAATTGAATCTTAGTTTTTTCAGATTCTGAGGCACCAAACATGTCTGATTGTTCTCCACTACCTTGCAAAATAGATTGTTTTTGCTGAATGTAAGACCACACATCTAAATAGAAGTTAGGATCTAATTTTTGCAATTCTTCTCGGCTTTTTTCTCGTCGAAGAAGATCAAAAAGAGTTTCATAAGTAATTTTTACATCAGTCATAATAATTTAAAGAGGTTACAGCCCATATTTAAATGTTTTTTTTAAATAACAAAATCTTTTTCTTCAAAATATTTTGGAATGCTCAAAACCATCTGTTTTGGCATACAACAACTAAGTTGTTGTTATTTCCAAAAAGTAAAAGCACTTTTTGATAATAACATTTAAAAAACACTTTCGGTTTTATCTTTTAATGGCTATTTTAGAATTTCAAGATTTAAGTTTTATCGAGGAAAAAGATAGAGTTAAAGTTATTTTCTTAGATTATTATCATTTTTATATTGAAAAAAAAGACTTAGAATCAATTGCTAAATACAAAATTAACAAGAATTCTATAGAGTTAGATACTTCTGAAAAAACTGCTAATAATAAATTTAATAGAATTCTACAAATAGGATTTGATAATTTGACCAATTCTTTTGGTAAAAAAACTATTTATGTTCACAGAAATTCAGAGATTCCTTTGTTTGGAACTAATGAATTTGGCGTGGTTGACCGTAATTCAACTTGCATCGAAGTTAAGCCAATGACTGTTTGTAATTTAAACTGTGTTTATTGTTCTGTTGATGCAGGTTCAAAAAGCAAAAAAAGCGTTGATTTTGTTGTTGAAAAAGATTATTTGATTCAAGAATTAGAAAAAATAACTTCTATGAAAAAAAAACCTCTCGAGGTCAATATAAACCCTCAAGGAGAGCCTTTAATGTATAAACCCTTATACGAGCTTATTAAAGATATTAAAGCCTTAAAAGGCATTAATTTAGTGACTATAAACACTAATGGTTTATTACTTTCAGAAAAAAGCATAGATAAGCTTTCAGAAGTAGGTTTGAACAGAATAAATCTTTCATTAAATTCGTTAGATAAAACTATTGCAGACGAACTTTCTGGTGAAAAATATCCTTTAGAAAAAATCAAAAAATTAGTCAAATATTGTGAAGGAAAAGTTGATATTTTAATTGCGCCAGTAATTGTTCCAGGAATTAATGAAGATGATATGTCCGCATTAGTAAATTTCGCTAAAGAAAATAAAATAAAAATTGGTTTTCAAAACTTTTTACATTATTCTAAAGGTCGAAATCCTGGTAAACAAACATCAATGGATGATTTCATGGAAAAACTAAAAGTGCTACAAAAAGAATTAGATTATACTTTGATTCATGATGCTAAGGATTTTTTCATAGAAGAAGATACAAAAATAGCTAAGCCATTCAAAAAAAACATGGTTGTTAAAGCTAGAATTGTTAGTTTAGGAAAATTTGATAATGAACGAATTGCAGCCGCTAGCAATAGGTGTATAACAATTCATTGTATTGAACCAATAAATAAAGAAGTTCATGTTAAAATCGTTCGAGATAAACATAATATTTTCAAAGGAACTTTAACTAAAAAGTGATTTAAAAAAGTTTCCAATTTTTTTAAAAAAACCAACTTTCTCCTCGGTAATAACTTCATCAACAACTTCGTCTGCTACAACTTCAACAACTTCTTCAGCAACTTTTCTATTAATAATAATTGTAGAATTAGATTCTTGAGTTACTAAACCTTCATAATCTAAAGAAGTTTTAATAATAAAATCTCCATCGTCCAAATCAACAGGTACTTGAAATTTATAAATATAAAATTCTTCTTCTTGATTTGGAGCTAAAGTTAATGACTTGTCTGTTTTTCCACCTTTAAATTCCATAAAACTAGGATAATCATCTTTTACTTCAACATACGCTTGAGAAGCCCCCATGTTTTTAACAAACACTTTAACTGTTACTTCATCACCTGCAGTAACAGTTCTAGGACTAATATCTTGTGTAATAGTAAAACCAGTTGTTACAGGTTTAACAGTTATTTTTTTAGTTTCTGAAAAACTAAAAGTTTGAAAGTTTTTAGTTTGATATGTTCCTGAGAACACAATATCAAATTCTTTATCAGCATCAACAGGTAATGCTTTAAATTGCTCTGTAAATAATAAATTCTTTTTACCAGAAGCAATATTTCCAAGAATAAAATGTTTTTTTCCAAATAAAGCACTAGAAACAGAACCTTTAACATTCAAATACTCTACTTCATTAGTATTTTCCATATATGCATAAACAGTGTAAGGTCCACCTTCATTTACTGATTCTCGACTTAAAACTAAAGATGGTGTAAGTTTAGGAATAGTAATAGTTACATTATATTCTTTATATTGAGGATAAACTTCATCTCTTAAAGACAAAGTATTATTAGCCAATATGTTAAACTCTCCTGCATAATCGCTTTTAAATTTGAAGCTCATACTAAAAGATTTTCCAGGTGCAATAGTTTCTCGATGTCTAAAATTGTGAGTTTTAAAAAAAGCAATAGGATAACCAGTTATTGTAAAATCTTCAGGTATATCAAGTGCAAAATCAAAATTCATAATACTTGAAGCATCATTATTAGTGGCCGTTACTTCATAAGTCATAGTTTCTCCCCAACTTAACTCTGTTGGCGTTAATGATTCTGTATAAGTAAAAGGAGTTTTAACTGTAACTGAAAACGAAGAAAGACCTGGCGAATACTCTAAAGTTTCATATTTATAAGAAAAACTAGCATTGTTAAAAGTTGCAGTTTCATAACCGTGAAGTCTTAAAGTATAAGAAAAAGATTTTGAATCACCAGGAAATAATACGCCCTCCCATTTAAAAGTTCTACCAATTAACTGAACATTCCCTGTCGGATTAGACAATATATCTACATTAGAAGGTAATATTTCTTTAAAAATAACATTTGATACTGCTAATTCACCAGTATTTTCAAAACTAACAGTTATAACCGCTTTTCCACTATAACTAACCTCTGAAGTAGATATTGACCTGGAAATTGTAACTGCTGGTTCTTTAGAATAAATTTTTACTTTAACAGCAGGGTCTATGTCAAAGTTTTCTTGATTCCAACGACCATATGCTGGAAGGTCTATTTTTGTCCCATCATAACAATACTTATTATAATCAGTTTCTTCACAAGAAGCGTTCCTAATAAAAAATACTTCATCAGTATTCTTATGCAAAATCAAAGTTTTCTGATCAATAGTTAAAGCTCCATAATACAAATCATCTCCAACCTGAAATGTGTCTGTTTCATACACATATTCATTAAAAATCTCCTCAAACCCAGAAACTGTAAATATTAATAATATACTTATTAAAATAAAAAAGATTAATTTCTTCATAGAGAAATAATTAGTCTATCTATATTTAAAATTTGTGTTAGAAAACAATTAGAATTCGGTACCAAAACTACTAGTTTTAAGTAACTTCTAAAGAAAGGAAAAAAGAAAAAAAAAAAAAAAGAAAAAAAGTAGTAGCCTTAAGCTACTGGGTTTACACTTAGACTTGCCAAGCTAGGTACAAGAACTTCAACTTCTGAACCAGTTAGAGCGTAACTTGCGTAATCTGCAAGAACTCTTGCTGCTCCTTGAGTATCTTTAGCGCTGAAACCAGCAACTAAAACTGCGTTCTTATCTTCCCATAACTTGATTAGACCTTTTCCATCTGAAAATCCTGCTGCACAATCTGCTGGATTACCCATCAGTTCTGCTGCTACAGTATTTGCACATGGACCACCAACTACAATTAAATTGTCTGAACCAACTGCTGGAGCATCGGAGTCTAAAACTGCGATACCAACTGCGATTGGGTTAACATTGTAGTACATAGCATCTCCACTTCCTGATGTTGATACAACAGAATCTGGACCTGCTAAATAAACAGCGTAGTCAACGTCTTCAGCTGGAACATATAAGTCCAAAGCTAGGTTGTTATCTGAATCATGTACATAGTAAGTACCGTATTGTGATACTCCGTAATACATTTTTCCACCTGGGTAACTATCGTCTGCTCCACCATCCCATGATGCTGGTTTAGCGATGTTTAACTCTTCGTCTGAAGTGTCATAGCTAACAGATGCAGTAAATTCGTCACCAGTGATTTCATCTTTGTTTTGGCCTTTGTGGTCTTCAGTCATAGTTATAAGAGCTGTAGCTGATAAAGTATCAGTTTCATCTGCAAGACTAACATTTAATCCACTCATAGTGTAGAAGTGTAGCTTACTAGCTGCTGACAAGTTAATAGTGTCTAAAGATGCACTATCAACAGTAGCTGTTACACCAGTATCTTCAATTGCATCTCCGCTAGTTACAGTAAATGTTCCTGACTGTCCTAGTTCTGAAAATACAATATCTGCATCACTGTTTGTTAATCTTTCATAAGTAAAGATTCTTGAAACAGGTTCTGCACTAGTTGCGTCTTCTTCTAAGATGAAAGTTGCTCCTTTAACCATAGCATTTTGGTGTAGACCGAATTTTTTACCAGCTTCGTTAACATCTGGGAAAGTTACGTTGCTTGTTGCACTTACTTTTTGGTATGCAGTAAACTCGTACTCAGTTCCAGCTTCGTTAGTAAACTGAATGTTTAAATCTTCGCCACTTACTTTAAACTGAACATGGTCTCTTGAAGTTGCGTCTAAAGCAGGTATTGCTTCAACAAACTTAAATTGCCATCCAAACATTGGGTCAACAAATGAATCTCCCATTGCTAGCCAGTCGTAATCTTCTGCTGTTTCAGCATTAGCTACTTCTGTAGTATCAATTTTAAAGTACATACTTGAGATAACATCAGATCCTGAGTCAGTCATATTAACTTGAACTCCGTCCAAATCAACATTGTCAACTTGTACTTGGTTCCATGTACCGTCTGCTGCACCTAAGTTGTATTCAGTACTTCCAATAAATACTTTAGCGGAAGCTGATTCTCCACCAACATTTGAAACGAATACATCTTCAACATAAACTTTTAAACCACCAATGGTTTTAGTTTGACCTGCTGTGGATGTTTTAACATCGTCATCAACTTGTAAATGTACGCTACTAGTATCTGCGTTAGCTCCTACAACTGCTATAGTGTATGTAACACCGTCAGCTTCTACTTCTAATGGAGTACCCATTGTAACTAATTGAGTTACTTTACTTCCATATAGAATGATGTCATCTGTATCTGCCACATTCTTAAAAGTAAATGTGCTTCCGAACATTTTGATAGATTCACTATCAGCCAAGTTAGGAATGTCTAGATAATCTCCAGAATCAAAATCTACTTTAAATGTTAACAAAGGATTAGTGTTACCATCTAAGTCTAGATATAAGATAGGTTCTCCATAAACATCGTTGTCAACCAAAGTGTATGCCATTGATTTACTTGCAATAGCAATAGACTGATCATAGTCTTGCTCTGTTGAAGCACTTTCATCAAGTACAATTCCATCTGCTAAAAGCACTGGAAAATCTGCCTTTTTAAAGGTTTTTGTACTCCAAGTATCTTCATAGTTCAAATCTTGGTTGTTAGAGTCTTCTATTAAAACTCCATTACTTACTGTTGTTGTTGCTGAAGCTCCTGCAACACTAACACCAGTTTTTGCTGCTGCTTGTAGACTTGCTGAGATATCTACTGCTCCCAGTACGTCTGCTGTGGATGCACTTGCACCAATTACAATTTTACCGCTAAATGCTCCATTTTGGACAAATGGGCTAGGGTAATCTGCAAGGGTATAAGCTGATGCTCCCATGATTGTTGCTCCAATCATAGCTGCTCCAGTTCCAAGCGCCACTATTTTTCTTATTGCTTTTTTCACGTCCATTTAAACACCTCCGTGTTTTTTAATTGCGACTATAAGTTTTTTTAACAGCATACAAGGGTTTGCGCTGAAACAGTTGCGAGCAACCGTTAATTTAAGCCCCTTATATACTATTGTATAGTCAACTAGCGTGTATGACCGTTATAGATATAATTCATTTATAAAGTTTTCGATAAAACACTGTGTGAGAGCGTAATATCTTTCACTACAAGCCCTGAAACCCTTAAATTCACCATTTTGAAGGTTTCATTCGGCAATAGTTGCAACCTTTAGCCAGAACACTACCTTTATAAAGCACATTTAGTGTGTGAAAAGGTGTGATGAATTGCTAAGATTGAAATCAAAAAATATCCTTTTCATATAATATAGTATAATAATAA
>CALDOJ010000034.1 GCA_937912225.1 Candidatus Woesearchaeota archaeon | reverse complement strand
GTTGTAGGTTAATAAATATTAGACAATGGTTAAAAACAAGATTTGTGTTTTATGTGAAAAACCAATTAATAATTATAATGCTGGTTTTAATCATTTTAAAATTGATGAATCCCAAGAAGTGGATATTTGTTTAGAGTGTGTTGATAAATTTTCTAAGTGGCAACAAAGTATACTTGCGAAACTTTTTCCAACTAAAGCTGCAAAAAAAAGATTTGGATGAAGTTTATTTTTTTATGTTTAGATTCTTTTCTATAAAGCTCATAATGGAAAGTTTATAAACAACCTATTTTTTCAAATAAAGTATGATTGAAAAACAAACATTATCAAATGGTCTTCGAGTTCTTTATAAAAAGACTAATCATGAGTCAGTTGCATTAGTTGTGTCTGTTAAAGCTGGTTGTATTTATGAACCTGATGAATTAATGGGTGCGTCTCACTTTTTAGAACACATGATCTTTAATGGTACTAAATCAAGATCTCAAATTCAAATTTCAAGTGCTATTGAAGACTTGGGCGGTGAATTTAATGCTGCAACTGATAACAATAACACTGTTTTTTATATTAAGATTTTAAAAAAATATTTTGATATTGCTCTTGAAATCATAAGCGATATTGTTTTGAATTCTACTCTTCCAGAAGAATTGTTTAATAGAGAGAAAGGGATTATATTGGACGAAATTAATATGATTAATGATACGCCAATTCATTATCAATTCATGTTATTTCAAGACGCATTATTTAAGGGTCATCCTGCAAGTAAGAGAGTTTTAGGAACTAAAAAAACAATTGCCAGTCTTACAAGAGCTCAATTATTTAATTTTTATAAAAAATTTTATGTTCCAAATAACATGGTTGTTAGCATAGTTGGTGATGTTGAAAATGTTTTTTCTAAAGTAAAAAATAAATTTGAATCTTTTAAAACTCAAGAATTAAATCTGCCCTTAATTCCAGTTCAAAAAAATGCTAAACGAGAACTGTTAGAAAAGCGAAACATTTCTCAAAGCTACTTTGTCATGGGTTATGTGGTTCCTCCAAGAAGAGATAAAGAATCATTAGTATTTGATATTATAAGAGCTATTCTTGGAAGAGGTCAAACTGGTTGGATTTTTGATGAAGTAAGAAATAAACGAGGTTTAGCATATGGAGCAGGCGTTCATTTAGACTCCGCTATTGATAATGGTTTTATTTGTATTTATGTGAATGGTCATAAAAAGAATTTTAAAGAGGTTAAATCAATTATTTTTGAGCAATTCCAAAGACTTCAATCTTTAAGCGAAGAAGAACTAGTAAATGCCAAAAAGTTTATCGAAGGAGAATTTGTTCTTGAATATGAAGATAATGTTGAATTAGCCGAAGAAATGGCTTTTCAAGAATTCTGCACTGATGCTAGAGACTTAGAAAAATATATTGAAAACATAAATGAAGTTAAATTAGAAGACGTAAAAACTGTTGCAAAGAAATTTTTAAATCAAGATTATTCTCAAAGTATTATTGAACAAAAATAATGATTAAATTAAGAATTATTTCATATGTTTCTTAAAAACATCTTTTTCCAAGGTTTTTGTTAAATCTAAGAAAGATATGCAGAAAAGAACTAATGGTATCCAACCTACTACTACCATAATTGGAACTCCACCGATTTGTAATTGCATGAATGGTATGCTATTATAAACCCATTCTGATGAGAACTTATTCACGAATTCATGTGTTAATACTAGAAAAATCATAGTTATTAATACTCCTGCGATTGTGGTTCCATCTTTTTGTATTAGTTTTTGAATTATGGGTGTTTGGTTATGTAAATATAATATTGAATCACATATAAGCCATAATCCTAAGAACGGGAATATCATCACAAACCCACCATGTGCTTCTCCAAATAAAAAGAAATATGCTAATGGCAAGAACAAGAATATTAAACTAGTTAGTATGATTGTTGTTTTGAAATGGTTTTTATTTACAATTTTTTGTTTACTGTAATGTTTTTCTATGAACATTTTTGATAAGAAATGTCTTGTTATCATATAAGTTTCGTAGACGAGCATTATGAAAAAAAAGTTTATTAAAGTATATAAAATTATCCAGTTAATAGTTGTGTAACTAGGCCAACTCCAAATTTTAAACAATATAACTCCATAAACTAAATCAACAAATACTGCAAAAATTGTTGCAGCTATTATGAAGAACATTACTGCTGAATGATGTGTTTTTTTCATAAAGAAACTTATTAATGATTTCTTTCTTAACTTAAAATCAAAATAATCAAGAACTAAAACGAATGATAAACAGAAAAACACATAGAAGTACGAGTATTGAAAGAAGATTGATGATATTGAACTTGCAATTAACATTATGAATCCTATAATTGCAATATAGAAATGTGTTTCCTCTTTCATAAGATTATATCTGGAGTTGGATTTATAAAAAGTTTCCTATGTGTGTTTATCAATCTAAGAAAGAGTTCGTTAAATTAAGAATGAGTTGTATTTTATTCTATAATCCTGACTGATTTTTCAGTATCTTTATACCAACCAGCTAGAACGATTTTGTGATGATGGAATGTGTCTTGATATTCGGATAAATCTTCGGCAGATATATCTTTTCTTTCCGGAAGACTTTCTAAAAGTGCATCAATTGACTCAATATTGGCTGTTATAACATTTAAGTTTTCTTCTGCAAGTTCAAGCGCGTTATTTCTAAAACCAGGCCTTCTTAAAGCATATGCCTTATCGCAATTTAGTTTTGCTTCTCTATACAAAGCTTTTAATTCAACGATTACTGGATGTGCATAATCTAATGACATGATAAAAAGGATTTAAGTAAAGTATATTAAGGTTTTGTAAATTGGATTAATGCTTTAACTTTTCTTCGAAAATATTAAATAATAGTTCATCCATAATGATTTTTACGAGGTGGTTATTTGAACCGAAGTAAATACTGCGGCCTCGGAGCAATAGTGATTGCATTTTTACTTGTAGTGACGCAGATGGCTTCTTGGCCAGGATATTTGTATTATGTCTGGGCTTTATTGGCAATTATATTTGGATTAATACTGGTCGTAAACGATTAAATTGTTTATTAATGGAAGTATTACTTTGAATTTATTAGAAGGAAGATTATAATTGTTCTTTTAATGTTCTAACCCAATATTCTGCTCTTAAAATAGGGTCTGTTTTAGTAACATCAACTGTCCAACCATGATTCTCATTATATTTTTGTGCTAGTAAAGAAATAATTTCTGTGTCAGCAACTCCTTTAGAACTTAACTCGCCAATTATATGTCTAATATTAGTTGGTTTTAACATTTCATCATTTGGATGTGCAAAAACATCCCATAACTTTGGATCTATATTTAAGCCACCAATTAAACTCCAATCAGGCATCGGTGGAATATCCCAGTTCATACTATTAGCTTTTAGAAATGGTAAGGTGAATTCAGAATCTGAAAAACCAAGCTTTTCTGCAAATTCTAAATGTTTTTTTGCAGTATTACTAAACAAATAATTAGTGATTAAGTTTGTTAAGTCAGTATTTGGAATTTCACCAGTTGAATTTCTTGCAATATCAACTGCTCTGGCATAAGAATTTCTTTCATCTTGCCTGATTTGTATTCTATCCTCTAAAGGAATTCCATCAACTGGAAGAGTTACGATTGCAGGTCCATGATAATTATATTTTGGATGCATCCTTGATTTTTGATGTAGTGAAAAAACAGTTCTAAATGCTCTTCTGCTTAGTAAATAAGCGTGTTGAGTTGAATCGAATATTGCAATCTCAGGATTATCAAAAAGATCTGTTGTTCTCATTATTAATCCAGGTGTATCTCTTATAGAATCAAAAATATAATCATTAATTCGACCAAAAGCAGTAGATACTATGTGGTCCTCTATAAGTGGAACATTACCATATCGAGATTGTTTATGTTGTAATCTTTTAGCAGCTGACTCTGGAAGAACTCTCATTTGCTCTCCAACTTTAAGAAGCGAAGCATAAGTTTGAGAATTTCTTGGCACGCCCATTGTAAAATTATATCCTTGTCCAGTCATAGTTTCAATATATGAAACATTATTTTCATCCAACATATTTTTTACTGCGGCTCTTGTAGGTTCTAATTTTTGAAACGAACCAAGTGGATTGTGAAATATTTCTCCAGGATAATTCTGATTTCCATATTCTAAATCAATCATTAAAATTGATCTTTTAAAATCAAGATTACTTCGATGTAAATCAACACCATCTCCCATCGCATCAATTATGTCATTATATCTTCGAAATCTTTTATCAACATCAGGATTTGGATCAGTAGCCTTAATATAGACTGATTCATCTATAAATTCCAAAATTCGCTTCATAATTGGTGTTTGATGATAATAACTCATTTTAAACCTCTAAAGATTTCTTCATTTAAAAGTATTTGCTCTTTACTTTGACCATATATTTCCATAATAATTGGTTTTTTGATTAGTTCTGTAAATAACTGGTTATAAATGGGGTTTTTTCGTTCATATAATGGTGCATGAGTTCGTAATGGATTATGACCAAAACCCGCAATGTGAAACTCTTCAATTAAATGTTCATTTTCTTGTATGAACTGAGAAAGATTCTGATATAATGTTTCGCCATTTGGAAAACCAAGAGAATGTTCCCGATAGTAATCAGGGTTCTCTCTTAATATGTCTCGTGAATGCCAAATATGAGGTATGTCAATTACAATTCCTGTAGTTGGAATTTTCTTTTGTAAATCAAGAGTTTCTTCTAAAGTTGCAGGGTACTTCGGATATTCAATATTTTCAATACAAAGTTTATAATTATGACCTGATAAGTTATAATGATTCATAATTTTTTCAAACGATTCAAGGAAAACATCAGCATGTTCTAACCTTTCAACAGGATTAAGATACATATCATTAACAGGATGTAAAACTAAAGAATCAGCATTAACTAAATGAGCCATATCCATGCTTTTAATGGTTGCTGTAATACTTCTTTCTCTAAATTCTTGGTCATAAGAAGACAAATCAATATCCTTACTTACGCTATGAACTGATAGGAATGTTACTTTGGAAAGCTCGTCTAGCGCAGAGTAAACATTCCACAGGAAATCATTAGGTTGTAATTCTAGAACTCTAAACCCTTCTATTGCTGATTTTAAGTCTTTATAATCAAACTCTCCAATTGCAGGACCAATTAACATGTAATGTTGAAAAATTAAATTATATATAAATTATGCGGGTTATTTTTGTTTAACCAAATTGATTTGTGTTATCATATCTTTAAATTGTTCTTTTTCTGAATTACAAAAAAACCCTCTACAAACTTGCGGTCTAGTTTTATGAATTGAACAAATTTTATCTTTAAGATAAATACAACTTCCATCCTCCAGTCTTGTTAAAATGTTTGCACCAATCATTTCTGCTTCTAAGAAGTCCTTAACTATTCCAAATTCTTCAAACTCAGTCTTAAATTTACCCGAGAAATATTCTTTTTCATTAAGATTGATTGCGAATAATTTACAACAAACTCCTGATTGATTACATTCATCCATTATTATTTGTGATTAGACTTATCTTTTAAGTGTTTTGTAAAACAAACAAAGCATTACATTTTAATAATAAGTCGCATCTTTATATTATTATGATTAAACTTGGCAGATTAGAATTAAAGAATCCTTATTTGTTTGCACCTATGTCCATGTTCTCAGATGTAGGCTTTAGATTGGTTTGTGAGAGTTATGGCGCGTCTTATTCGTTTACTGAACAACTCTATGCTTCTGAGTTTATTGCCAAAACTGATCGTATGAAACGAAAACTTGACCTTCATTCTCCTTGTGGAATTCAATTTCTTTCAAATTCTCCAGAAGAATTAAAGACAGCTATTGAAATTATTAAGAATCATGAATTCTATCAAGGGTTGCATCATATTAAATCTATTGATTTAAACCTTGCTTGTCCTATGAAGAAAACAAGAGAACAAAATCTTGGTTCTGAACTTTTAAAACAAGCACCATTAGTTGAAAAATTATTTTTAACAATGAAGAAAAATTCTCATTTACCAGTCTCGGCCAAATTGCGTTTAGGAGTGAATGCAGCCCATATGAAAAGCAAACCATATCTTCGAATTGCAAAACTTGCAGAGTCTTCAGGACTTGATTTTATCACAATTCATGGTAGAACTTCAGCTCAGTTATATGAAGGAAAATCAGACATAGAACCATTAAAAGAAGTTGCAAAAGAAACTAAAATTGCATTGATTGGTAATGGTGATGTTACAGATGTTGCAAGCGCAAATAAATTACTTGAATTTTGTGATGCAATAATGATTGGAAGACATGCAGTAAAAGAACCTTTTATCTTTAGTCAGTTGCAAGGAAAAACTTTTGATGTTGAAACTGAGAAGTTCAAAGCAATAAAACAATATTTGAATTATAGTGATAAATTTAATATTGGTTTTCAATTAATGAAGGTTCATGTTCAATCTCTTCTTAAAAATACTTCTTATACTCAAGAAATGATGGATTTAACACATACAAAAACAAAAAACGATATTCTTCAAATTGTTAATAGAATATTGAAGTCTTAGTTTTCTAAATAAGGGCACCTTTATAACCAGAAGCATTTTCTAAGCTTAAATGGATAAAGAAATCAAGTTTAAAGACTTAAATCTCATACCTGAGCTACAAAGTGCTCTAACTAAAGAGAACTATGTAATTCCCACTCCAATTCAAGCAAAATCAATTCCTAGTTTATTAGAAGGTAAAGACTTAATTGGTATTGCACAAACTGGTACTGGTAAAACTGCTGCATTTGTATTGCCAATATTACAACGAATGACTGAACAATATCCTAGATTAATTAAAACTTTAGTTTTAGCACCAACAAGAGAACTAGCCGCACAAATTGGTGAGAGTTTTAGAACTTATGGTTCATATCTTAAATTTAAACATACAGTGATTTTTGGAGGAGTTGGTCAAGGAAAACAAGTTCAAGCATTATCTAATGGAGTTGATATTCTCGTTGCAACACCAGGAAGACTTTTAGACTTAATGAATCAAAGAAAACTAACCTTGCAAAATGTTGAATTTTTTGTATTGGACGAAGCAGACAGGATGCTTGACATGGGATTCATTCACGATATTAAGAAAGTAATTGCAAAATTACCTCATCACAGACAATCATTATTTTTTTCAGCAACAATGTCTCCAGAAGTTAATAGACTTGCAAAATCTTTACTTAAAGATAATCCTGTTCATGTCGAAGTAACTCCTCAAGCAACAACTGTTGAACTTATTAAACAACACTTATTTTTTGTTGATAAAAAGCAAAAAGAAGAGTTATTACTCGATCTTTTAAAACAAGAACATTTAACAAGCATATTAATTTTTACAAGAACAAAACATAGAGCGAATAAAGTTGCCATGGTTCTTAATAAAAACCATATTTCTGCAGATGCAATTCATGGTAATAAATCACAAACTGCAAGAACAAAAGCGATTGCAGATTTTAAATCTGGAAAAACTAAAGTATTAGTTGCAACAGATATTGCTGCTAGAGGAATAGATATTGATAATATTTCTCATGTTATAAATTTTGAACTTCCAAATGAACCAGAGTCATATGTTCATAGGATTGGAAGAACTGCAAGAGCTGGAAGTGATGGGACTGCATTTTCGTTTTGTGAAGCAGAAGAAAGAAATTATCTTAGAGATATTGAAAAATTAATAAAACAAAAAATCAAAGTCATGAACCATGAATTCCATTCAGAAATTGCTAAAAATGCCGTTGGAGATGCAGCAAAACCTCCTCCAAGAAAACCATTTGTTAGACATTCTAAATCTGGTCGATCTAATAATAACTCTGGTAATAGAAATTCTTCTCCTAATAAATCTACTCAAAGTCATAGTTTTAGACGTAAGTTTAGAAGACGTTAAGAATTAAAATGAAAAAAATTTTACTTATTTACGCACCTTTTTGTACGCCTGCAAGTCCTCCTTTTTCTTTAACTAGCATGTTTTCATTTCTTAAAGCGAATTATGAAGGAGAAATTGGTGTATTAGATTTAAACTTAGAATTTCACAAATTAAAATTTCCAAAATATGGATCTTTCTTCCAAGACAAAACTGCTTGGGCTGATTATGAAAAAATTTCAAGCGATTATTTTAAAGAAAGCTCAGAAGTTTATTCAAAAAGTAATTTATCTGTGGTTGGTGAAATTAATCCTGAATTATTTGATGATTTAATTAAACAAATATATGACTCTAAACCTGATGTTGTTGCATTTAGTCTTGTTTATTCAAGTCAAGCATTTTATGTATTGTCATTACTCAAAGCTTTGAAAGGCAAAATAAAAACTGTTATTGGTGGACCTGCAATAAATGAAAAATTGAGTCTAGTTGCTGATAAAACTTTAAATGATGAAGTTGAATTGTTAGAGTTTATTTCTGAAAAGAATGTTGACAAAGATAAACTTAATTTTGATTATACGACTGACTTTAAAGTTCATAATTTAAAGGAATATTTTACGCCAGAGATTGTTATTCCAATAAAGACTTCAAATAGTTGTTATTACAAACAATGCGTGTTTTGCAATCATCACCAAAGTTCGAAATATGTTGAATATCCTTTAGATTTAATTAAAAAAAATATTGAATTTTCAAAACAAAAATATTTCTTCTTAATAGATGATATGATTTCTGTAAGTCGATTATTAGAATTTGCAGATTTGGTTAAAGATTTAAACATAAGATGGGCTTGTCAATTAAGACCTACAAAAGATTATACAAATGAAGTTTTAAGCAAGCTTAGTAAAGCAGGATTAAAAATGGTTATTTGGGGTGTTGAATCAGGCAATCAAAGAATATTAGACTTAATTAAAAAAGGAACTAATGTAACTGATGTAAAAAGAGTATTAAAAGATTCGCATGATAACAAAATAAAAAATGTGACTTACATAATGTTTGGATTTCCAAGTGAAACTACTGAAGAATTTTTAGATACAATAAATTTCTTAAAAGAACAAACTGAATATGTTGACTTAGTTTCTACAAGTATTTTTGGATTACAAAGCAATACAATAATTTACAATGAATCAAGTCGTTTTGGAATAAATAATATAACAACTGTAGAAAGAACTGTTTTAGAACCGAAAATAACTTATGAATCAACAAGCGGTCTTACTAAAAAAGAAGCGATAAAAATGCGAGATAATTATAAGAAAACTATTGACAAGATTAATAAATATCCAAAAGGAATGAATTATTTTAGAGAACATATGCTAGTTTTTTCAAACAAGGATTAATCAAAGTAATCCTCACAATCAAAAAAGTACTTTTTTGAGCGAAGACTAGTCGAAATAGTCTTCGTATTCAAAGTTCTTTTTCTGACCTTGAAATGTACAACTACCTTTTTCTTCAATCAAATTTCCATCTAAGAATTCTCTAAACTGATTAATTAAAGAATTGCAATCTGAACATCTTCGAAAATCAGTTCCGATTTCTATTTCAAATTCTTTATCATTGATTTGTGTTAATTTGTTTGGAACAGTTGCTCGATTCTTGAAATATCCATATATTGTATTTATGAATCG
Organism: Candidatus Woesearchaeota archaeon; assembly: GCA_937912225.1. GTDB lineage: Archaea > Nanobdellota > Nanobdellia > Woesearchaeales > JAHIUF01. The sequence goes on along the minus strand of CALDOJ010000034.1, from coordinate 75,876 downwards.
ATGATCGCCATTATAAGCATCTGATAATGTTATTTCTAGAACGCATTTTTTAGGAGCAGAAAAATTTATCACTTCTCGTCTTATTTTAATGCATTTTTGAGAACGCATTTTTTTTTCATTTTCTTCTTTTTTTGCAAGTATTTGACCAGGAAGTTTTAAGCTTCCATCAGGATTAAATTCCACCATTAAAAAATCGCAATTTCATTTCTTTATAATTCTTTTCTTTCAAGTCTTTTTCCATAACTTTATTAAACTCGTTTCTAATCATAGTTTATAATGAAAGATTTTGAGTTAATGTTAGCACCAATGGAAGATCATACTAATTCTGAGTTCAGAGAGTTATGTTACAAGAAAGGTGCAGATTCAACATTTACAGAAATGGCAAGAACTTCTGCATTAGCTAGAGGCAATAAAAGCACTTTAGAAAAAATAAAAATCCCAAATCCTATTCCAACATATATTCAAATTATTGGTGCAAACGAAGAAGAATTAGAAAAATTCTTACAAAGTTTCAAACCTTCAAAAGGATTCTTAGGATTCAACTTGAATCTTGGTTGTCCAAGTTTAAATATGGTTCAAAAAGGACTTGGTTGTGCTTTAATTAAAAGAGTAACTAAAGTAAAAAAACTAGTTCAAATCATAAAAAATCACGGTTATTCTGTTTCAATAAAATTAAGATTAGGAGCAAATCAATTCGAAAAAGAAAAGAAATCATATCTTAACTTAATAAGAGAAGTGGATGCAGATTTTTTTATAGTTCATGCAAAACATGGTAAAGAACATAGTATGAGCCCTGCAGATTTTAATGTTTACAAAGAATGCGTAGACACAAACAAGATAATCATTGCGAATGGAGATATTACCAAACCAGAACAAATAGATTATTTGAAATCAATCGGTGTGAAAGGAGCGATGATTGGCAGAGCCGCAATTGACGACCCAGCTATTTTTAATAAATTAAAACAAGTCAAGAACTAATCTATTAATCTAAATCTTAATTTTTAAGCAACAGTTTTGAATATTTTTCTTTTAAATAATCTATAAATACTTTAGGATTCAATTTCTCACCACTTACTTCTTTAACTAACTCCTCTGCTGGTTTTGTATAACCTTTTGAATAAATGTTTTCTTTTAGCCATTCTAGTATTGGTTCGTAATTAGCAGTTTCTAATAATTTATCTGCGTGTATTTGTTTGTTCATTGTATTGTATATTTGTGAAGCATAAATCATTCCTATAGCATAAGTTGGAAAATATCCAAAGTCGCCTTCTGCCCAATGTATATCTTGTAATATTCCTTCGTGAATGGTTGGTTTTCGACCTAATAGTTCTTCGCATTTATTGTTCCATTCTTTATCTGCATCAATTGGTTCTAAAAGCCCATTTATCATATCTCGTTCTATTTCATATCTTATTATTATGTGTAAAATATAGTTGATTTCGTCAGCATCAACTCTTATTTGTTCTTTTTTTATTAGATTTATATATTTCAAGAAATCTTCTAACTCTAATGTCAGATTAGTTTTTTCTTTATATTCTTTGTAAAACCCTTTCCAGAAATGGGCATTTCGACAAATATTATTCTCCCATAATATTGCTTGTGATTCATCAAGGCCAGTGCTTGGTGCAGAGTAAATTTGAGTGTAATAATAATCTGTAGGCAATCCTAACTCATATAATGCATGTCCTGACTCGTGTATTGCTGAAAAGAAAGAATCAATACTTACAAATCTTGAAGTTATTCTAACATCGTTCTTTGATATTCTGGTTGTAAATGGGTGCATTGAAACATTTATTGCAAGAATGTTTTTGTCTATTTGTAGTTTCTTTTCTATAAATTCTTCTATCAAAGTCCGATGTTCCGTACGTTTGACTATTGGTTTACGAATAAACGTTTGTTTTGGTATTATTTCTTTTCTTAAAAAAATTAATTCTTGTTTAAGATATGCAAATATTTTATCAAGTTTTTCTGAAGTCATTCCTTCTTCATATTCTTCTAAAAGTACATCATAGGGCGTTCGTTTTTTATCAAGATATTGTGCGTATTCTCGTTTTAAATTAACAATTCCTTTTAGGTGTTCTTTAAACAAATTAAAATCACTATTTTTCTTAGCTTCTTGCCATGCAGATTCTGATAATGCTCTGGCCATTCCGAACCGCTCAGTGAATGTAACTGGTAATTTGTTTTTTTTTTGTAACTCTTTACCAAACATTCTTAAAACAAAATAATCTTTTTGTGACAATTGTTCTTTTCTTGCAGTGTTATATGCTTCAATGAGTCTTTTGCTTTTCCATTTTTTGTGTATGATTGATTCTATAAGTTTTATCTGTTCTCCTCTTCCTTTTGCTGCTAAAAGAGGCATATTAGTATTTTGATCCCAATCTAATAAAGAGGAAATATTTGATAGAATGGTGAGATTTTTTAACGTATCATAAATATAAGGAAGTTCTGATTTGGCGTTATTTGGATTGTTCATTGTTAGAGTAATTAATTCTCTTTTTATTTTTAATAAAATTCTTGGTATTTCAATGTTGTTTTACTCTTTTTTAAATCTATGTTTTTAATTAGTAAAAGTGTTATAAGGGAAAAGTTTATAATTCATTCATAGCTTATTAAAAATATGTTATGAGGTTCGCAAAGATTAGAACTCTTTGAGACCTCGAAAATATAACAATGTTTTTTGGAGGAATTGAAAATGGCTGAAAAAAATGGTATTTATGTTTGTGATATTTGTAAAAACACTATCTCAATGATTAGTAATGGTGCTGGTGAAATGTCTTGTTGTGGTCAACCTATGACTCTTTTAGAAGAAAAGTCTGGTGCTGAAGGAAAAGAAAAACATATTCCTGTAATAGAAATTGACGGAACGAAAGTTAAAGTTAAAGTTGGATCAATTGACCATCCAATGGAAGAAAATCACTACATCTCTTTAATACAATTAATCGGTGGCGGAGAAGTAATTGCAGAAGCAAGATTATGGCCTGGTTTAGAACCTGAAGCAGATTTTGATTTAGAAGCTAATCCAGAAGGAGTAACTGCTAGAGCTTTATGCAATATTCATGGCTTATGGACTAGTTAATTTTTTTATTTTTTCTTAAGTCCCCAAGACCAACTTGGTTTCTCGCCTGTTTTATAGGCTATTAACATAAAAATTGAAGTTAATACGACTATAGAAACGAGAAGCATTGTTTGATTGCTGTCTGCATATTTCATTGCAGCATTGATTATTGAAATAATAAATACTATTGTTACAATCCAACCTTCTTTACTAGCGGGTTGCCATCCATAGCCAATTTTTTTCTTTTTAAACCAGAGTTTTTTCATTTTGTTCTCTTTATTTATTTAAGTTTATTTTAATGTTTCTATTAATTCTCTAAAATCAAACTCTGGATAAGAGGCTTGTCCTGGAACTATTAATAAATCTACATCGTAGTGGACTGCAGGAACTATGTCTGATGCTCCATCTCCAATAATGATTGTTTTTTCTTTGTCAACACCCATTTCATTAATCATGCTTCCAAAGTTTTTAATGTATTTATTTCCAAATCCGTCTAGAATATGATATTTATGATCCATTAAAAATGAGTTGTTAAACTTCCATTCATCTTTTGAAATGCTTGCTATGTTTAAGAAATATTGGTCAACTAATCCTTCAAAACCCCAGAATTTGTTTAATTCCAAAAACCATTCTTGATAAATTCCATCAGAATGAATTCCTATTTGAACATTGTTTGATTTGTAATGAGTTAAAAAATCCTTAAAACCAGTTCTTGGTTCTTGTCCTTTAATTATGAACTCTTCTGTAACTTTTTCTCCTCTAAGATAAGCCATAATTCCAAGTCTTTTAGCTGTTCTTCCTTCATCTTCAGTAGTTAGTCGTTTAATGAATGTGTCAAAAACATCGATTAAGAAACATTCTTTATCTTTTAAAACGTCAAAACCTGTTTTATAATCTATAGAAACTCCTGATGTTGTTATGAAATCCTCTACAAAGAATTGTCTAGTTTTGTCAGCCAAGTAAGCTTTCATGAAATTGGTAATTGAACTTGATTCAAATAAGTATCTCTTTTTTTCCAAAAAATATTTAAATAAACGCCCAAATCCTATTAACTATAGTTAATTAAAGGTGTTATTATGAAAAAAATATTGAGTTTATTATTAATTGTAATGATTTTTGCGGTACCTGTATCTTCACAAGAAGAAACACAACTAACAAAAGCAGGAACAACTCCTGACAGTTTATTTTATTTTTTAGATACTGCCATGGAAAAAATATCTTTGGCAATGACCTTCAATGCAAATACTAAAGCAGAGAAGAGACTGGAAATAGCAGAAGAAAGATTGTCTGAAGTTAAAGAAATGGCTTTGAAAGGAGAAATCAAAGCAATGACTAAAGCAGAAGAAGGACACAAAAAACTTTTGATGAAAGTACAAGAAAAAATTGAAATGTCTGACGATTCAGAAATGAAATCGGAACTTGAAATGAAATTTCAATCTCATAATGAAAGAATTTCTGAAGTGAAGAACGAACTTAAGATAAAAATTGAATTTGAGGGAGAAATCACTGAAGAACAACAAGTATTGGTTGATTCAATAATGGCCAATATTGAGAATCAGGCCGGAGAAATTGAAATCAAAATTAAGAACAAAAGAGGAGAGAGTGAAATTGAGATAGAGTATGAATCTGAAGATGAAATGGATGATGATTCAGAAGAAGGACGAGATGATGATATGTTTGAAGTCGATACAAAAATATTTGTTCTTGAAGGCGTAAACTATGCGTTTTTCATGGATGGAGAAGAAATGCCTGAACTTAAAGTTGATAAAGGCGATACTGTCAGAATCGAATTTACAAGTTCGCAAGGATTTCATGATTTTGTTATAGATGAGTTTAATGTTGCAACTGAAAGAGTAAGCGATGGTGGTTCAACATTTGTTGAATTTGTTGCTGATACAGAAGGAATTTTCGAATATTATTGCAGTGTTGGTCAACACAGAGCAAACGGTATGAAAGGAAATTTGATAGTTGAATAATTTTTTTTTATTTTTTATTTTCTTTTTATTTTCTTTTTATTTCTTTGAAATTTTAAAATGAAAATTTACAAAGCAAACGAACGAGGAAAAGCCAATTATGGATGGCTAAACACTAATTACAGCTTTAGCTTTGCAGATTATTACAACCCAGAACTAATAGGATATGGGGCTCTAAGAGTATTAAATGATGATATAATTGCGCCTGGTCAAGGTTTTCCAAACCATCCACATGAAAATATGGAGATCATAACAATTGTGACATCTGGAGAACTAAAACATGCTGACAGTACAGGAAAATTCGCAGTTCTAACGCCTGGTTGGGTTCAAGTTATGTCTGCAGGAACAGGAATAGTTCATAGCGAATTTAATAATTCAATAACAGAACAACTAGAACTGTTTCAAATATGGATTAAAACAAAATCTGAAATACAACCAAAACATGAAGAAAGAAAGTTTGAATTTAATAAAGGTTGGAATGAAGTTGTTAGTAAAAAATCATTAGAAATAAATCAAGATGCAAACATATCAATTGGTTTATTTGATAAAGACGAATTAATATCTTTAGAACCTGCTAAAGGTAAAGGAATATTTTTAATGGTTGTAAAAGGTAAAGTTAAAGTTAATGATGAAGTTCTAAAAAGAAGAGATGCAATTAGCTTTGAAGATGAAATTGAATTAAACATTTTAAAAGAAACAGAATTGTTAAAAATTGAAGTCTCAATAAAATAATCTTAATATATTAGTTCAAGGTTTAAAAAAAGTTCTACACCTTTCTTTTTCAAAATTCCAAAGTTGTTTCCAACCAGTATCGCCAACTAAGAAATCAATAATTTCTGCTTTAAATTCTAAAGCTTTTTTTATGTGTTCGAACATTATTAGTTTTCCAAGATTTTTAATATCTCGATTGTACCCACCATTTAAAACATAATATTTATTTTTGTGAAATGTTGCAATTTCTATTCCTTCAACTTTACCATTCTTAATAATTGTTAAAGTAAATATTTCATTTCGTTTATTTAATAAATCAAGAAATCGTTTCATATCTTGTACGAAAACCGAATCTGAAAAATCAGATTCCGAGCCGAACCTTTTAACATTGAAATCAACACAATCTTGAAAATGTTCTAGTTTTTCCCAGACTAGCTCAAGGTTAGAATCTTTAAGTTTTTTCATATCATATAAAAAGTTCTTCCGATGTTTTTTATTGAAAGTTTTCAGATAAGCTTCAAGTTCATAATTAAAATTGTTTAAATTTAAGAAATAATGGTAATCTTCTTCTGTAAAGAACTTTTCAAATTCAGGCCATTCTTTTAAGAATGAATCTACCATTTCGCCTTGTATATCAAATATTTTAGTGTTGTTTGGTAAATGAGAAAAAACTTCTTTAAACTTTTCAATTGGAAACCAAAATTTTCTATTTTCAGGATATTCACCACCAAAAAAATAAAACCTATTATTAGTTTTATCTTTCCATAAAGGAAGAAGTCCATAATCTGCAACTAGAAAATAAGGTTCATGTCTTGTTTTATCAAAAAAAGATAAAGCCACATCCCAATCATCCCAGATGGTTTCATGCAAAGAAAATTGTTTCCAAAGTTTTTCGCATTCAGATAAATCTTTGACAATGTTCATTGTTCAAGACTCTCTTAAATAACCCCAATTATGTAGTTTATCGCTATCTTCAAACCATCGATTGCCAATATCAGTTCGATAATACATGTGTGGAATCATAATATTTTTTATCCTTGAATATACTTGTTGTTGTGCTTGTTTCATTGTTGCACCACATCCAACAACAACTAATATTACGCCAGATGTTCCTGTAATAACCCATTCATCATTAATCATTTTCACATCTTCAATGTGCACTCCATCAACCTTTTTTTTGAAGTGAATAACTGTATCTTTTGATTTAACAGCAAAAGTTTCAGGATCTGTAAAAGGGAATGGAGGAACAACAATTCGCACACCTATTTGAAAACCTGTTCTTGTTTTGAAACTTTTTAACTCTCCAGAAGCCAATTCATACAGGAATTCTCCAATAGGCATGGTAATACCTTCTTGTTGTATAAATATGGTTGGATAACCAAATCTAGAAGTGAATTCTAAAGGATATATTCCATTGTTATTAACAATGCAATTTAAATCAATATAACCAACATATTTTTCTTCAGCTAGTTTTCCTTCTAATTTTTTTAAAGTTTGATTAAAAATTTTATTAGGTCCGCTCCAAAACATAGCAGTTCCCATTTCTCCAGTAGATGGACCAAGATTTCCAGGAAATAATTTTTTATGTTCAAAATTAACATTAATAGGATAAATAAATTCACTTCCATTAAAGAAAGCACCAACTGCAACTTCTACACCTACAACTCTTTTTTGAAGTTGAAAAGCAGGGATTTTCTTAGCCCAAGCTTTATTATAATCTTCTAGAACTTGAATTACGTCAGAACCATTATCTTCTTCGCCAATAAACAACAATCCTTTAAGGTTTTGTGCTTCACCAGAAGGTTTAATGACATATTTACCAGGATTTTGTTTTACAAATTCAATACCTTCTTCAAATGAATTGAAATGTTTATAAGGGATTATTGAAATACCAACTTTCTTCAGCTCTTCTTGTCCAAATGACCTGTCATCTTCTAATTGGTCAGTGTAAGGTGTTCCTCCAACAACTAGCTTACCTTTAGCTCTTACTTCATCAGCCATTTCACCCATTCCAAGAACGTCATCAAAAACTACGATGTCTGCCCAATCAACTTCTGCTTTCCAATCATCTACTTTTTCAACAAAACCATCGGCTATATCCTTATCATCAGGATTTCTGATGTAGTACTTCACGTCGTGACCTTCTTTCTTTACAATCCAGACAAGGTCTCCAATCAAACTATCATAAGACACAAACAAGAAATTTTTCTTCTCAAAAACTGTTTTACTATTAGTAGAACCATTCAATCCATTTCCATTATTTTCCAATACGCTCCTCCTCCAATAAAAACTAGTCTTTAGAAAGAGGTTGGTAGTTTATAATTCTTTTCTTTTTATTCTTAGGATTTAGTTTATGATTAAAGCTCTTAAAATAAATTTTCCAAAGAATAACTATGATACTAATTTTATTCTTAAAAAATAAAAGAAAAAATGCTCAGCAATGATTTGCTGGCATGTTTTTGGGTTTGAACCAAAATAAATAAAAAATAATTGATTTGTTTTTGATAATTACTTTTTCTTTTTAGCAGGTTTTTTTGCTGGTTTCTTAGCAGGAGCTTTTTTTGCTACTTTTTTAACCACTGCTTTCTTTGCTGCTTGTTTAGCAGGAGCTTTTTTCTTTGCTGGTGCTTTTTTTATTGTTTTTTTAGCCGGAGCTTTCTTTTTAGCAAGAGCTTTTTTTGCTGTTTTTTTAACTGCTGCTTTTTTTGCTGGTTTCTTTGCAGGAGCCTTCTTTGCTGGGGCTTTTTTTGCTACTAACTTTTTAACTGGTGCTTTTTTTACAACTTTAACTGGTGCTTTTTTCATTGTTTTTTTTGCTGGAGCTTTCTTAGCCAATTTTTTTACTGTTTTTTTTGCGGGCATGTACTTGCACCTCCTTATTTTTAATCATGGTTTTCTGAAATTAATCTTATTTAAATATTTCTAAAATTAATAGTTGTTTTTAGAATAAAAAAATTGTGCTTAGAATTATTTTGGTGCTTTGAAAATCCATCCAGGACCAAGATCTGGTTGTTGAGTTATTCTACCTGTTTGCCAGTCTTTAAGAATTGTTCGAGAAACTCTATCAATATCTGGAATATTTCCTTTTTTTACAATACTTCTTTTTATTGCGATTTCTTCAATAACGGCTTCAAAATTTTTGCGAACTTTGACTTTGTAGTACTCTTCAACTTTACCTGGAAATTGTTCCATTAAACTCATAACTGCCATGTCTGGATCTTTAACTTTTGTAAAGTCTACTGAACCAATAACTGAGTGTTTTTGACTTTCTTTTTCTTTGTATGGAATTACTCCTGGTGTATCTAAGAACATAATTCTATTATCTCCTTTGATTTTTTGAACGCCTTTTGTATGACCGCTCATCATGCTAGTTGAAGCTGTTCCTCGTCCGCTCATAGCGTTTATTAAAGATGATTTTCCAACATTTGGATAACCTAGAACTCCGACGTTAATCGGAACTGTTTCAATATTGTGTCTTTTAGCTTCAATAAGAATTTTTTCTCGCAGTATTGTAGTTCCATGATATTTTATTGCAGAAACAAAAACACATGGTTGGAATTCTTTTTTGTATTTCTCAACTTCTTTTTTATCTTCAACTAAATCTGCTTTGGTAATAACATATATTAATGGTTTTTCTAATTTCTTAACTTTATCTTCGATTTCTTTGTTTCTACTTTCAATAACCATTCTTGCATCTAATAGAATCAGCAAAACTTCTGCTTCTTGAATTACTCTATTTACTACTCTCCAAAAATTAGGCATTTAGTATAAAAAAGAGAATGAGTATAAAAAGTTACGCCTCTATTCAGGCCTTAGTTCGTGACAGACATAACTTGGGTTCTTTTCATTATAATCTTGGTGGTAGTCTTCTGCAGGATAAAACTTTGAAGCGAGTGTAATTTCTGTGACTGCGGGTTTACTAAAGACTCCTTTTGCATCAAATGCTGCTTTGCTTTCTTCTGCAATTATTTTTTGTTCTTCATCAAAGTAAAATATTGCTGATCTATATTGGTTTCCCACATCCCATCCTTGTCGGTTTTTCTGAGTTGGATCATGTAATCGCCAGAAAATATCTAACAATTCTGAATAAGAAATAATTTCAGGATTGTATATGACGAGTACTGCTTCTGCATGTCTGGTTTTTCCAGTACTTACTTGTTTATAAGTTGGATTGTCAACAGTTCCGCCAGTGTATCCTGATACTGCTGAAATGACTCCTTCTTGTTCTTCTAACAGTGATTCAACTCCCCAGAAGCATCCGCCTGCAAAAATAGCTTCTTTATATGAAAATAATTCTTTATATTCGCCCAATCCTTTTTCTTCTAGTTGTTCGTAAGGTATAAATTTTAAGGCTGCTGAGTTAATACAAAATCTTGGTAGTCCATCAGGCCCATCATCAAATAAATGTCCTAAATGTGATTCGTTTGTTCGAACTTCTGTTCGAGCCATTCCAAGGCTTTTATCTTCATTTGTTTGAACTAGTGCTTCATTTATGGTTCTTGTAAAGCTTGGCCATCCTGTTCCAGAATCGAATTTATCAAGACTTGAGAATAATGGTTCGTCTGTATTTATATCTAAGTATATTCCTGGGTGTTTTTCATCCCAATATTCATTTTCAAAAGCTTGTTCTGTGCCGCCTTCTTTTGTTACATAATAAGACATATCTTTTTCTTCTTTCATTATTTCACCATTTGTACAGTTTGTTAAAATTAGAGAGGTTATTAGTAATATTGCTAGTAATATTCTTTTGTAATTCAAAAACATATTAACTATAGTTAATTCTGCTTTATAAATGTTTTCTTTATTTATTTTTTCTCAATAAGATTTATAAATAAATTTAATATTCAATTCTCTATGAACATAGTATATCCAATTGTAAGCGTTCTCTTAGTATCATTACTTTCAGTAGTTGCTGCAATTCCTTTTTTATTAAAAAAAGAAATTTCTAAAAAGACTTTATTGTTTTTATTAAGCATTTCTGTTGGAGTATTATTAAGTACTGTATTTGTGGGTTTTATTCCTGAAATAATTGAACATCATTATGGGTTGGATGTTGCAATATTTATTTTAATTGGATTCTTAGTTATGTTTATATTAGAAAAGTTTGTTCATTGGCATCATAATAAATGTGATCATAAAGGTCATAATCATGGCGAAGGACACAGTCATGCTTATCATGTTGCTCCTTTGAATTTACTTGGAGATGGAATTCACAATTTTATAGATGGATTAGTTATTGCAGGAAGTTATGCAGTGAATATTTCTGTTGGAATGGCTGCGACAATCTCAATAATATTTCATGAAATTCCACAAGAAATCGCGGATTTTGGAGTATTATTATATTCTGGTATGTCTAAAAAAAGAGCTTTGTTTTTCAATTTCTTTTCAGCCATAATTGCTTTGTTAGGGGTTGTCATAGGAATTTTATTGGTTGGAAAACTTGATGGTTTTTCTGAGTTTGTTATTCCATTTGCAGCAGGAAACTTTTTGTATATTGCGGCATCAAATTTACTGCCTCAACTACATAGACATTGTAAATTTGGAGAAAGTGTTTTGCACGTTTTAGCAATAATTTTGGGTGTTGCAATTGTGTTATTAGTAACTTTATTAGTTCCTGGACATTTGCATTAGAATTTCTTCGTTAAAGTAATGGGATGTGCATTCCTAATTTATTTAGAAGTAAATCATATATGATGAATATTATTATGAACAAGAATATTAATATTACAAGGTGGTGTTTGTGTCTATGTTTTAGGTGGTGTTCTCGAACTTCTTTTTCTTCGTAAGAAACATCTATTATTTCATCTCCAAATAACAATGAAAGAAATGTTCCTATTCCTGACAAGATTATTATTGATGCATATGGAATGGGGTGTGATATGATGTGGTGGAATAATGAGAGGATGATTGTATCTTCATAAATTAATGGGTTGTTGGACATTGTGAACAAATTAATTCCAATTGCTATTATCCACACAATTATTTCCGAATAAATCATCTTTATTCCGGTAAAAATTCTTATTGGTAAATCGAGTAGAAATCCTGCATCTGCAATTGGAGTGCATAAAACAAAGAAACTCCAAGTTAATGCACTGATTAAAAATCCTTCTTTTCCACCAAATTTTATAATTGATAGGGAAAGATAACTGAGTATTATTATTATTAATAAGATGAATTTTATTATTGGGTGTTCATAAAAATAGTGTTTTACAGTTGAGAATAATTTATTTATATTTGTGAAATTATTATGCATAAGTATAGTGTTTTGATTGGGAGATATTTAATTGTTTTCTTTTCGTAAAATATATATACTTTGAAGATTTAGTTCTCATTTGTGAGGGGAAACAAAAATAAGTTTAAATTTCTGAATACTTTATTTTGGTTAGTTCTTGTTCTAGTTATAATGCTGGTTTTATTAGTGACTACAGAGTATAATTATTTGAGTTTTATTATGAAACATCTTGCTTGGCTGCTTGGTCACATGATGCCTTATGCTACAAAATTATTCTTGATTGGAATGTTATTCCTTTTTTTTAAGTTAATTGATGCTTTTTTAATAAAACGTTTATTGATGAGTGTTTATAAAAATCTTCATAAAGAAAATGACTATAAAAGGATTTCAAAATTAGTAACTTTTGCTTGGTGGGTTTTGTTTATATTTGCCGCGGTTTCTTTAATCTTTGGAAATGTTCTTGGATTACTGGCTTCCTTTGGTTTAATTGGTTTTGGAATTACTTTTGCATTACAAAAACCAATTTTGAATTTTGTTGGTTGGGTTACAATTATTCTGAAGCATGTTTACTCTGAAGGTGATCGTATAAAAGTTGGAGAAATAAGAGGCGATGTAAAAGAAATTCAAGTTATGAATACTGTTTTGGACGGATTATTAGAGCGTTCGGACAGGTCTAGTGGTAAAATAGTAACTTTTCCTAATGAACTAGTTTTAACTTCGGAAGTTCAGAATTATACTAAAAATTATAACTATCTGGTTGAAGAAATAAGTATAACTATTACTTATGAGAGCGATTATCATAAAGCAAGAAAATTATTGCGTGAAATTATTATTGATTTGACTCGGAAGAATAAAAGTCATTACAAACGAAATCTTAATGTTCAAAGAAAAAAAGTTAACGCTTTTATTAGTGGGTTATTAACAAAATATGAAGGTATTGATAGTAAGGAAGCTGATGAAGAAGCAAAAAAACTTCAAATTGAGCGAGAACAAATTGATTTAGAACTTCAAAAGTTTGATGAAGAATTTAAACCAAGAATTAGAATTGATTTGTTAGATTCAGCAATCCAGTTAATTGCTCAGTTCTTTACGCCTTATGATAAAATCTCGAAGAACAAAACTGAAATATTTCTCGCGTTCTTAGATGCAGTTAAACAAGAAAAAAATATTGAAATTGCTTATCCTCATTTACAAATTGTTAGAAAGGGCAAGACTTAAAGTTTCTTTTTTAATTCTTTTAATGCAATTAAAACTGTTTTTGCATCACCAACCGCATCATGAGTATGAAATTCTGATTTTATTCCAAAGAGTTCTGAAAGTGTTCCGCTACAATAACTTTTCACATCATAACCTTCTTCTATAAGCATAATTCTTAAGTCAAAGAATTGGTCTTTAAAAGGATTATTCAAATTATTAATCTCTTGATTTTCGTATAATACTTTAAAATCTTGACCAAAAGAATAACATTTTGTATTGCCAATAAAATTTAACATTGCAGGTTGCACTTTATCAAATGTGTCGGCTTCATCAATAATGTCTTGTTCTATATGCGTTAGATTAGTGCAATAATCTGATAATTGTGGGTTCTTAATTGGTTTTACAAAAGTTTGGAATTCATTAATTATATTCATCGTGTTTATATCTACTTTAATTAAAGCAATTTGTATGAATTCTCTGAATTGATTCCTTTCTTTATCCCAACCATTTTCTTTACAACCTTTCCAGCAAGTAAATTCCGTATCCCACAGAATAATTATTTTTTCTTTGAACAAATCCATGTTTTTCTTGAGTTTAGTTATTTATAAAAAGCTTGTGCTACAGAAATCCGAAGCCTTTATTAATAAAGAGTTTTTTTTAATTTATAAAAATACATTTAAGAGGAATAAACAAATGAAAGGAAAAGTAAAATATTTTAACTCAGAGAAACGATTTGGATTTATTAATGGAGACGATGGAAATGCGTATTTTGTTCATTTATCAAACATCGTTGACCAAGTAGCTCTAGCCGATAATGATGAAGTTGAATTTGAAGGGAATGAAGGCGATAGAGGACTTGTAGCTACAAAAGTAACAAAATTGTGATTTCTTATGGTTGAAGCTTTTAGAAAATTGGGTATTATTGAAGAGATACTACGTACTCTTGAAGATAAGGATTTTGAAACACCTACTTATATTCAAGAAAAATCAATCCCGCCTATTCTTGAAGGAAAAGATGTGATTGGCCAATCTGAAACTGGCAGTGGTAAAACTTTAGCTTTTGGTTGTGGAATTATTCAGAATATTGACAAAGGTAAGGGTTTACAAGCAGTAGTTTTAACTCCTACTAGAGAACTGGCAGAACAAGTTTGTGAAGCTTTAGCAGAATTCTCTCAATATAAATTTTTGAGAGTCACACCTGTTTATGGTGGTGTAGCAATTAATCCTCAAATTAACAAGTTAACAACTGCAGATGTAGTTGTTGCAACACCTGGAAGAATTCTTGATCATATTGAAAGAAAAACCGTTAATTTAACTAAAGTTAAAATGTTGGTTTTGGATGAAGCAGACAGGATGGTTGATATGGGTTTCATTGATGAAGTTAATAAAATCATTGCTAAATGCCCAAAATATAGACAAACACTTCTTTTCTCAGCAACACTATCTGAAGATATTCAAAAAATTAAAAACAAATATATGAAAGATCCTATTTCTATAAGAGCCAAAGCTCAAGTAGATCCTACAAAGCTTAAACAAATTTATTATGATGTGCGAGACCATATGAAGTTCTCATTATTAGTTCATCTTCTTGGAGAAGAACATTCTGGTTTAGTATTGATATTTTGTAATACTAGAAATCAAGCAGATTTCTTAGCTAAGAATTTAAAATTCAATAAATTAAATGCTATTGCTATTCATGGTGGTTTTACTCAAGCTAAAAGAAGTTCTTCAATGGAAGACTTTAAATCAGGAAAAGAAACAATTTTAGTTTGTACTGATGTTGCTGCAAGAGGCTTAGATATTCCTGGTGTTTCGCATGTTTACAATTATGATATTCCTGGTGACCCTAAAGAATATGTTCACCGAATTGGTCGAACTGCAAGAGCAGGTAAAGATGGAAAAGTAATTAACATTCTAGCTCCGATGGACCATAATAATTTCTCTAATATTTTTAGAATGCATTCTGATTTGAATGTTCCAAAAGAAGATGTTCCAACTTTTCAAAAAGCACCTATTAAACAATCTTCTTTTGTTAAGAAGAAAAAGAATAGTTTTAGAAATAAAGGCTTTAATAGAGGCCGAAGAAGATAATTATTTGTAAGGTTTTGGTTGTTTCTTAAATGCTTTAAATAAATATTCTGACCCTACTTTTGATGAGTATTCCATTAGGGGCATCGCTCCCGAAAAGAATAATACTGCTGGTATTTGAATCATTAATGAGGCATTTTCAGGAGAGATTTCCATTTTTTGAAAGGTGTATTGAAGAGCTATGCTTATTCCGGTGTAGAATATTTCACTTTGTCCAAATAATCCTCCGAACGCAACTACTTTTTTTGCGATTTTTGATACCACATATTTTCCTTTTTCTTTCATTTCTTTTCGTTCTTTATAAGCTATTTGTGGAAGATATGTTCCCCAGAAAACACCAATATCAACTAAGGTTGCCATTGGGGCTAGCGCTTCATCACTCATTCCTGCTTCTCCTGCGTGTTTTGCGTAGAAATATCTTGCGGCAATTGCAAGTCCTCCACTTAGTAACATGTGTGGGACATTTTTACCTTTTACTTTGAATGCTCGTTTTAAGAATCCTTCTTTTTGCATTAATTCGATTTCTTTTTCTAAGGAATTCATTTTGTTAGAAAACCAAATTAACTATTTAAATATTGTGGAAAATAACCACCACCAAATAGTAACATTTAAATGTTATTCCTGATTCTTCTTTTATAATGTTTAAATATTTGGCTATGGAATGGACTGATCAAGGAATGCCTATTCCGTTAAATGATGAAATGAAACTATCTTCTTTAGAACTTAGATTAAAAGAATTAAATGATTATGTTACTCTCAAACATAAAAGAAAAAATCCTATTATTGCTTCGCAAGAAGGTTTAGATGTGTATTTGCAAATGAAAGGTGGACAATCTTTATTTGTTAATCTTAAAAGAATTGAAAATAATCCTGCACATTATTCTGGTTATGAAAATGGTGCTTTAATGATTGAACTTAAAGATATTACTTATCATGTGTTTATTTCTGATGGTAAATAATCTGGTTTTAAACAGTTTAATTCTTTTTTAGCAAACTTTTTTAAACAGTTCAGACTTTTCTATAGTTAATGAATCAAAAACAAATAGGGGTTGCAATTTTAATATTTGGAATATTGTTGTCAATTCTCGTCTTTATGTTTAAAGCAAAAGAAGATGTTTACATCAATGCTTTTGTTGATGAAATGGGTACTTGTTATTTGGCTGATGGTACTTGTCTTCATCAGGACAGGGATTTCTCAGTTTATATCATTGGAGGAGTTATTTCATTAGCATTAATAATTCTTGGAATCTATCTGCTTTTATTTGATAAAACACAAAAAGTTCTGGAAGAACACCAAGTAAAAGTTTCTTCAGCATTAAAAGAAGCTACAAAAAAAGATCATTTCACGGCATTTTTAGGAGGATTTGATTCTGAAGAACAAATAGTTCTAAAAGCGGTTCACGAACAAGAAGGTATTACACAATCAACTCTTCGTTATCGAACTGGCATGTCAAAAACATCATTATCATTACTTTTAAAAAGCTTAGAAGAAAAAGAAATCATTAGTCGAAAAAAGTCTGGAAAAACTAATGAAGTATTCTTAAGAAAAAAGTTCTAAAAAAATGATGATTGATTTCACATTATCTTTTATTCTTTCTCAAATACTAATGCTCTTTGCAATGGGCTTTGATTTCTTAGGAATGCAGTTTAATAATAGGAAATCAATTTATTTGAGTTTTGTTATTTCTGCAAGTTTAATAAGTGCTCATTACTTTTTATTAGGAAAAGTTGCTGCTGGAATAATTGTATTTTTTGCAGTATTAAGATTTATTGTTTGTTATTTCTCAACAAATAAAAAATATCTTTATTTGTTCTTAATTATAAATACTTTAGTTTTAATCTTTACTTACGTTGAAATGTATGACTTAATAATTTATGCAGGTTCGTGTATTTTCATGATTGGAAACTTTCAAGCAAATCACAAACTAATGAGAAGATTGATGATGGTTGGTACATCTCTAATAATAGTTTATAATGCAATAATTTTCTCTCCAATGGGTGTTATTGTAGAGGGAAACTTCTTATTAGGTAATATTATTGGTTATTATAGGCATCATATTAGGAGTAATTCTTCAAAATAACAAGTTCTAAAAAATCATTATTAAACGTTCTGGGACGATAATTCTCTGGTTTCAAACGTTTTAGGCGTTCTTTTTTTCATCGAATGGTATTAATAAAGGCTTGATTATTAATCTGCAATGGAGGTTTTTACAATGGAAAAAATATTTTTCGTAAATGGTATGACTTGTCATGCTTGTGAAATGCTTATTGAAGATGCTTTATCAGAAGAGGAAGGTGTAACTAGTGTTAAAGCTTCAAATCCTGATCAGCGAGTAACAGTAGATTTTGATGCTAACGAAATAACTGAAGAAAGAGTTAAAACTGTGATTAGAGGCGAAGGCTTCGAGGTGGAATGATGATTGTAAAAAAGGGGTTTATCGCGGAAGGAACGTTTTGTGAGAGTTGTGAAAAAATAATTAAACGTCAAGTTTTGAAAGTTAAAGGTGTTAAAGCTGTTGAGTTTGATTTAAGTACTGAAACAGGTTATGTAACATATGACGATAAAAAAACTGACTTAGATATCATTCTTGATAAGATTGAAGAGAAGAATTATGTTTGTTATGTTTTAGATGAAAAAGGTAATTCTTCTAATAAATTAAATGTTGATAAATTGTTTGGTTGGATATTTTCTGCTGTTGGTTTATTAATTGCAGCTTACTTTTTATTTAACTTTGTTGACGGTATTAATATGCCTGAATTAACTCAAAACATGGGTTATGGTTTATTATTTGTAGTAGGTTTATTGACTGGTTTTCATTGTGTTGGTATGTGTGGAGGATTTGTTGTTGGATATACTACCAAAGATGCTAAACAAGGAGTTAAACCTCATAAGTCTCATGCTATGTATGGACTTGGAAAAACATTATCTTATACTATTATTGGAGCGATTTTTGGTTTAATTGGTTCAATATTTGCATTCACACCAATGATGAGGGGTTTTGCTGGAATATTTGCAGGTTTATTTTTAGTTCTTTTTGGATTAAAAATGTTGAATATATTTCCCGCTCTTAGAAAGCTATCATTCAAAACACCCCAATTCCTGAATAAATATGTGTTCAAGAAAAAGTCTGAGTCTTCCAGTCCCCTGGTTATTGGTTTATTAAATGGTTTATTAATAGCTTGCGGACCTTTACAAGCAATGTATATTATGGCTGCTGGAACTGGTAGTATGATTGAAGGTGCAAAATTATTATTCATATTCGGTCTTGGAACTTTACCTGTACTTTTAGGTTTTGGTTTTATTACTAGTTATATTTCAAAAAAAGCCACTCATAAAATTTTAAAGTTATCTGGTGCAATTGTTATAGTGCTTGGTGTTATAATGGTTAACAGAGGTTTGGCTTTAACAGGTTCAGGTTTTGATGTTAACACTTTAGTTGCATCAGTTTCAGCAAGTTCGGCAAGTTCGACCGGGAATGTTATCAAGATGGAAGGCGGATATCAGGTAATTGAAATGACTGTTGACAGATATGGTTGGGAACCAGACAAGTTTGTTTTGAAAAAAGGTGTTCCTGTTAAATGGGTAATTGACGGCAGGGAAATAAATGGTTGTAATAATGCAATTCAAGTTCCAAAGTATGGTTTAAACTTTGATATTAAACAAGGTTTACAAACAATTGAATTTACGCCTGAAAATGAAGGAGTAATATCTTGGTCTTGTTGGATGGGTATGATTCCAGGAACTTTTATTGTAAAAGAAGATATTAACTTAGAAGATGCTGCTGCTGTAGAAAAAGAATTGAACAGCGTTCCTGATCCTGTAGGTGGGTCTTGTGGTGGTAGTGGAAGTGGTGGCTGTGGCTGCGGTGGAGGAAGATAAAATGAAACAAATGATATTTATATTGGCTTTATTATTGTTAATTACTGCTTGTAGTTCTTCACCAACTGGTCAAGTAACTAATAATGCAGATGTAGTTTCAATACCGATTTCAGATTTGTCTGAAGAAGTAAGTTTTTATGAACACAAGGTCGGAAGTGTAACTATCAGATACTTTGCTGTTAAAGGAACTGATGGGGAAGTTAGAACTGCATTTGATGCATGTGATGTTTGTGGTGGAAGCAAAGGTTATAAACAACAAGGAACTGATATAGTTTGTAATAATTGTGGACGAGTTTTTGATATTGATGGTTTAGGAACTGAGAATAAAGGTTATGGTTGCTGGCCAAGTTATTTGCCACACACAGTTAAAGGAGACAACATTTTAATAAATGTGAAGGATATCGTTGATGGAAGACATAGGTTTGTATAAAAATGGTTAAGAAAATAGTTTTAGACATTACTGGTATGCATT
Organism: Candidatus Woesearchaeota archaeon; assembly: GCA_937912225.1. GTDB lineage: Archaea > Nanobdellota > Nanobdellia > Woesearchaeales > JAHIUF01. Next base: position 56,265 of record CALDOJ010000034.1, on the reverse strand, counting down.
GTGCTAGTTGTTCAACTCTGATTGATAGAGCTTTGAATAGACTTGATGGTGTGACTGCTAACGTGAACCTTACAACTAACAAAGCATCTGTTGAATTTGATGAGTCAAAAATTTCTGTTAACGAACTTATTGAAGTTGTTAAAAAAAAAGGTTATGGTGCTTGTGAAATTGAACAAACTGATTTTAAAAAAGATGCAAAGAAAAAAGAAAATGAAATTAGACAATTAAAGAACGAATTTTATACTGGTTTAGTTTTTGCTCTTCCTACTTTTATTTTAGGAATGTTCTTTATGAATAATCCTGTTCCATTTCAAAATTATATTATGTGGATATTGGCTTCGCCAGTTCAATTCTTCGTTGCTTGGCCAATGTATAAAAGTGCGATTAATGCATTAAAAGGATTTAGTGCAAACATGGATACACTTGTTATAATGGGTACGAGTGCTGCTTACTTTTACAGTGTTTATGCAGTTATATCTGGTATGGGTCATCAATATTTTGAAGCGAGTGCTGTTTTAATCACTATTGTTGTTTTTGGAAGACTATTAGAAGCTAGAGCTAAAGGTAAAACTTCTGAAGCTATAAAACGATTAGTTGGTTTAAAACCAAAGGAAGCTCTTGTTATTCGAGATAATAAAGAAATTAGTATTCCTGTTGATGAAGTTGTTGAAGGTGATCTTGTAATTGTTAAACCTGGTGAGAAAATTCCTGTTGATGGAATGATTGTTGAAGGTCAAACTTCAATTGACGAATCAATGGTTACTGGCGAAAGTATTCCTGTTGAAAAATCTCTTGGTGATGAAGTCATTGGTGCGACTATTAACAAACATGGTTATTTTACTTTTAAAGCTACAAAGGTTGGTGCGAATACTACTCTTGCTCAAATCATTAAATTAATTGAAGATGCTCAAGGCAGTAAAGCTCCTATTCAAAGATTTGCAGATATGATTGCAGGTTATTTTGTACCGGTTGTTTTAGTGATTGCAATTATTACTTTTTCAGTCTGGTTCTTTATTGTTGGAGCTGATTTTAGAACTTCGCTTTTAGCAAGCGTTGCAGTATTAGTTATAGCTTGTCCTTGTGCGCTTGGTCTTGCAACTCCTACAGCTATAATGGTTGGTACTGGAAAAGGCGCTACTAATGGTATTCTAATCAAAGGTGGTGAAGCTTTAGAAACTGCTCATAAGATTAAGTCAGTTATATTTGATAAAACTGGAACTATTACTAAAGGCGAGCCTGAAGTTACTGATGTTATTGCTTTTGAAAAACCTAGAGAAGAATTTTTAATTCTTGCTGCTAGTTTAGAAAAAGGTAGTGAACATCCTTTAGCTGAAGCAATTGTTAAAGAAGCTGAAGGTCTTAGTTTGAAAAGCACATCTCACTTCGAAGCGATTCCTGGACACGGAATAACTGGTGTTATTGATTCGAAAAATTACTTTTTTGGAAATGTTAAGTTGATGGATATAAATAAGATTTTGTACAAGAAACATGTTGAAAATATTCAACGTTTAGAGTATGCTGGAAAAACAGTTATGCTTTTATCTGATGGCAGAAAACTACTTGGTTTGATTGCTGTTGCTGATACTATTAAAGACAGTTCAAAACAAGCAGTTAAAATGTTGCATGATATGAAGTTGGATGTTTATATGATTACTGGCGATAATACTCGTACTGCTAATGCAATTGCTAAACAAGCAGGCATTAGAAATGTCTTTGCAGAAGTCTTACCTGAAGAAAAAGCTGGTTATGTTAAAAAACTTCAGGCTAAAGGCAAGGTTGCAATGGTTGGCGATGGAATAAATGACGCACCTGCTCTTGCTCAAGCAGACATTGGTATTGCAATGGGTTCAGGAACTGACGTTGCAATGGAGACAGGTAATGTTGTTTTGATGCGAGATGACTTGTTAGATGTTGCTAAAGCTATTAAGTTAAGTAAGATGACTATGTCTAAGATTCGTCAGAATATGTTCTGGGCTTTAATTTACAACACAGTTGGTATTCCATTTGCAGCGCTGGGTTTTTTAAATCCAATGATTGCTGGAGGAGCCATGGCTTTAAGTAGTGTTAGTGTTGTAAGTAATTCTTTATTGTTGAAGTTGAAAAAATTGTAATTTTTTTTAACTTTTTTTTTTTTTTAGAACCAGTTTCTTTTTTTAAAAAACCACATCATTCCAAGACCCATTAATATCATTACTAAAATCATAGACCAAAATCCATATGGAAAACTTGCTCCTGGTAGAATTGTAAAATTAGTTCCATAGATTCCTGATATAACTGTTAATGGGAGTGCAATTGTTGCAATAATACTTAATACTTTCATCACTTCGTTCATATTGTTAGACATTGTAGACATATAAACGTCAAAAGCGTTTCCAATTGATTCTCTGTTATTATCTATTATGTCTGAAACTCTTATTGCGTGATCATAAATGTCTCTAAAGTATGGTTCTGCTCTTTTTGATATTTGTTTGTAATTGCTTTTTGCTAGAAGTCCTGTTTTATCTCTTTGAGTTGTTGTAACTCTTTTTATATGTACAACCATTCTTTTAAGTTTTAAAATTCTGCTTAATAGTTCAGGTCTTGCTCGATTAATTGCGGCTTCTTCTAATTGTTCTATATTATCTTCCAGTTTTTCTATTGCTGTGAAGTATTCATCTATTTCTTTATCAAGCAATCGATGAAACAAAAAATCAAGTCCTTTTTTGAATAGTAAAGAAAGTTTTTCCTCATCTTTTTTTAATGTTTCAAATGTTTCTATTGGTTTTTTATGATTTGTAATTAAGAAGTTTTTCCCTATGATGAAATCCATTTCCATTAGTTCGTGTTGTTCATTTATATTGTAAAATACTGAGAATAAATATTCTGAAAATTCTTCAATTTTTATTCTAGTATTTGAATTGTATAAATCTTCAGTTGTTAATGAATGGAGTCCAAATTCTTTTCTTAAATTTTCAGATTCTTCTTTAGTTATGTTGGTGCAGTCAACCCAAACAGGAAATCTAAGAAGCTTCTTTAAATTTGAAAACTCTGCTTTTTTTATTGTTCCATCTAAATATCTTATTTCAATCATTTGTTAAGTTTCTTTTTAGTTTTATTATCTTTAAAAACAATAGTTCGATAAGGGAATGGGATTTCAATTCCTTCTTTGTCAAATCGTTTTTTTACACTTTCATTTAAATCACATCCAAGTTTAAAAGCGGCTGTTGCATTTGAACACCAAACATAAGCTCTTAAATTAACTGACGAATCTCCAAATGAGACAACTCTTACTCTGACAATTGGATCATTGTTGTTTTTTTCTTCTTCGCTTCGATTATCGATATGTTCTGGATGTTTAACTGCTTCTTCCATAATTATTTTCTTTGCTTTATCAACATTTGAATCATAACTAATTCCAAAATCAACCCATTTACAAATCTTTTCATCACCAATAGTTGAGTTTTCAATTGTTTCATTGCTGATAATTGAGTTTGGAACTATTATTCTTTTATTTTCAAAATTTCTAATAACTGTGTGTCTTAAAGTGATATCTTCAACAATTCCTCTCATTTCAGAAGTTACGCCAATATTAATCCTGTCTCCGACTCTGAAAGGTTTGAATATAACGATGAATATTCCGCTAATAACATTTGCAAATGCTTGTTGTGAAGCAAAACCAATTACTACTGCCAGTATTCCTGCTCCTGCAAGTAAAGAAACTGATAATGCTCTTAATGATGGTATTACATAGATTGCGATACTTATTCCTATTAGATAAATTACTCCTGAGGTTAGATGTTTAATAAACGAGTATTTTGTGTGATCAATTTTTAATCTCTTAGAGGCTTTTTGAAATGATTTATGAAGCAACATATTCATTAATTTGGCAATGGTTGCAGTTAAAAAAAGAATAATTGCTATTAGAATTATTTTTTGTAAGCTGTTAAGAACAACTTCTAGTATTGATGCTAATATAGTCATTTTTTCTCTTTAACTATAATTAGTTGCTTATGTTTATAAACGTTATGTATTGTGATTTTGATAAATCTTTTTATAGTTTGGTCTATTATTGTTTTTTTATGACTCTTAAACAAGGGTTATTGAGGTTGATGACTGCTTCGTTCTTGTTATTTGAATCTTTATCTTTTGCTCAAGAAAATATTATTATTGATACATCTATTGTTCGAGGAGTTAAACAAGCAATTGAAAGAACAGGCACTCGTGAAGAAGGTGTTATGAAAAAAACTTATTTTTATGGCGAATCTTCTGTTGTTGAAGAATCTGAATATAAAAATGGAGTTACTCAAAAATTAGTCACTTATAATGTTGGAGATTCTATTTCTTACAAAACAAACAGATTTTATGATGAGACTGGTAAAAGAGAAAAATTAGAATTTATTATTCTTGGAGATACTATTCAAGTTCAAGATTATAACTTAGGATTAGAACAAGATACTATTAATGCTAAATTATATGAAGAAGGGGAGCTCTTCTGTGTTAGACAAAAAATTCAAACGAAAAAAAAACTTGTTTTGGAAGAATCTTGTGATTTAAATTTAGATGGAATTATGGATGTAAAACGGGTTCTTGATTATTCTGGAGCTAAGGAGCCAGTTGAAACAATTGAATATTTAACAGATTATGGATTAAGCAAAGGTAATGTTTTTAAAACTCTGGATATAGTTTTAGATTGGAATGTTTTTAGATGAGCTTTAAGTAAAAGTTTAAAAATACTCTTTTTTTCTTTTTACTATGGCTCCTGAACTTTTAGCTCCGGTTGGAAATTTTGAATCTTTACAAGCAGCAATAGATGCAGGTGCAGATTCTGTTTATTTAGGATGTCAAGAATTAAATATGCGAACTTTAGGTAGTTCAAACTTTTCTTTTGAAGAGTTAAAAGAAGCAGTAATTCGAGCTCATGCAAAAAAAGTTCGAGTTTACTTGACTGTTAATAGCATTATTTATCCAAATGAAGATTCTTTGTTGGATAAAACTTTGCAGGCTGCAAAAGATACTGGAGTTGATGCAATTATTGCATGGGATTTAATGGTTTTACAAAAAGCTAAAGCTCTTGGTTTAGAATTACATCTTTCAACTCAAGCATCAGTTGCTAATTTTGAAGCTTTAAAATTTTATTATGATTTTGGAATTAAAAGATTTGTTTTAGCTAGAGAGTTAGATTTAGAACAAATTAAGAAAATTATTGCTCAGATTAAGAAAGAGAAGTTAGATGCTGAAATTGAATGTTTTATTCATGGTGCGATGTGTATTGCAGTTTCAGGCAGATGTTTTATGTCTCAAATTACTTGTGATAAATCTGCTAATCGTGGCGAATGCATACAAGTTTGCAGACGTAAGTATAAAATCACTGATGTTGAAGAAGATGTAGAGTTGGAGTTAGACAACCAGTATGTAATGTCTCCAAAAGATATGTGTACAATGCCAATAATTGAGCAAATTATTGACTCTGGAATTTCAGTTTTTAAAATTGAAGGTCGTGCTCGTTCTCCTGAATATGTTAAAGGAGTAGTTGAAGCATACCGAGAAGCAATTGATTTACACATTGCTAAAAAACTAACTGAAAAAAAGAAAAAAGAATTGATTACAAAAATGGAGCGAGTTTACAATCGTGGTTTTGAAACTGGCTTTTATATGGGTAAACCAATTCATGCATGGGCTGGTGTTTATGGCTCAAAAGCAACAACTCGAAAAATGTTGCTTGGAAAGATTTCTAATTATTATTCGAAATCTGGAGTTGCAGAAGTTAAAATTGAATCAAATTCAATTGCAAAAGGCGATGTGTTCTATGTGATGGGGCCAACAACAGGTGTTATTGAAGGACAAATGCCTGAGATGGTGCTGAATGATAAATTTGTTTCTGTTGTTAAGAAAGGGGATTTAATTACTTTTAAAGTTCCTAAATGTCGGATGAACGATAAATTCTACAAAGTTGTTGAAGTAAAAGGGAATGAAGATCTTGTTCAGAACCACTAAGGTTTAAATAAGAATTCTAATTCTTGATTTTTATGACTGATTATTCACATATTAAAGCATTAGTTTTTGATTTAGACGGGACTTCTGTTCAGTATGTAACTTCTAAATTTAAGAGTTCTTGGGATGCGATTGGTGGTATCTTGCCAGAACCTCAAAAAACTACTTGGAGAGAGCATTTAGATTATTATTATCCAAGGCCTCAAGATATTATTGAATGGACGAAAGCGGATTCTGCTTTGCTTAAAGGTTTTCCAGTTCAAAAAGCTAAAGACGCTCTTTATCCTGATGGAAAATTACCTTATACTGCTGGTTTTGAAGATTTTATTTCTGGTTTAAACGGTGATTATATTCATGGTATTTTGAGTGCTAGTTTTACTTTAGTTTCTGATAAAATTATGCAAGATTTTCCTGGTAAATTTTCTTTTGCAGTTGTTAATGAACTAGGTATTTCTGGAGATGTTTTTGATGGGACTGTTAAAGCAGTTGATATGTGGGATAAAGTTGGTTCGCTTGAAAAAGAATTAATTCCTTATGGACTTGATTTTTCAGAAATAGCTTATTTTGGTGATAGTAAAAGTGACATTCCTGTTTTAGAAAAAGTTGGTTTGTCAATTGTTGTGAATTCAGGAACTCATGAATCTGAAATGATGCGTGAATATGCGGATTATTTTATAAATGATTTTAGAGAAGTTAATAATATTCTCAACAGTCATCAAAAATCCTATTGAATTTTTGGGACTCCCAAAAAGCTAACTCAAGCTTTTTGATAGTAAGCGTTGAGCATTTGTTGTCTTTTACCGCCTACTTCTATGAATGGTTTTGCTCTTTTAACCCATCCACCTAATTTATGTAAATCTTCATATTTTTTAATTTTAGTTTTGGAATTTAATATTCTTTGTGCAGTTGTTGGTCCAATACCTGGAATTCGAATTAGTTCTTGGTATGAAGCTTGATTAATATCGATGTGTGAGTCAAAGTTTGCTTTTGCTAATGCTAGTTTTGGGTCTTCTCTTGGAAGCATTCCGTTATCAAGAATTGGATTAAATTCTTTTACTTTAAAATCATATTGTCTCATTAAAAAATCAACGTTGTAAAGATGTGCTTCTCTTAGTTGTGTTTCTGGAGCTTCATTTTGTAAAGCTGTTCCTTTCACTGGTTTGAATGCTGAAAAGTACATTCTTTTTAGTTCAATATTTTTGTATTCCCAATCAACCATTTTTAGAACATCTTTGTCAGTTGCTAAATTATTGATTATCATTTGGGTTGTTTGTCCGCTTCTAAGATTCATTTTTGAAATCCAAGCCTGTCTTCTTAAGATATCTATTTTAAAATCTTTATTTGTTGATAACTCTGATAAAACTTGTTTGTTGGGTGCTTCAACATTGATGCTCATTCTATTGCTGAGTTCTGCTGCTTGTTTAATTAAGTCGTAACTTGTTCCTGGTAATACCTTAAAGTGGACGTAGCCTCGGAAATGATATTTGTTTCTTAGAAGACGGACGGCGTCTAACATCTTTTCCGAGACTTGGTCGGGGTTGCCAGTGATGGCGGAGCTAAGAAAGAGTCCATCCACTTTTAGATTTTTTTCCAGGAATGTGAATACTTGAGCAAGTTCTTCAGGTTCGTAGCTTGCAGGTTTTTTTTTGCAACCTGCTGCGTTTGCGCAATACTTGCAATCAAATGTACAACGATTATCCATAAGGGTCTTGAAGATTCGACAATCCTTATGTTCTGCTTGTGCATGATAAATTCCTCCAAGTCCTTCTTTGATGTTAACTTCGCACATCTTTGGACCGCATGAATCATAGCTTCCAGCAGCTCCAAGAATCTTTGCTTTTTCCCATTTGTTCATAATGGTTTTTTAGAATTATTTGTTTAAATACTCTGCGGGCTTGTGTCCAGTGCGAGTGCTTTATAGGTTTAAGAAAATTGAAATAAAAAATAATTAGTCGTGAATATTGTTATTTTTCCCATTATCAACAACATGGTGTTTTGGACTTCTTGACCCATCAACAGTTACATCGTTGTTATCTCCGTTCAAATATAATTTTCCACTACCAAAGTCTAAATCGAGTATTCCGTTATTGCCTGTGTAATGAACTTGTCCACTTCCTAAATCCGTGTTGATTTCTGCACGTTCTCCTTCAACAAAAACTTTTGCACTTCCTGCATCTACTTTTACGGTTGCATATTTTCCTTTGACAGTTACATCTCCGCTTCCTGCATCAACATCAACATTTGCGTTATCTCCTTCGACTGTTGTTTTTCCGCTTCCTGCATCTATTTTTACTTTCATTGATTCTCCTGTTCCATAAAATTGTCCACTTCCAACGTCAGTTTTAGCTTTGCAATTATCTCCGTAAACTGATAATGAACTTGCTCCTGATTTGAATTTGATATCTGCATTATTTCCATAAACTTCTAAGTTTTGAGGTTCCATATTTGAACCGATTGATTGTTGCATATTTCCTGAAACTACTGAGCCATTAATTATGACTACTGAGCCGCTTGAAATGTTTATTGATGAAGAATTTCCTTTTTGTTTGTATTTGATATTTGCGTTAGCTCCAGTTACTATGTGATCTAATTCTGTTTTTCCTTCGACTTTAATTTTATAGTCTCCTGAATTTAATTCAACTATTTCTCCTTCTTTGAATTTTGGATTTAGAAGAGTTTGTCTTTCTGTTTGTACATCTAATTCTTTTGCTAAAACATCTATTGTAAGATTTAAATCATCTCCTTTTACATTGAATCTGCCTTCACCAAATCCGATTAATTGAGTATCTTTGTCGTATATTGCATAGGTTCCAATTTCCATAATTTCATCACCTTAAATATTGGTTTTTTTATTTGGTAATGGTTGGTTATATTTAAATGTATTTAATGTTGTTACTATAAAGTAGTTAAAAAACGAAACATTTAAATAGTAAAACTGCTATAAATGGTGTAAAAAGAGGTATTTGAATGCTTAAAGCCAATTTATTTGAATGTTATAATCCAGTTGAATTGTTTTTACCTTATGTAGATCCTGCTTTAGAACGTCTGAGTATACTTTCTCCTGAAGATGATTTTTCTGACGAAGAAGTACATACTGATAAAGATCAATTAATGGCTCAATATCATTCTGAAATAGTTAGGGCTATTGATAATCGATTAACTTTTGAAAATTTAGAATTATATTTAGAATATTTTGATGAAAATTTAAAACATAGAAACACAATACAGAAGTATTCTTCTCGTAATCCTCTTAAATCTAATAAACATCCTGCTACTTGGATTGGAAGTATTCCTGAAGAAAAATTACAAGGATTATTAGGTTTAGTTAATTTGCCTGATAGTAGAGAAATTGTTTCAGGCGAAACTGATTTGGTAGAACTCGCTTCAACCGTATATGGATGTAAACCTGATGAAGTTGTTTCCATTGTTCAAGATGGAAATTTTAATTTTTCAAACAGAAATAATTACGGCCGTTTTTTAGTCAAGTTTGATGATGGAACTGAAAGTGATTTCTATGTAAAACCTTCCTGGAATGCACCAGTAATCGTGGATGCTTTAGGAAATGCTTTATTGAATCTTTTAGGAGATGAAACTCTTAAAGACACATATCAATCTGCAGCATGTGAAGAAACAGGAACTTTTGCATCAGTTGGAATTGAAGGTAAGATGTTTAAAGATGTTAAACCTGAAGAGTTTTCTGATAAAGCAACTTTAAGTTATGGCATGGCAGTAGAATTATCGCTTGCTTTAGGCCTGCGTGATAGACACGATCTTAATACTCTTTTAAGATCTGATGATGTTGTTGTACAAATCGATTTTGATACTATATTTGGTCCTGAAAATCCTCCTAATTATGAACGGTATCATGATTTTGGTGCGGTTAAACCAACAAATACTGATTTAATTGAAGAAGGTAAATTAAAAGCCAGAGAAGTAATTGCAAGTAATTATGAACGACATAAAGGCTTAATATCTGAACTTATATCTTATGCTCAACATCTTGGTGCAGATTTTTCAGAAAAACCCGAAACTGTTCTTAGTTCTTATGCTACTAATGTTAAGAGTTCTAGTTTAGAAAAAGAGGTGCAATGATGATACTTAAACAAAGATTAAACAAAGAATCTCATAACTCTCCTAAAAAAAAGTCTAATGAAAATGCAGAACATCGAGGACTAAATAGAGCCAGAAATATGATGTTACCTTTGGCTGGCGCTATGATGTATGCAATGGGTGGTATTAATCCTGATAATGCCATAAATTATCTTCAACAAGATTTAGTTGATCCTCTTTTAGATTTTGCTCCTGTTGATCGTAAAGAAAAGCTTGTGCATAAACAACCCAAGAAAGAAAAAGTTGAACTTATTAATTATGATTTTGGTTTTATTAGAAATATGGAGCTTTTGGTAAACCCAAAGATTCAACCTTATGGTGGTCTGCGAGAAAAAGATAAAAAATTCTTGCACGGTATGAATAATAAACAAGAACAAAATGAAAAACAAATTAGATATGTGGTTGATAATCCTCTTTTACTTGAAGATATTATTGCAGGAAAAGAACAAGAACCTGCAGTTAATCCTTATCATGTTAATAAGCCTTATGGTTTTCTTAATATATTTGGATTTCAAAATCCTTATGATTTAGGCGCTATACTTAAGTTACCTAAAGAAGAAGTTCCTTTGCAAAATATTGGAATGGTTGTTGATAGGCCTGATCCTGTTGAAATTAAATTACCTGAACCTAAACCAGAACCAGAGTCAATACCTGATCCTGTATGGACTGGTGAAACTTCTGAAGAAGTTCTTCGAGAAATATTGGGTTTAGTTGATTTGCCTGATATATCTGCTGATGTTGGATTTTATTATAGTGTTGGTATGGGAACTTATAAACAGCGTAAAGAAATTGCTGCAAAATTATATTCTTGTGATATTAAATCTATTAAATCAATTAAGAAAGATAGAAAATTTGGTTATGGTACTGTTAATCATTTTTTTATAGATTTTAAAAATGGTGTGAAAAGTGATTTTTATCTTAAAAAAAATTGGGAAGGATCAGTAGTTTCTGAAACACTTGGTAATACTTTAGCTTATATTCTAACTAAAGGTCATCTTCCAAAAACTACTTACTCATTTATAGGTTGCGAAGAAAATAAAACTTGTGCTTCAACTGGAATTTCTGCTACGACCTTTAAACATAAGGGAGAAGATTTTTCAGATCAAGCAGCATTTAATTATGGAGTTGCAATAGAATTATCAAGAGCTTTAGGATTAACTGATCGGCACGATCAAAATATTATGATTGCAGATGATGATATGGTTATTCCTATTGATTTTGGAACTTTGTTTCGTACTTCTTCAACTAGTGAATATTCTTGTAGTCATGAAGAACCTGCTAATGCAGAAATGGTTAAAGCAGGAAGACAAATGGGATTAGAAATGATTACGAAGAATTATGAACAAAATAAAGGCGTAATACATCAGTTGATTGCTTATGCACATCATAAAAACGCATCTTTTACTCATAAACCTGAAGAAAGTATAGATTCTTATGTTAGTGCGCACAGGAGGTCAATGCAAGAATAAAATGACTAACACACAAAATTCAAACAATTCAGACCTGTCAAGTTATTTAGAAGAATATGAACGTTTACCTTTAGCTTATCATAAACCTGAAACTGTTTGGAATGGTGATTTACCTGAAAATTATTTACGTTCAATGTTAAGCTTGAAAGATTTACCACATATTATTAATATAGTTTCAGGAACTGCAGACATGGTTGATGTTGCTGCTTCTTTATATTCTTGTGAACCAGAATCAGTTGTTTCAATTGAAAAAGATTCTAATTTTTTTTATGAAGATTGTGATTTCTATGCTCGTTTTCTTGTAGAATTTAAAGATGGTACAAAGAGCGATTTTTATGCTAAACCTGCTTGGCAAAGGCCGATTATAGTAGATGCTTTAGGAAGTGTTCTTGGAGATATTTTATCTTCAGATAATGAAACTGAAACTTATAGATTTGCTGCTTGTGAAGAAACTGGAACTTTTTTATCAGTTGGAATTCCTGGGAAAACTTTTGCAAATATGGAAAGGGGTTATATTTTTTCAGATAAAGAATCTTTTAATTATGGTGTTGCTTCAGAACTATCAACTGCTTTAGGTTTAGATGATAGACATGATGAGAATATTATTTTAGGTGATGATGAAACTATTGTGCCTATTGATTTTAGCACAATTTTTTGTGAAGAAGTAGGCTTACAAGTTGATCCATGTTATGATATTACGCTTTCAGATTGTGAAGAAGAACAATTTGAAGCTGGTAAGTTATTTGGCAGAGAACTAATTGCTAAAAATATTGCCATTAATCAAGGTTTAATTCAAGAGCTTCTTAATTATGCAGTTCATAGAGGTGCTAACTTCGATTACGATCCTCATAATAGTATTCATTCTTATACAAATTCATCAAAGGCCGAGGTGTTGCGAGAATAAAATGACAATTCTAACTCATGCAACACGGAATGTATATGTGCCTTTAATACTTAAAGAAGGATTAAAATTACCTTCTGAAACTGGTAATTGTAATTGGCCAGAGTATTCTGCGAGTGATAGAATAAGCTTTTTACTTCATCCTGAAGAAACACCTTTTCCAAAAACAAGTATTGGTTTTAATGATTTTTGGTATGGAGAAAGAACTGGATTCTTTGTCGATCCTGATTACTTAAAAGATAATTTGAATAATTTTGAAGCAGAACCTGCGCGTGAAGATATTTTTCAAACATTTATCAAAGAACTTGGAATTAGGACTATTAAAAATCCAACCAAACATGAAGTTCCTAATGAAGTAGTTTCATTTGCAAATATTCCTGTTGAAGGATTATATGCATTATTTCACCAATCAGATTCAAAATCTGAAATTAATGAAATTCAAAAACAAGCACCTGCTCATATTCGATTATATTCAAAACAAACAGATGATTTATTTTATCGGAGGATGAAATGAACGGAGTTTTATCACATTCAACTTATCTGGAATATCTAGAACCTATTTTTAAAAATGGGATTAAAAAACCACGAGAAACAGGTAATAGTAATTGGGATTGGTTTTTTCCTACAGATAGAATAAGTTTTTCATGTAATCCTGATTTAGATTTAGAAAGCGAAAATACTTATTTAAGCGGTTGGAATAATGACATTAATTTAGTTTTAGACCCAAAGTACATATCTGAAAATAAAGACGAATTCAAATGTTATATTACTAAGAGTGAAGAAGTAATTGATTATGCAAATAGACAAGGAATGGAAGTTATAGACTTAGAAGTTCCAAGATTTAATTTTAATGAAGTAGTATCTTTTGAAAATATTCCTGTAGAAGGAATTCACAGTTTATTTTTAGATTCTAGATTTAATACAATATTATCTCTTGAGACAGAAGAATTTCAAAAAATTAAATCAATTTTGCCAGCACATATGGGATTATATACTAAACAAACTGATGACTCATTTTATCGGAGGATTAAATAAAATGCCGATATTGACACATATGACTGAAGTGATATCTGTCCTTCCTATACTTAGTGAAGGTTTAAGATTACCTTCTGAAACAGGTAATAAAAATTATTTTGAATCATCTAATGATAGAATTTGTTTTGCTTATTGGGAAGAAAAATTTCCAATGCCAAAAAAAGCAAATGTAGATTTTTGGGGTGGTAGTACTGGATTCGTTCTTGATAATAATTATATTAAAGAAAATAGTGAATTGTTCAAATATTCGGGTTATGAATCTATGGCTGAAAAATTTGCTCAGGAGTTAGGTATTGAAAGAAATCCTTATAGAAAATCGACTGATTATTTTAGAGAATTTATTTCATTTCAAAATATTCCTGTTGAAGCTTTACATAGTTTACTTATTCATAACCAATCGCCTGATGCAATAAATCAGATTGGTGAACATTTACCAAGTCATATGCAATTATACTTAAAAAAAAATGTTTTTGAATATCGTCGAATAAAATGACTAAACAATCAACTCAAACAAAGATTGAAGATTTACTTAGGTTAACCTCTCTTCCAGATTTTTCAAAAGTTAAAAATAATCCTGATATTATGGAGTCTGTTGCAAGTTCACTTTATGGTGTTCCTGAATCAGAAATTATAACTGTTAATTTCTTAGATACTGTTTGGTCTCCTAACACTCGAGTATATGAAACTCTTTTTAAGGATGGTTTAATTAAACAATTTTATTATAAGAAATGTCTTGAAAGTTCTTTAAGTGAAGCTGTTGGTTGGACTTTAAGCAATATTCTTTTAGGTGAAAACCATAACTTTGTTGCTAGCAGATCTGAAACTGGTGATTGGAAATTTGGTTATGTTGCTATGGAAGATATTGGAACTAGTGTGACATATTTTAATGATGCTAGTACTAATATGAGTCAAAGTTTTGGTGCTAGTTTAGAATTGGCTAAAACTCTTTCTTTAACCGACCGTAATAATTCAAATTTGGTTATTTGTGAAAATTCTATTATTAGAAATGTTGATTATGAAACTATTTTTAATAAAGAATATTCTTGGAATCTTGGAATGTTAAAAGATATTTTTAAAGGAGGATATGTTCTGGGACTTGATGCAGAATTAGTTTCACAAGGACAATCAGATGCAAGAAAAATAATTGTTAAAAATTTTTTAGATAATGAATCATTAATTAAAGATGTATTAACATATTTTAGCGAACAATCTGGTTTGCAATATTTGGATGATGAAAAGCATATTGAAGATCCTTTTTCTTATATGAAACTTTATTTGGAGGCTGAGAAATGAGTTTTCCAGATAGAATGAAAGACTTGTTGAATTATAGGCCTTTTACTGATGAAGTTACTCTTCTTGATTCTCAAAATTTAGGCAGATATGTTGCTAGAGAAATGTATGGGGTTGATTCAGACGATATTCTTATTGATGAACCTTTTGCATCTGGAAATTCGAACGTTGCAGGTCATAAATTAATGCTTAAAGATGGAACTTCTAAAACTTATTATGTTAAAGAAGAAGAAGATTGCTATGTGACTGGTGCGTTTCAAGAAGCAGTTGGTATTACTTTGAATAATCTATTAACTGGTGAAGACAGAAATTTCTTGATGTTAGTTAATAAATTGGATTTGCTTGATAATTTTATTAATGTGGTTATTATGGATGAAGTTCCTGGAACAACTTTTAATGTTAATTATGATTTCTTAACTGAAATTTCTTATTCAATGGGTCGGGCTTTTGAATCTGCCAAAATTTTAAATCTTGCTGATCGAAGAAGTCCTAATATGTTAATTGATGATAACTTAGTAATTCGTAATATAGATTTTGGAGCATTATTTTGGGCTGGTTGGGATGATCGAACTGGTAAACAATTAGTTAAGAATAGTGGTTATTCTGAAGAGGAATTTGAAAAAGGCAGACTTGATGCTCGTGAAGAGATGAGAGTTAATTTCAAAACTAATGAAGAACTAATTCGCGATTTGGCTAACTGGGCTTATGATGGTTTATTAAGATCTGAATTGTTTGAAACTATTTCTCCTTTTGATTATATAAAACAAAAATTAGAGGGTGAAATAAATTGACTTCGCCTGAAAAATTACTTCGGATTGGAGATGTTCCTTCTTTTTATGATGTATATTCTGAGAAAAGAATGGCTGATGTTCCTAAAGCTTTATTTGGTATTGATGAAAAAATTGTTTCTAGTAGTTTAATTACTAATCAAGAAATGATTAAAGGTTATGAATTAACTTTGGGTGATGGTTCTAATAAGACTTTTTATGTTAAAGATTGTTTTCATACAGGTTCTTTATTAGAAGGACTTGGTTGGTATTTGAACAATGTTTTAACTGGTGAGAATTGGAGTTATGCAATTCCTCAACTTGATGATTATACAACAGATCCTAGTTCTATTTTGATGGAAGCGATTCCTGGAAGAATTTTTAAAAATGTAGGTCGTAAGAAAAGAGCCAGTTTTAATCTTGGTGTGGCTTCAGAATTAGAAATGGTTTTGCATTTAAAAGATAGAAATACTGGAAACTTATTAGTTGATGGGAGAGGAACTATCAGACATATTGATTATGAATGTTTATTTGATGAAAAAGATTTGATAACTGGTGCGAAAGTTGCAGATGCTTATGGTTTAAGTCGTCGTAAATTTAACAAAGGAAGACTTTCAGCTCATGAAGCTATTCGTCAACGATTTATTGATAATAAAGATGATATTAAAATGGTTGTTGATTGGGTTGATGAACAAATACCTTTTGCTTCAAGACCTGATGTTTTGAATGATCCGTTTGCTTACATGTGTGATTATCTGGGGGTTAAGCGATGAGTTTGCCTGAACTTTCTGATACTGTAAAAGAATTGTTTAGTTATGAAGTTGCTCTTCCCAGTCTTAAAACTTTTCATGAGGATTTAGCTCTTCAAAAGAAAGTTGCATCAGATTTATATGGTGTTTCAGTTGATGAAATAGCTTCAATTAAAAGTTTTGGTATTGCTATGTTAAAGGAGATTTATACTACTATTACAGGTTTTAATATCTTGCTTGAAAATGGACGTTCAGAAACTTTCTTTGCAAAAGAACCAAAATCTCATCCTTTGTTTGAAGCGGTTGGCATAACTTTACAGAATTTATTACTTGGTGAAGAACAAAAATTTCTTTATTCAGATTCTTTAGATGATTCAACTCCTGAAAGAATGATTGTTATTGATCAACTGCGAGGTTCTAGATTGGGTTTTCCTGAAACTCTAAAAACTGAAATTAGTTATTCTTTTGGCATTGCTTTAGAATTGGCTAGAACTTTAGCATTAGATGATCGACATGCTGGAAACATACTAGTATCTGAAAAAGGAGCTGTTCGACATCTTGATAATGATTGTTTATTTTATCATAAGGATTTATTTCAAGGAGATTACCATATTAAATGGTTTCATTTAGATGAAGATGCTGTTTCTGAAGGAACAATTGATGGCTATAAACTTATTCGTAATAATTTTTTAAAATATCAACCTGAGATTGAATCAATGGTTAATTATTTTTCTAAGAAAATGTGTTCTGAAGAGGATGATTATATTTTAGATGATCCTTTTACTCATATGAAACTTTATTTGGGGGTTTCTCGATGACTGATATTGTTTTAGATAAACATCTTGGAATTGTTGAACTTCCTGAGCCTTTTAATGTTAATACTTATAAGCGTAGAATTAAACAATTATCTAGTTTATTATTTGATGAAATGCCTAAGAAAATTAGTCATTCTTGTGATCTTGGTCATGCATCAACTGTTCATATGTATAAAGCTACTTTTCAAGATGGTTCAAAAAAGGATTTTTATGTTAAACAGTCTTGGGAAGGTGTTTACAAAGAAGCGCTTGGAATGACTTTGGCAAATATGTTGCAAGATGCAGGTCATAATTATTTTTTATGGGATGATCGTTTTGGTAATCATAATCTGGTGATGGAAAATCTTCCTGGAGAGGATTTTTATGTGCCAAAAGGCAAAGAAAAAGAAGTTGCTTTTAATCTTGGATATTCGATGGAATTAGTAAATGCTTTATCTCTTAAAGATAGATGGGTTACTAATGTTTTGTTAACTGAAACCTTTAATATTAATCATATTGATTTTGGTTCGCTTTTTTATCCTGGTGATAATGGTTCTATTGAATATTTAATTGATTTTCATAGTATGGATTCTGTTCAATTAAATAAAGGACGAGTTGCTGGTAAAGAAGTGGTGCGTCAAAATTTTAAAGATAATAAAAATTTAATTGAAGATTTAATTGTTTATGCAAGGTCTTTTGAAGATTTCACTTGTGTTCAAAAACCTGTTTGTGATGATCCGTTTGTTTATATGTGTGATTATTTGGGGGTTGCTCGATGAATGTTGATTTGGATAAACTTCTTGGTCGTGTTCGTCTTCCGCCTGCACCTAGTCATTTTAATTATCGTACGCGAAGAATTAAACAATTATCTGGTGTTTTGTTTGGTGAAAAACCTGTGAAGTTCAAACACGTTTCTGAAATTAAAACTGGTTATTCTGTTGATAAGTATGAAGCTGTTCTTAAGAACGGTTCTAAGAAAGATGTTTATGTTAAAACTTCTTTGGAAGGTGCTTCTAGAGAAGCTCTTGGTATGGCTTTGGATAATATTTTGGCTGGTGCGAATCACAATTTTATTACTTGGGATGGCCTTCATAATGAAAATCTCGTCATGATGGAAGGTCTTCCTGGCAAAAAATTTTATGTTCCTGAAGGTAAAGAATTGGAAGTTGCATATAGTTTTGGTTATTCAATGGAGCTTGTTAACACTTTAGCTTTGAAAGATAGGCGAGCTGTTAATGTTTTATTAACTGGTGATTTGAAAATTAATCAAATTGATTTTGGTGCTATTTTTGATCCTAATGATACTGAAACAATTGATTGGTTAATTAAAGATCATTGTATTAATAAATCTGAACTTAACAAAGGTAGAGTTGTTGGCAGAGAAGTTGTTTATCAAAATTTTCAAGACCATAAAGATTTAATAAGTGATTTGGTTGCTTATGCACAAACATTCTCTGATTTTTTAACTCCTCTTGGTTGTCTTTGTTATGACGATCCTTTCAATCATATGCAAAAATATTTGAATAAACCACTAAAGAGTGGTAAAAATAGGTAGCTTTATATATTGAAACGAATTATTAAATAAAAAATGGCTATGGATGGTTATGAAATGAACTTTAAAGCAGGATCTAATTTAAACAAATTCCGTATAGGCTTATTTGGATTAGTTCTTTTAGGATATACTGCTCTTGGAGCTGGAGCTGGAGCTATTTGGGATAAAGCAGGAGACCATTTTAATTTATATGGCTCTGGCAGAAGAGAAAGAAGAATGAGGAATACTTACTATTAAAATGACTGATATATATACAGATTTAATGGATGATGAAAAAAGAGTGCAATATACTGTTGATAGACAACTGCATCCTGATGAGGCAATCAGGGCAAAACAACTTGAGAACTTAGAACATTTAGTTCTTCATAATGGATTTAAACCAGAGGAAGTAGAACCTGAGATGGGGGGCTTTCTCAAGTTTAAACCAATTGCTTCTGTTGAAAGCAATTTCTATGATGAAGCAACAGGAACGCTTCATGTAATAAATACTAAAGGCGATATACGTTATGATAGAATCAGGCATCATTTTGGTATTTTAGGAAGAGCAACAGAACAAAAACTAAACTGGGATATAAAACATTTTGGTGGCGAACAAAAATTTGCAAGTGCAAGATTTAGAGATTTAGCATTTGAACTTGTAAATGAGGCTTATGATAGATTGGATGTTGAAGAGTTTACTCATGATGGTGTTTTAAATGTTATTTTTGGACCGTTTGATAATTTTCCATTAGATGAAGGTATTGAAGTAATTGATGAAATAAAAAATGATTTTTTGAATTACAGATTGCTTGACATGGGCGGATATTTTGCTGTTAATTTTGATTATGTTTTTGCTGACCAGGCAAAGAATGTTATAGAACAATTTTGTTTAGCAACTAATAATGAAGTATTGGGTGCGTGGGTTAATATTTTTCATTATGGTAAAGTTGGAGTTTTAGATTCAAAAGCTAATGTTGGAGATGTATTTGTACCAACAGGATTTATGGATGAGAAATTATTGAAGGATAATTTACAAACAATTTATCCAATTAATAATCAATTATTAATTAATCCTAAAGCTACGGAAATGCTTGAAAAATATGTTGGTTCATTTCATG
The DNA here is from genome assembly GCA_937912225.1 of Candidatus Woesearchaeota archaeon. Taxonomy (GTDB): domain Archaea; phylum Nanobdellota; class Nanobdellia; order Woesearchaeales; genus JAHIUF01. The sequence goes on along the minus strand of CALDOJ010000034.1, from coordinate 36,531 downwards.
AAGGTTCGACTTTGAATACTGCATCAATCTTAAGACAAAAAAGAGTTGTGTTAGAAGAAGCAAGAGATCTTGGTGCTACAACTATTGATATGGAATGGGGCCCTATGGCTAGTTATCATAATCATTATGATGGTGTTGATGCAGTAAGATATTTCTTTGCTGGTGTAGGTTCTGATAAACCTTTAGAGGGTCAAACTCTTGCTGAAACAAAGTTTGAAAAAAGGCAGTTGAATAATATTGCTAGGGCTTTTACTGATATGATTAGGAATTATTTCTAAGACCCAATTTATTATCACTTAATAGTAGTTACAAATCGAAACATTTATATACTATAATCTTATTCTAAGAGTAAAAACATGTTTAAAATATATTATTTTTTAGGAGGTTATCGGAAAGCAGAGCTTTCTGGAATCTCAAAAATTAACATTTTTGGAGGCGTAAAAAATGCTTGAAGATTACCTTAAGGTCAAAACAGGAAAAGATTTAGTAAATTTAGGAGTTGTTCCAAAAACTTCTTCAACACATCTCGCTTTAATCACTCGTAGAAGATTAGAGTCAATTCTCAAAACAATTGTACCGCAAATAAATGATGAAATGCTTGGAAAATGGAATTCTGCATTCAACAGTATAACTGAAAAAGTTCCTCCATTAGTAACTGGTGCTGAGGAAATAATGAAGTATGCTCAAGAAGGAATGAAAGTTGAAGCAATGTCTAATTATGAAGGGCGACCTATAGCTGGTATGAAGGGAGTTATTAAAACGCCAATAACTACTAGAGGAGTACCTTTAGTTGGAATTGAATTTAATAAAGGATTTGAAGGTGCTAATAATTTGAATGGTGCTCTTAATGATGAACATGGATTATATGTTCCTTTGAATAATTTAAAACTATTTCCTGGAAAGAGAACTATAACTGTTGGTTATTCTCTTGATGATGAAGTTGTTGCTGATAAAAAACTTGGACATAAGATCAGATTTAAAAAAGGATTTGATGCATCAAGTGTTTGGGATTCTAATTCTGAACGAATTAGTGGTGGAATTAAAATTGAGGCGGGAGCAACTGCTATGCTTAAACATTATGTGCCTTCTCGTAATACAATAGATGTCGAGTTTGATGAACCTATTGCTAAACAAGGAAGAAGAACTAACTTTAAATTAGGAATTAATGGTCATTATGAAGATATTCAAGCTTCTAGTTTAGGACAAATAGTTCCTGCTGATAAAGAAGAAGAAATTAAAAGATATGTTCTTGGCGAATTCTTTCCAAAAACTGTTATTAGTACAAAAAGAGCCGAAAGAGTTGTAAAGGCTTTATTACTTGGAAAAGACTTTGTTTTCTATGGTCCTCCGGGTGGTGGAAAATCGCAAATTAGTGCAGATATTATTGATATTGCACAACAACAAGAAGTTATTTTCATTGTTGATGGTTGTCAAGCACAATGTAATCCTTATAGTCTTTTTGATGAGGACTTTTCAAAAATAATTGATGCTTGTCCTGAATGTAAAATTTCTTACGACCCTAATTTTAAAGATACTGGTTTTTTCAAAAAACCTGCTGCTAAAGATGTAAAAGTCAAAGTTGCAAAGTATGGTAAAGGTATGGGTATTGAAAGTTCAGAAGGAACTGAAGGTTTAAAACGAATGGATTTGGCAGGTTATAAAACTCCTAAACTTGATGGTACTACAACTGGTAAACGAGAAAGTGACTTCGATCCTGAAGGATTTCATGCAGGTTTGCTTGTAAGAACAAATAATGGCATTGCATTTTTTGATGAGATGGATAAGTTAAGACCTCAAGCTTATAGTAGCATGTTAAAAGCGCTTGAAGATGAAACTATTAAACCTGATCAATTAAGATTTGAATATCCTGCGGATGCTTTAATAATTGGAACTGCGAATGATCATACTGTGTTTACTGGTCCTTTGAATGATCGAATGGCTCTTATGGCTATTCGTTATCCAACAGATGAAGATACTAGTTATAGTATTACTAGAAAAGGTTATCATAAAGAAGCAAATGAAGTTGAATCTTATGACGTTGGAGATACGCACAGAGATAATGGTGAGTTATCAATTAGAAAGGTTCAAATGCCTGTAATTATTGAACGAGCAGTTGATGCTTTATTTTTAAAATTTAGAGCAGAATATACTGGTGCTGGAAAGCAAAAAGAAACTGGAAGTAATCGTGCAAAGTTTGATGCATTAGATGCTGCAAGAGCACAATTAACTCTTGATAAATTGTTTTATGAAGAAGCTCCTGAAGTTGCAACTGCAGAATATGCTATTTCTGGTATTCAATTCGCTTTTTGTTCTAGAGTTCAAGAAAGTACTCGTGACGCGGATATTAGTTCTAAAGAGGCACTTATTGGATGGGTTGAGAACAATTTTAATGATGTCTTGAATCGAGAAGAAGATACTTGGTGGTGCAGAGCTTATAAAGAAGTTGCTATTGCAAAGACTCAAATTCCTGAAATTGAAGATAATTTAATTCAAGAATTAGATTCATATGAAAATAATGTTGAAGTTGCAACTGCTAATTTTAACCAAGTTAAACAGGCTTATAGTCCGAATCCTTCAAAGAGACAACAAGAAGCAAAAATAATGTTTCCTTTCATGGATTACTTGTTTAGACAACAACCAAACTTTGGTGAAATAACTGTTTCTGAATTAATTACATCGATGGAGTATTTTATGAAGAGCAGAGAGAACACTAGTTGTGAAATTGGTGGAGAAAAGTAATCTCTGAACAATGAGACTTAGCGATTATAGGTTAGCGGATTGTGCATTATTTCGTATTCCGCCTATTGATTTTTCTAATATAGACGAAGTTATTAAGCGTGCAATGGTTGATGCTTGGAAGAATGGCTCTTCTGCAACAAATGCTGTTGATGCGATTCTTAATGATTATAGTATTATTGAACAGTTATCTGAACAAATCGCTGAGAATCTTGAGTTTCAAAAAGATGCTGCACTTGATAAGCTTGATTATCAACAAAAAAAAGCTATTGCTGCAGAAGAATTTGAAAAAGAACAAGTTCTTTTTGAAATTGAACAAACTCTTGGTAAAGAAGTTGCTGATAAAGAAAGAGCTAAAAGAGACGCCGATTCTAAAGTTGATTCATCAAATAAAGCGTATACTGCTGCTCAAGCTCGTCTTAATGAAATGAGGGCGAGAATTGAAGAGAAATTACAAGCAGTTGGCGGTCGTGAAGCTTATGAAAAACTTATGAGAATTAATGATGCTTTACAAGATGGTTATTCAGGTCCTGAAAAGAAAAAAGCTAAACGAAAGAAACGTGTAAGTCATCTTGATGTTTCCAGTATGGATCCTGCTTATGCAGATCAAAGTTTTGCTTATTATGGGAGTTCTAATATTCAAAGAGCTTTAGATCTTGCAACTGTTAAAGGGGAGATTGATCCTTTAGAAGGTGAAACTCTTGATACTTTAGTTGAGAAGAAACATTTTTGGCAACGAAAAACTGCTACTGAACAAAAAGACGGGCCTATTTATCGATTTGGTAGAAAAGTCTGGAAAGTACTTAATTATAAATTATTTTGAAAATGGAAGATAAAATAGATGAAATTGTGAATGAAGGTCAAGAACCTGTTAGTTCTTTTAGTGGTATTTCTCAAGTTCCTCAATTAGAAGAGTTTATTGAACGTTTTTCTAATCGTTATAAATCTGAAACAGTTTTTCGTGAAATAGTTCATGATTTTCTTGATTTATCTGGTTCTGCTCGTCTTAGACTTGCTGTTGGAAAAAAAGTTTTCAAAGGTTGGTATGCAAAAAAAACTGATAAAATGATTGAAGCCTATGCAATTGAAACTAGGGATAGTATTCAAGAAGTTTATGATGCTAATCTTACAGATGAACTTTTAGCTTTAAGTCAAGCAGAACAAACTTTGCTTAATAATACTGATGCTGTGCGTGGCGCTAATGATTATTTAGTTGGTGCTTCTGATGCTTATCAACAGAGTATAACTGAAAAAGAAGAACAAACTCGAAACATTGCTGATGAATTTGAGAATAAGAAGGGTGATATTGAATCTAAACTGGAAGATCAAAAATCTGAAGTTAATATTAAAACAGATGCTACAAGAATTGCTAAAGAGAAACTTAAAACTTTTATTGAAAGTTCTGAATATGTATCTAATGAATCTGGTGTTCTGCAGTTTGATGAGCAACAAATTGTGAAGTCTTTAGAAGATATCTTTTTGGATGAAATTGTTAAAGGTATTGAGACATCTGACGGTCATTCTGGGTTCATGTCAAACTTAAAAAGAACTTATGATGGTGTAGTTGATCATTGGGATGAAATGGAAGATTTATCTGAATTATCTGATGTTGATTGGGTTCAATCTACTATTTATTCTCGTACAAGAGGTTATAGAAAGCCTCAATTTCCTTATTTAATTGTTGGTAAATCGCAGAGTTTTGAGTCTACTAAAGTATCTATTGATACTGCTATGAGTCTTGATCTTAGTGGTAGTATGGAGGGTGATCGTTTTTCTATGGCTCAAAAGACTGTTCTTGCTAATCATTCTTTGATGAGACAATTAAATCCTTCGAATAATGTTTATTTATCTGTTTATAGTCAAGATTCAGTTAGGCCTGTTTCTACTGCTGATTTGATGAAGAATGTGCATCCTTATGGTGGCACACCTACTCATTTAGCTTTAGATTGGTTGTTTAACGTATTGCAAGGCAAAGGTCCTTCTATTGCTTATTTAATTAGTGATGGAGCGCCTGATTCTGTTGAAGCAGCTATTAATTCAGCTTCTAAATTTCGAGATTGTCCTGAAATCATGCTTAGATTGTTTTTAATTGATGGAAACTCAAGTACTCGGGCTATAACTAAAGAAATTGGAATGGCTGCAGGACCTGATACTAAAGTTGTTCCTGTTTCAAACGGGCAATTCGCGGGCGGTATGATCAGGGATGTTGGCAGTGCAATAGGTGGTTTATATGATATTAAAGACTTTTAATAGAAACATTTATATATAATAACTACTTCGCAGTGATAAAAAAGAGTATATTTTCGATATTTTATAAAAAAAAGAGTATATTAGGAGGAATAAAATGAGTGAACAAAAAACAAAATTGGAAGAACTAACTGATAAATATAAAGTTGAAAAATCAACTTCTAAAGAAGAAGTGTATGAAGCGTTTGACGCATCAGAAGAAACACTAGAAATGGACAAAAAAAGATTAGGTAAAGTGCCTTCTTCAACACAAACAAGTACTGGTGCTATTCACAAAGAAATGGCTGCTTTACAACTAGATATGGTTGAATTAGCAGAAACATATGGAAAATTAAATGTTAATTTTCAAACATTAATTGGTTCAAAGAAATTATATACTACTGGAGAAGGTATTAGAATTAAATTCAATGAATTTATTGGACGAAAAGGAAAAGCTAGACAAATGAAAATTGATGCAGCTGGAAAAAAAGGAGATGCATTAGAATACATGGTTGATCGTATAGCTGAAGTCTTAGGAGACCAATATCAAAACGCAATTGATGGAAGAGCAAATGCAGAATCAATGCAAGTTGAAAATGTTGCTCATATGAAATCTCTTGATCAAAAATTAATTGATAGTCTGAAAAATGGATTATATACTTCTTCTGATATGGAACAAGCAAAGAGTGAAGTTGAGAAATTACAAACAGAACTAAAAGATATTGAAACAGTTCTTGTTGATTATGAAAGTCAAATACAAGTAGCAAAAGAATCAAGTGATTTGAAATCTGTAGACAGATTGACAAGTGAAATGACTCAAGTCTTAGACATGAAATATGGAGTTCTGGATGGAAAATTATCTGCAGATGGAGTAGTTTCTAGTATTAGAAGAGAAATATTAGACTCGGCAGAAGGAGTTCAATCAGCAAAAGGAGCTGCAGCTGCTTCAAAAGCAAACTATGTAGCTATCAATGCTTTGATAGACTCAATGAGCGAACTTGAAATTAAATATAAACACGCAATGGAAGATATGGTTCCTGTATTTAAAATACAAGGAAAGATTGCTTCAGCCGGTGTTGCTGCTTTAGATATTAAAAAGACTTTAGTAGAAGTTGCTGCTAAATCACAACAGTTAATGGAAGCTAATGCACATTTAACTACGCATTTAGCTGCAGAGGTTTTTGATTTATTAAAAACTCCTATCTATGATGTTGATAAAGCAGAAGCTGTAACTCAACAAGTTCAAGGCTTTATGAAAGACCTTAACAATCAAAAGATGGAATGGGCAGAGAACCAGCAAAGATTATCTGCTATTCCAGAACAACCTCACTATGCAACGCATCAGTGAAGTTATTTTTTATTTTTTGCTCAGAAATTTTTAGTTTTGAGCATGCCAGCAGATTATCTGCTGAGCATTTTTTAAATTTATTTTTAAAGAGGTGCAAAAATGACAAGAGTTGTGAGAGAACATAAATTAATAGGAGATGAACAATCACGTTACTTGAGTCAAATAGATAAATTTCTAGGCGTATTAGCTCAAAATTTAGTTTTTGAAAAAGAAGCTGATCATTTCAAAACTATGGAAGACTTTGCAAAAAGAAAAGATTGGGATTGGCAAAGGTTACCAAAGTTTACTAACACTTATAAAACTCTTTCAAACATGGTTCAAACTGTAAGAGAAGAATATCAATGGTTAGATTGGCAAACTTCTAAAGATGATCCTTCAAAGAATAAAGGGTATTTTGAAGAAGCAAACATAAACGCTTCGTCAGGTTTACCTTGGCAATTCGATTTTATAGCTTTAAACAAACTAAAAAAATCTGCACCAGACAAACTAAAAAAATTACCTTCTTTTACAAAATTAGCTCAAAATCTTGACAGATTATTATTACAAGATGATGTTGAAATTGGAAATGTGGGCGGAGTAGCTGAAGATATTCATAAACAAGCTATGAGAATAAATTATCTTGAACAACTAAAAGATGCAACTCTATTAGGTTGGGAGTCAAGTGATTTGAAACCTACAATTACAAAATTAAAATCATTCGCTGGAGAAACTCAATTTAATATCTCGTTCGTAAATTATTCATTAGCATCTGGAATGTTTCAAGCATACACTATAGATTTATGGCAGGATATTAGAGAAACACATATTGAAAAAGATAGTAATGGTGAATATCAATTAACTAATCAGTTAAGATCTGCACTAAAATTTAATTCTGATAGTTTAGCTGCATGGTATGTTTTAAAAAAAATAGATGAAGGCTTTGAAAGTTTACATCCAGTTCATGTATCAAAATCCTTAATAGGTCCTTTTGAAACAAAATATCAAACAGGATCGAATGAAATTCCACAATTACCAATAACAAAAGAATTATTAGAAGAAGACCCGGAAGCAGGATTTTTAAGATTTTCAAGACAATACACTTACGCTCCTAATCATAAAACAAAAGGAAAAGAACTAGCACAAGTCATATATCGAGAAGACTGGAGAGATGAAATGATTATAACTCCTGCAAAATATTCTTCAAGAGTGGCTGATTCAGTGTTAGGAACACAAATAAGAATTATAGAGGTATAAAAATGAGTAATAATGAAATTGATTTAAATGAAAAAATTATCTCGGAACAAGATCATGTTAAAGAATTAATTAGTGGAGTTAGAAAACCTGCTCAAAGATTACTAAAAGAAAATACTCTTTATTCTTTAGTTGTCGACTCTTTATCAAATGGTACAAGAAACACTGTTGATCAAATAAATTATTTAGAAGTATTTGAAAAATCAGTTGGTGTTTTTAGAGCTGCGGCTTTAGAATTAAGAAAAGATATGGATGTTATAACACTTGAAAGAAGATTAGATTCGCAAAAAGGATTTGTTGAAGCTAGAGAAACACAATCTAAAAGTGCTTCTAAAGCAACTTATGAATTAGAAAAACAAACAAGTGATGCAATACTTTTTTCAAATAGATATGCTTTAAACTTTGCTGGTCATGTTGGATTAGCATTATTAGGAACAAACAAAGCAGATATAGACAAAACTTTTGCTTTTGGAACAAGATATGAAACGAGTAAAGAACGAGATGCTTTAACTTCTGTATTAACAACTATGACAACAGAAGATTTGACAAGAGTTATTACTCAACAACAGAATAAAGGAAAAGAAGTAACTGATGACAATTTAAAAAACACATTACAAGCAGTATTTACTTCGTGGGTAAATCAGTTTAGTTGGGAATCTTTTGAAGATATAGCTGCTAAAAATAAAGTTAGTGATTTAAAACTTCGATATGGTAATTTTTCAATAACAAAAGACGATTTTAGTCGAAAGTTCAATCAAGTAGTTATTGATGATAAAATTATGCCAATAACAAAAGAAGATGTAATAGGTGGGGAGGGAACTTATCTTGACGGTTCTCCAAAATTAGGATCTGTTATTTGGGAGAATATGAAAAAATTATCTGCATATGACCAAGAAAAACAAATGAATCCTCATAAACCAGCATCTACAATATTCACATTTGGTGGACCTGGAAGTGGGAAAACTTTTATTTCTCATGGTTACTTAAGGTCTTTTGCAGATCTTTGTAGACAAAATAATTTACCTTTATGGGTTATGACACACAGTATTACTGATTACGCATCTCATTATCAAAATCAAACATCTAATAAATTGGCTGCATTAGGCGAACAAATTAAAGCATTCCCTGGAGCAGTTGTTATGTATGTGGCTGATGCAGATACAATTTTTCAGTCAAGAAATGACCCTAATTTATCAGCTGAACAGAAGAACACTTTAGGAATTTACTTTAAAATGTTTGATGGAACTATGATTCCAAAAAACGGAAAGTTCATGTCAATCATGGATGCTAATTATATTGAAGGAATTGATGATGCTACTCAAAGCAGATTATTTGATGAAATTGTTGAAATGAAAAGATTTGATGACCCGACTGACTTTGCAGAATTAGCACGAAGAACAATTACTAAAGGAAGTGATGAAATTCCAATTAAAGATAAACAATGGGCTGAGATAGGACAATACATATTAGATTCTCCTTTAAGCAATCGTGAAGTTGGTCACGTATTAAGATCATTAGGAAGTGATTATGATCTTCCAGATACTTTAATAGGTGCAACTTTTGATAAACATATGGCTTATCGAAATGAACAATTGAAAAATATAACTTATAAGATTGTTCTTGGAAAATTTGATGATTATATTCAAACAAGAACTGAAATCACTGCTGCATCTCAAGAAGCAAGAATTAATGATGCTAGTACAAGATTCTTGAAAAATCTTGAAAAAGATGGAAAAAGATCAAAATAGGTAGATAAACATGAAAGGATTAAAAGATCTTATGCGATTACAGCGATTAAAAACCATAGCTGAAGGCAGCGATGGAATGCATACTAATCAGCTAGAGCAAGATTTTTTAGAATTCTCATCATTATTACCACAGAAATCTTTAACAGTAAAACTGCCTTCTCTTTATTCTGTTAAAGGAGATGAGAAACAACATTTAGCAGATATTTTAGACGTAAAAGTTGATGCTAATTTGCCAAAAGCAATTGATATTTCAGGCGGATTTGATTATTCTGATAAAGAAAATAAAGTTATTTTTTTATCTTTACGACAGTTAATGTCAGATCACATTTCAAGTACTCGATCATATTTAAATCCTTTAATAGAAAATGTTTATACTAGCGGTGAAACATTAATTAGAGATTTTGGAATCCATGAAGGTTTAGTTGGAACAGTTACTAGTAAAAGAGGAAATCTTGATTTAACTGAAGCACATTTATTTCCTGAAAAATTTAAAACAGGAGCTTATGATTTATCAATGGTCTTAGACACTCCTTTAGGAACAGTTGATAAATTCTTAGAAATTACTGAGTTATTAGAACAATTAAAATCCAATCCTAAAAATGCGTTATTAAACCCGAGTAAAATTAGTGATTTAGCAACTAAAGCAATGAAACTACGAAAAAAGCTTGGTTCATTATCAAGGTATGAAGTTCCAGATACAAAAGTGTTTTCAGCTTCAACAAATTCTTGTGTTATAAGAACTGAAGATAGTACTTTATTTTATTTATATTCAACAAAAAAAGCAAAGAACGCAGTTGTTTATTTCGGAATGAATCCATTTGTTGATGCAAGTCCTAAAGAGCTTGAAGTTCTTAATGGGAACGAACATCAAAAAACTTTAATCGAACTTGTCGATTTAGGATTTTATGATGCAAGTCCTTCAATTCTAGAACGAAGAATAAAGAATTTAAATGAATTATATGAAACAGCAGTTAGAGCAGGAGCAGATTCTAATAATGGCAATCATCTGGAGTTTAAAACTTTATTAAACAACTTAGACAAATCAAAAAATTATTTTGAAAGAGTTCTTAATTCAGATGTAAGAAGACAATATGTTGCAAATTTAAGTCCTGAACTAGCAGAGTTCATGGTTTATCCATCAACTGATGATGCAATTATACATGAATTACAGCCAAGATTATCTTGGAACGAATCATTAAGAAATTATCATAGTACAACAAAATTCATAAGTCAATTTGAAAACGCAGACGACCAAGAAAAAGTTGATATGCTAAGAGAAGTTACTTCTAATATTTTATTTAATAATCAACAGAATAATAATGTTAATACTTGGTTATATAAAAACCACCACGACTTTTGTGAAAAAGCAGATATTGATTTTACAATTCTAAAATGAGCTAGTGTTATTTTCTAATCAAACTGCACAACATATAATGGTTTATCAGAAATTCTTATTTTTATTTCAGAACTTAGAGGCAAGTCATAAACTCTGTGTCTTGACATGGTTTCTTTATTTCCGTCAAAAATAGCACTACCGCCTGAAAACATTTTAGAAACAATTGTCATTTCTTCTCCTGGTTTTAAAATTCCATAATCATGACCGATGCCTGAGCCTTCATGACCTGTTTCGCGAACTTTATATCTTATAATATTTTCTTCTCCATCTTTAAATTCTGCATCTTCAGAAACAATTCTAATTTTATTAGCTTCGTCTTCTAATCCTGCAGTTCTTAAAGCTTCTTTGATAGGATTAAGTCGCTCATTATCTGCTTCTATGATTGGTATTTTATATGCCCACCCAGTAGAACCTTTATAGGTTGCAACAACAACACCTGAAGAACCAGTCCTATAAACTTCGCCATTAATATGTATGTCTGCTTTTGCAAAACCAGCAGTATTTTTATCGCCCACCATGATTTCGTTTAAAGCTAAATCAACAATGTTATAACCATTTTTTACTCGACCTTCAATACGCGTTCTTTGTTCCAAACTAAAATCGCCAGAAAATAATCTTGCAATATGTTCTTCTGCATTTGAAAAATGAGTGTTATAATGTCCTCCTGCAGAATAAGGATTTGATTTAATTCCAAATAAAGGTGTATCATCAAGAATATATCTTGCAGCGTCCATGTAAGTTCCATCACCACCAACAGGTATAATGAAATCCCAGTCTTGTTGTAAATCTCTTTTAGTAATACTTTGATTTCTAAAAACTGCGGGTCTTACGCCTCTGCTTTCAAAAGCATCTCTAATCATTTCTAAACTTTCATTATGTCTATCTCTTCTTCGTTCAAGATCTAAAATGTTTTTATTAGTTCTTTCAAGATATTCTTCTACAGTTGCACCATGTATCATTTCATATGCTTCTAATTCAGTAGTTTTTGATATGATCAGAATTCTGCTGTTATTATTCATAGGCATCATTTTGGAAACCTCAAAACTTTATATAATTTTGTGTTGTAAAATTTGTCTGCCACTTCAATAATTGTATCCGAATCTTTTAAATCACGAATCCAATCTTTGGAGAAAAACATTCCATGCTTTGCACCAGCAAGAGCTCCAAACATTGCACCAGTTGTATCACAATCTCCTCCGTAATTAATAGTTTCTAACAACCCGGTTATTGGTTCGTTCCAATACTTTTGAAACATGAAAATTGTGAAAGGATAAGATTCGTGAGATTTACTAGAATTACCAAGAATTTCATAAGCTTCAGCATCGGGCGCATATTTATGAGAATTAATCCATTGTAATTTATCTTGAAGTCTTCCTTCTTCAATAAAACTATTTTTGCTAGTTAATTTTAATTCATGTTCTTTAACTTGATTCATGATTTTCTCCATAAATTTATCGCTATATTGAGATGTATAATTATCTTGTAGTAATTCATAGATCATTCGTGCTTGCAAAATACCTGCAGCAACTGCTCGTGGATCAAGATGGCTCATTTCTGAAATTCGTCTTGCATATTCAATGCCTCCATCAACATCACCAGTTGAATCCATGTACAAACCAATTGGAGACATTTTCATAGGAGGAGCATTACCAATTCCTTCATGTAAACCAGTTGTTAAAGGACTTTCACTTTGTTCTAATTTTTCAAAAGCAGTCTTAGTAGTCCAACCAAAACCGCCATTTTGTCTTCTAGCTTGAAAAGCTTCTAATTGAGTTTTTGCAATATGATTTAAATCTAAACCTTTCATTTCAATAATTGATTCGGCTAAAGCAAGAGTTAGGATAGTATCATCAGTGTATTCTCCTTTCTTAAAATCTCTAATTGGACGAATCTTCCCATACTCATCTTTAGAAACAACTTTACCATCTTTATCAGTGGGAGGGATTGGTGCAACAAGACGTTCAATTCTACCATGATACTTTCGAATTTGTTCAGGCTTCCAAGTCTCTACAGGCATGCCAAGAGAATCTCCAATAGCACAACCAAGTAAAGTTCCGATGTATTGATCTTTTTTGTAAACCATTTTTATCTCTCATACCTCCGACTCATAGTTTCAAACAAATTTAAACCACTAATAATTGATTCTCGCTTCATACAAATATCGTCGCCAAACATCAAAGTTTTGTAACCTGTTCTTAACAAGTTTTCAACATCGCCAATATCTTCACAACTAGGTTCAAGATTATAAGCAAGTGAACTAAATATTCTTGATGCAACAATCGCAGCAGGATTTTTTTTAATAACGGTTTCTTGAGCTTGAACAATTTTATGAGGCATTTTTAATTCTAAATATAAATCTCCTCTTGCAGTCATTAAATTTGTTGAGCCATCCCAATCATTAACAACATAATCCATTCCTCTCAATGATTCAATTTTTTCAACGATTATTGCCTTAGGGTCAAGCTTTAACAGTTCAGATTTATCATTTTTATCTTCAATAAATGAAAGCATATAATTATGAAAACCAATTTGTTTGCCAGCTTCAATATAGGCTTTATCAGTATTCGTAAAGAAACCTTCAATACGCAAAGAGTAATCAGGAATATTAACTGATTCGCCAGGCCCAACAACTCTACCAGGACCTTCTTGCATTATTAATCGATTCTTATCAACTCTTAAAACAGTGGCAGATTCTTTACCATCAGAAAAATAAGCGGTAATAGGAGTTCGAACATTAATATTGTGAGTTAGTTCGATTTCTGTAAATGGGGGGACGCCATAAGTTTTAACTCTTAACTGTCGACATTTTAAATCAACCCATAATTCTTTACCATATCTTAAAGCTTCAGAATTTAATCTATCAACAACATCTTCTAAAGGTTCAGTAATTGGCATAACAGTATTTAATCTAATTCCAGAAACAGCTTCGTGCTGTAATACTTCGTGGATGAAAGGAGCGTATGGAGGTATTGTAACTATTGCTTTAGGTTTAGTTAAAATCTTTGTTGTTATATGTTTCATTTTTAGTTCACCTTTGTTTTCCTTTTTAAATATGTTCAGTTTCATTTTAAAATAAAAAGAAGGGCGAAAAGCCCCTCAAAAAATTATTTCGAAAGCAAGTCTTCAAGCGCTTTGAAAGTCATAATTCCAAGAGCTCGTTTCTCTGCTTCAGGTAGCAATGCTTCATAAGTCTTCAAAATTCGAGTCTCATCTAAAGCATCTGTTACGGACTCAACAAGAGCATCCGATAATTCGATTTTCTTGTTTTCGCCATAGAGTTTGCCTCTAATAAAACCCATTGCAACTGCCTGCGGTTCTTTTTCACCTTGCACTTCATACGCAGAATTTATAGTTATTCCTTTTCCACCATTAGGCACTACTTCTCCAAAATATTTGGCTCTAGTAGTTGTAACTATGGAATAATTTGCTTCTGCAACCCTATCTGCAATTTCATCTCCCATTTTCATTTACCTCACTTATGCTCAGAAAAACTTTATTTTTCTGGCACCCTGAAAATATTTTTTTGAACATCTTCATGGTTTTTTAGCATCATCAAACATTTCGCTTAATGATGTAGTTTTGTCTCCACTAGCTTTTCTCGTCACTACAGAATGATTTGACGTTGAAGGGTCATCTATCATCCTCAATGAATCATACACTGGAGCTGAAGAACTAGAATCTTGTCTTGCACTCAAGTTATCTCCAAAATCAGAGAATTTACCCCAGTGCTTTGCAACAATTCCCATTGCAATATCAACAGCTCTTTCCTTGCTAGGAAGCTCAATTATTCGTTGTCTACCAATTGCTTTAGCCCAATGATCAACTACTTCTTTGTCAACACTTGAACTATCACCATAACCGTATGGTTTATGTAACAAGTAAACATTGAACTTTTGCATTAGCCCTTTCCAAACCTCATTAGAATTAGGTGCAGATTGCACTTTATCACCAATATAATGTTCTATTTGATCTGGATTCACGGTGTCGTAGAACTTTTCATCTCCAAATAAAAATAAGAATGGAGTTTTAGCATTTGGAGTCTCACAATGATTTAACAGAAAATGTCCAAATAATTCGTAAGTCTCGCTAACTTGTCCTCCGCCGCCTCCTTCAGGGCATAAAGCATTTAGCTTTTTTTCCAAGTCCAGTTCCTTTGTGAAATCCGTAACTTGTATTGGGTAACTATCGCAGTATGCGTCTCCGATGGCTGCAAAACTAATTTCTACATCTTTCCGATACTGGGAAAGTGTTTGGTAGAACAATGGCAACCTATCAAAAATCTCTGCCGGCCAAGTAGCCATAGAACCAGTCACATCAACACCTAAAATAATAGGGTTTTCACTATCGCTGGTAATATTTTTGCCTCGAGGGTTTACCAAATCCATATCTGGTGAACTTCGAGACATATAACTTCTCGGACCTTTTGCTTTGGAAGAAGATCCTAATTTATCCAAGTATGGACTCCTTGCAGAATCATACTCGTATTTCTTAGGTCCTTTCCAACTGGTGGTGTCTGAACCCCATCCGTACATTTTATCTCCTCCTACTAGTTTTTTATTGTAGAGCTATCGCTAGCTCAAATCTCAGTCATACGTTTTTTATTCAGAACAATGTCTTCTTCCGAAAACCTCGTATCTAACGTCTGACAGCTCTTCAATTAAATTTATTTTATCCCAATTAGGTCTATCTTTAGGATCATATCTGAGTAATGGATTGCAAAATTCAACTATTGGTTTTGGAGTATTTTTTGGAAAAGATTTTGTTGGAATATCTCCACCTAGCGCATATAACATGATGATGCCTGCACCATATAAATCACTTTCAGGAATTGGTGGTTTCATATCTAAAACTTCGGGGGCAGCATATTGTGCTGTGTAACCAACAGGTCTAGAACCACTAGTTGGTTTGAATGTTGCAAGTCCAAAATCTATTAGTTTAATATCGTGTTTTTTTGGTTCGATAATTACATTTTGAGGTTTAATATCTGAATGAATAACACCATTATAATGAACATAATATAATGCTCCGAGTAATCGCTCAGTAATCCAACAAGCTTCTTCAGGATGCATTTGGGAGCCATCTGGAATAGTTTGATCGATAGTTTTACCTTCAATATAATCCATCACCATAACACAATTATGTTTTCCAAGTCTGAAAAAATCTTTTGTTGAAGGAATAGAATGATGTTCTGAAAGGTTCCATAAAAGTTTAGCTTCAAGCTCTAGTAAAGCAACATCATCTTTTGTTGCTTCTTTATTTTGTTTAAGACAAGCATACTCGTTAAGAATTGTATGTCTGCCTTGGAATATTCTACTAAAACCTCCTTCGGCGATTTCTTTTATGATTTCATAATTACCTAGTAAACTCATTTTATGTCTCCGTTGTATGTAATTTTTCTGCTAAAGTACTCTCATCAGTAAGATAATCTGGATGGTTGATTAAGTGAGTAAGTGTTTCTAAACCAAACTCATTTCTAAACCTTTCAACAAGATTGTTATTCTCTAAATAATCAACAACTATTTCAGGAACTAATGATTGCCAAACAGTGTTTTGAGCCATTTTAATTCTAACTTCTGTTGCTCTAATTGGAATTTGTTCATCTGGAGGAATTAAAGAAGCGGGATGAATAACATCGTAATGAGTTGACAATAAATCTGAAACATAAGTATTTCCTGAAACGAAATGATCGAGCGTTCCAAATTCTTGAATCATATAACTTTTCCATTTATTACCATCGCTATATTTCGCTTCTTGAGCAAAATCAGGGATTTTAACAATTTCATAATTAGAATATTCTGCTAAAACAGCATTAATCATATCTTCAGATTCTTCGGCTGTAAAAGGACTTCGAGCATTATATTTATTAGAACTGCCAATACCAATAATTACGTGATCTGATTGTTGGCATAATGTTTCAAGTGCTAAAGCAGCTCCCAAATGTAATGGTTTGAATCTTCCAATAAAACCTGTCCTTCCTAAACTCATTTTATAGAACCCTCCTATGTCTTAGATAATCTTTTACAATATCTTCATGATCGAATGCAAATTTATTTTTATCAAGCAGATTAACAACTTCATCTAAACTGTAAAGAGTTGCAGTTGCAGCATCGTCACCTGCTTGTATTGTTCCGGTTCCAGTTGCGATGTAAGTATTGCTGATGTAATGGCCTCGAGGATCTCTATTTCCATCAGAATAAACCCAAGGTCTGTTTGGATTTTGAATTATTACATCTAGTCCAGTTTCTTCTTTAGCTTCTTTTACCGCGTTATCTTCGAGTGTTAATCCAAGCTCTGCATGTCCACCAGGTAAAGCAATTTTGCCTTTAGAATTATATTTTCTAGTAATTAATACAATTCCTTCTTTAACACAATTTTTGTATTCTATTATTACGTCTGTTGCTGGTAGTGGGTATGGTTGATTCATGGTTTCACCTTTTTGAAATTATGAATTTTCAAAAATTCTATTTTTGTTTGGGGTCGCATTTTATTTACCTGTATTCTAATGTTATTTCTGCAATTGGTGGGTTGATGATATTTGCTTTGATGTTTGCTAAATCGTGTCTGTTGTATATGTCATTTACAACGTCTTCTACAGAGTTAAATTTTCTTGTTTCGTACATTTTTTCGTATGCCTCCAGTTCTTTGTTTACTAATGGAATTACTTGTTCATGATTGATTAATTGGTTATATTCGAATCCTTGATTTATTCCTTCAGTGATTAGTTCTACAACGTCGTAGCTGTAACCTAAATCTTTGAAGTCAGTTTGATCTGGTTCTAGACCTGCAGTTGGAATTCTGTTAGCTAATTCTGTAAATCCCAGGTATGCTGCCATTTCTCTAACTAATCTTTTTGGTAAGTTACCGATTGGGCTCATATGAACTGCACCATCTCCAAATAAAGTGTAATAACCAATTCCAAAATCTTCATCTTTATTACCAGTTCCAATTACTGATTTTCCTTCAGTTGCCGCTTTTCTGTGTAGAATTGAAGCTCGAACTTCAGACATTAGATTTCCTTTGTGAAAATTATTTTCTAGTGTTTTGGGATTAGTAGTTTTGTAAGAATTAACGATTGCATCGATGTTTTGTATTTCATATCTGATGCCTAATTTGTTTGCAACATAAACTCCGTCTTTAGTATCTTCTTTATTATTAACTCCTGAAGGAAGCATGTATCCAACAAGTTCTAGTTGGTTTTTGTTGTGTTGATTATATCTGTCAAAAGCTTTTTTTGTTAATGCTGCAACAGTTGTTGAATCAACGCCTCCTGACAAACCCATTACTCCTCCTTTTGAGCCGAATGTGTAGTTAATGATGAAATCTCCAATTTCATTGGCAACTTGTTCTGGGTTCATTCTTGCTAATTTTATTCGTCTCATAGTATTATTGCCCCCTCATGTGCCCAGTCATATCTTAAATGTCCGTCTGGGAAGAAAATTAATTGTCTGATTCGCTCTTCGTTTGGATCCATTGTTAGACAGTTGCTAACACAGATATTTTGTCCTTCGTAATCATAAACAATTGCTCCATGAACTAATTCTAGAAGTCTGGTTCCGTTTTCGTCTAAGAAATCTCTAATTTCGTCAACTTTTTCTTGTTCTATTTTTCTTTCGTCAGCCCATTCTTTTACGCTTGCATCTTCTGCTTCGTTTGGTGATTCAACTGACCTTACTGTTAATTGTTCGACTTTGTTTTCTTTTGCAAAGTTGATTAAATCTAAAACTCCTTCAAGATTGTCTATGTAATCTTTAACCATTACATTTGTTAATCTTACTGAGAATCCTTCATCATGTAGGTTTTTGATTAAATCTTCAAGTTCGTAGTGTTCTTTTGCAGTAGGTTCGTAGATTTCTTTGTTCTTCTTTGAATCGTAATGAACCATTGAGATTGCAAATGTTGTAAGTCCCTTGTCATACCAGTCTTTTAGGTATGGTTTCATTTTCTCTTGTTGTTTGGCTAATGTTATACCGTTTGTTTGCATTTCGATGAATGGGAACTTGTAATTCTCTAAATGAGTTAAATAATCTGATATTTGATCAGGGAATAATGTTGGCTCGCCTTTACCTGTGATTAAAACTGTTGAGACTCCACTGTCTTTTGCATATTCGCATCCTTTCTCAAAGTTTCGCCAGTTTGGCTCGCTGATTTTATAGTCGAGTCCAACTTTTGGTGTCATTCTTGAAACACAGTATGGGCATTTAGCATTGCATGCTGTGCTTCCTGCAATTACGCTATATGTTTGTATTCTCGTTTTAATCACCTATATTTGTACGAATTGTACCTCTTGGTTCACCATTAGAACTGCGAAGTTGCCTTCTTTACCATGAACAGTTCCTAGGTCTCTTAGTTCTTCGTTTGTTGTTATGTTTGTCATTTTCTTTGTTTAGTTATTGTTTGTTTTACACTTAGTCTTTCGTAAGAATAAGTGTTGCGTTTATTATCTTAGTGTTAGTTAAACACTTAGTCTATATAAAGATTGTGGTTTTGTAGTATATAAGTGTGGTAGAACGAGATTGAATGCTCAGAATGAACTAAACTATTTTTTTCACAAATATTTAATTCCTTTAACTATTCCGTACCCTAGTCCTAATGCGACACAAGATGTTGCAGTATAAACACCGCCCATAAAAGCCATTGGTTTTATTATATCTGAAGGAGAGGAATGCGAAGCATATCCTAACGGTATTGCAACAACACCTGTTCCAAGTGCAGCTACAATTCCACCTATGACAGGAACTGATAAGTAAACCATATTTTCTAATCCTACAGGACCATTTTCTTCATTGAGTGCAACTCCTACGCCTGTTAAAAAAGACATAATCTGAGGTGTAAAAAAAGATCCGACAAATAATTTTTCTTTGAAACCCCAATTTACTTCAAGATCTCCTTTAGTTAATGTTTTTGTTAATTTTTCTTTCATTTTTAATCACAATATAGTGGTTATTCATAATAATATATATGATTCCATTATATTTCCTATATATCCCGGGAAAACTTTATAAATGAGTTAAACTTATACTTGTCTATGAAACGAAAAATTACCCGACAAAAAACTGCATACACAGTTACTCTCCCAATTAAATGGATTAGAGATCATAGTCTTGAAGGATCTGATGAAGTTGAAATTTTAGAAGACGAAGAAGGATTAAAAATTACAACTGATAATATATCTGAATCAAAAAAAGTTTCTTTACACTTAAAAAAAGGAATAGATCATTATTACAGGATAAATATAGAAAATCATTATCTTCGAGGCGATGATATCTTAGAAATAACTTTTGAAGATAAAGATGCAATGAATATAATACAAGAAATAGTATCTAATCTGAATGGTTTTGAAATTGTTAAACAAAAAGATAACTATTGCAAAATTGCAGAAACAGCACACCCAACAATTAAAGAAGTAAAAACCATCATGGATCGATTATTAAACATAATAAAGTATACTCACACAGTTGTATTAGAAGATATAATAAAGAATAAATTTGATAATCAAAAACTACTGGACCAATTAATATCTGATACTAGAAGATTCTCTTTGTTTTGTAGAAGAGCAATACATAAACAAGCATTAATTTCAAGAATAGAAGAGGTTTTTGCAGATTTATTATTAGAAAGACTAGTTATAACAAACTATGATAATTATTTTCTTTATCAAAAGTTAAACAAAATAAAATCTGATGAAAAAATAAACAAAGAAGTAATTTCGCTATATGAAAAATCAGGAAAATTATATGAATTATTTTATAAAATGTATCACAAAAGTAATACTAAAGAATTTACAGAAATTAATCACTTATGGAATAAAATATACTTTGATGAAGGACCAAAACTTTCAAACAAATGTAATGAAAAAGAATTTGCAGTAATATATCACTCAATGGCATATTCTTATATAGTATTCTTGATGGCACAACCAAATACAATCAAAACAGTTGATGAGATAAGAAAAAAGTATCAAAAATAGAACATTAACTTTGAAATATAAATTTGAAGTTATTATTTTTATGATCTTTAATTATTGTAGAAATTATTCAACCAATAATAAGCCCCAATACTTCTTCACCATACCTCATGATTTTAGTTGGTCCAAAGCCATAAACTTCTTCTAACTCTCGTAAACTCTGAGGTAATTTCATTCGAATGTCTATAATCGTTTTGTCGTGCATGATTGTGTAAGCAGGTACTCCTAACTCTTTTGCTTTCATCAACCGCCAGTCCTTTAATCTTCTTTCTAACCCTTTAGTAGAACCTTCTTCGTCTTCAGTCATCACTTTGTTTTCTTCTTTTAACATTTTCAGCATTTCTTCAGTAATAAACATTGTAGCTCTAGTTCCAGAATAAGATAAACATAATTTCTTTCGAGCTCGTGAAATTGCAACATAAAACAATCTTTTTTCCTCTTCTTCTTTATCATATTCATCAACTTTAACAAGATCGATTATTGGATGTTCGCTTCCTTTACATGGAAAGTTTGAACCATTACAACCAACAACATAAACTAAGTCTGCTTCTAAACCTTTAATTGCATGAATTGTGGCAAGAGTTACTTGATTTGCTCCAGCAAGAATTGAAGACTTCATCTCATCGCTTTTAACAACATGATCAATCAAATTATTCTTTAACATATTGGATAATTCATTTAATTGTTTATTGGTTCTAGCTAAAACAAATATTTCTTTTCTAGGAACAGTTGATTTTTTAATTTCTTCAACAACATGATTAAATTCAGAATATTCAGAACTAAATTTTAACAACGACAATTCTCGTTCACCTTCAAAACTGCTTTCTAAATCATTCATTCCTAAAGATTTAATTGCAGAATTCATTAAGTCAACAATTGCTTTTGTAGAACGATAGTTCATAACTAAAGATACAACTTCACAACCTTCATACTTTTCTTCAAAACCTAAAATATATTTAATGTCTGAGCCTCTCCATCCAAAGATTGATTGACGAGGGTCACCAACTGCAAAAACATTTGAAACATTTAACATATCAACAAATTCTATTTGAGTAGAATTAACATCTTGGTATTCATCAATTAAAATATGTTCGAACTTTGGAATTAACTCAGGATGGACTCTAAACAGATTCATAGTATCTAATAATTGATCTGCAAAATCTCGCAATCCTTCTTCATTCATAAATTCCTCAATATATTTAGAAACATGATAAACTAATTCTGCGCTTGGTTTGTTTTTATAATCTGCACCTTCAAATAATTTTGAAGATAAAGGCAAATTCTTAAATTTAAAATAATCTCTAATAAAAAAACAATCGTTCATGAAAATACTTGCTAATTGTTCATCAGACCGGCCACTTCTTTGCTGAGTTGTAAAGTATGAAGCAACAGCTCGTTTCATATTAGTATTTAATGAAGCAAGTGCTTTATTAATAACAGAAAATTTTTCTCTATAGGCTAATACTCGAACTTTTTTGCCATAAACCAAATCATTATGTTTTTGCAATATTTTTTCACAGAACGAATTAAAAGTTTCAACTCTAATTTTTCCTAAAGGATCAAACTTTCCAATACGAGCCATCATTTCTTGACGAGCTTTTCTAGTAAAAGTAATTGCTAAAACTTTTGAAGGATTAACTGATTTATACTTTGTTAAAAACTCGATTCTCTTTGTTAAAACAGTAGTTTTTCCTGAACCTGCACCTGCAATACACAAAATGTGTTTATTAGAACTAATAATTGCTTTTTTCTGACCATCATTAAATTTAGACAAAAATGACTCAAGAGCAGAAAATACTGTTCTATCTTTATCAGTAATATTAGTTTCATAATGTTTAACATGATTTGAAAGCTTTTTCTTATGTAAAGTAGGATTAAGAATTTCTTCTCTGCCTTTAGGAGTAAGCTCTAAAACCTTCCAAAAAGATTTTCCAGGCAAAGAAACAGATTTAATTAAACCATTTAATATTAATCTATCAACTATGGCATTGATTTCATGAGGTTCATACGCGAGAGTTCCAAAAGTATCTAAACGATTCAAAAAATTCTTTTTAACAGACTCGTTCTTATCATCTCCTCTTAAAACATCTGATAACAATTTCTTTCCAACATTAAAAGGAATGCTTTGTAAAGCTTCAAGAACTGTTATGTAATCTAAATCTGAACTCATAACTAAAAAGTGACGCGAGTTTGTTTAATAACTTTTTGAAAAAAAAACAATATTCAATAGTTTTTTATATTATGCTTTCTGCACTCTTCTTTATGAGAACAAAATATTTAGTTCTATTAACAATTTTATTATTAGTTATACCTTTAACTATTGCCGAATCTCCTTCAGAAATAAAAATAACTTATTTAGTGAATGATTATGGGAATATCTTTTCTGATGCACAAGAAGAACTGTTGAGCAGTTCATTATTAAATATTTATAATTCAAAAATAGCTGAAGTTTCAATTGTAACTATCAAATCATTAGATGGTTATGATATTCAAATGTTTGCTCAAGAAATTTCTAATGAAAACTTAGGTAATTCAGAAACAAACAACGGTTTATTATTATTAATTGCAGTTGAAGACAGAGCATACTGGTTTAATGTTGGAAGAGGTTTAGAGCCTATTTTTAACGATGCAAAAGTTGGTAGGATTGGGCGAGAATTATTAGTTCCGTATTTTAAAGAAGAATCTTATTTTGAAGGTAGTATGGCTGCAATAAATGAAATTGCAAATGAATTACAAGTCGAATTAACAAATAAAGTTGCAATTCCAACACCAAGAACACAACCAGGTATTAGTCCTGGATTAATATTTTTAATAGTATTTTTTATAATGTCAATGATAAGATCAATTGCTGCAAAAGGTCAAGGAAAACACGGAACAAGAAAAGATAATGGAAATCTTTTCTTTGCTGCTATGCTTGCGTCCTCAATGTTAAGAGGCGGACGAGGAGGATTTGGTGGCGGTGGAAGCTTTGGTGGCTTTGGTGGCGGTGGTTTTGGCGGCGGCGGAGCCGGAGGAGGATGGTAAAATGTCAGAAATAAAAGAAACAGGTACAAGTAAACTCAAACAAAAACTATCTTGGATTTTCTTAGGGAAAAGATTATTAATATCGGATGATAATGATTTAACCTGTCCAAGATGTTCTTCAAAATTGGATAAAATAGAAAAAAATAAAATAGTGATTGATGTTTGTCCATTTTGTCAAGGCATGTGGCTTGATGATGGAGAAATTAATAAATTATCAGAACTTGGTAAAAAGGCAGTCAAAAACAAAGCTTTTGGGACTTTAAAAAAGAACAAATTAAAGGTGAAACCAAACAACAAAATTTAAAAAATTTTGAGATTTAATTTCACAGGAGATGAATTAAAATGGCAAAAAAAAATAATCGAACTTTATGGATTGTACTAGGAGTAGCAGCTTTGCTGATATTGATGGTTATTGGTTCGTACAATGGTTTAATCACAGTTGATGAAACTGTTGATGAAAAATGGGCTAACGTACAAACAGCATATCAAAGACGAGCAGATTTGATTCCAAATCTAGTTGACACGGTACAAGCAGCAGTAGAATTTGAACAAGAAACACACACTCAAATCGCTGCAGTAAGAACAAGTGCAGTTGCAGCACAACAAGCAATGGCATCAGCAAGTACACCTGCAGAAGTAAGTGCAGCATCTATGCAAGTTGAAAGTGCAGTAGCAGGATTTTCTGGATTAAATATTAATGTAGAAAGATACCCTGAATTAAAAGCTACAGAAAATTTCTTATCACTTCAAGATGAATTAGCTGGAACTGAAAACCGAATTAAAGTTGAAAGAGATATTTTCAATAAAGCTGTAAAAAATTATAATTTGAAAGTTAGAAAATTTCCTTCAAATATAATGGCCGGAATATTCGGATTTGAAACCAGAGATATGTTTGAAGCGGATGCAGGAACAAGTGTTGCACCAACTAATCTTTTTGAATAAATAATTTTTTTTATTTTTTTATTTAATTTTTATCTTCTGATGTATATTCAAAGGCATAGCTCGTTCAGTAATTTGACTGGTAGAAACAACATCTACTCCAGTTTTAGCATAACTTTCTGCAGTATCAAGATTAATTCCGCCAGATGCTTCAAAGATAATTCCTCTGGTCAAATTACCAAGTGCTTCAAGAGTATCTGTAATTTCAATTGGTTGCATATTATCAAGCATTATAACATATCGTTTATCAATATCAAACCCTGAATAAATGGCTTTTGCAGCTTCAACAGCTTCACCAATATTTTTAACCTCGACTTCAATTGTGTTATAATGAACTTCTTCAGCTCTGTTTACTGCTTCAGTAATTGGATGCTCATATCCTTCTGCAGCAATTAAATCTAAATGACAATCCTTAATCATAATGTGCTGGTCTAAACCTAAACGATGAGTTAATCCTCCTCCATGATAGATTGCTTTTTTCTCCAATAATTCTTCAGAGTTAGTCTTTCTAGTTCCTGCAACCTGAGTATTATAAGGTTCTAACAAATTAACATATTCTCTTGTTAAAGTTGCAATGCCACTCATTCGTCTAATAATATTTAACCCAACTCGCTCAAGTGTTAACAAAGATTGTGCTTTACCTTCAAGATAAATTAGTTCTTGATTTTTTTCAACTACATCTCCGTCTTCTGCTTTAGGAACGGCTTTAACACCATGAGTTTCATAGTAATTAACTACTTCTTCAATTCCTGCAACAACGCCATTTTCTTCAGTGCTAATAATTGCTGTAGCTTCCTGATTTGGATTTGTAACAAGTTTAGTTGTTAAGTCGCCTTCACCAATATCATTTTCTAACATTGTATTGATGAAGTTAGTAACTCTGGTTGTATAATCAACAAATGGCTTTTTTGGTGCAGAAACATTTAATTCTAATTGCCAACTTTGATCATAAACTTGATTGGTCATATCTATTCTCATTCCTGCTGTTTGTTCAAACATTTTATTTCACCTTCATCATTCTGTTAACACATTCAACTGCTTTTGTTGCAATTGCTTCTGGAACTTCAATCTCGTATTGATCATCTCTTAATGCTTTGTAGACTGATTCTAAAAAAGTCTTTTTCATGTTAGGACAAACTCTTATAGCTCCTGCTGAATAAAAGGTTTTTTCAGGAACTTCAAGTTTTAATCTTTCAATCATTCCAAGTTCTGTTGCAATTAAAAATTCTTGAGCGTCACTATCTCTTGCTGCAGTAATCATGCCTGAAGTGGACCTAATTTCGTCTGCATGTTTTAAAATAAATTCAGGACATTCAGGATGAGCTATTACAACTGCTTTAGGATATTTTTCTTTTGCAAGTTTTAATTTTTCTTCATCAAATGAATGGTGTACGTGACAATATCCTTGGAAAGGAATCATTTTTTTCTTTGTAAACTTTTGAACATAATTTCCCAAGTTCATGTCTGGAACAAAAATTACTTCATCTGCATCAAGTGAGTTAATTACGTCTACTGCATTTGCTGAAGTTACACAGATATCACATAATGCTTTTGTTTCAGCAGTAGTATTAATGTAGCAAGCAACAACTGCTTTTGGATGTTCCTTTCTCATTCTAGCTACATCTTCAGGTTTTACCATGTCTGCCATTGGACATCCTGCGTTGATTTCAGGCAGTAAAACTTTCTTTGAAGGATTCAATAATTTGGCTGTTTCAGCCATAAAATGAACTCCACAAAAAACTATTGTGTCTTTATCAGTTTCAGCTGCTTTCTTTGCTAATTCTAAAGAATCTCCTAGTAAATCTGCTACTTGGTAGATTTCTGGTCTTTGATAATTATGCACTAGAATAATTGCGTTTTTTTCTTTTTTTAACCTTTTAATTTCTTTTACTAATTGTTTCTCATCCATTTTTTTATGCCTCCTTCTGTACAATTGTTACTTAAATCTCTCCGAGACTTTAGTTTAATAATTCTTTTTGAATTATTGTTATTGTATTGTAATCTTCATTCATTTCTGGAAAGTCTGAACGGTAATGTCCGCCCCTGCTTTCTTTTCGTTGTTTTGCTGAATCAACTATTAGTTTTGCAACTTGTGTTATATTTCTTAATTCAATGATTTCAGCTGTTGGAAAGTGATTCCAGTAAAATTCATTTGCGGCGTCAGCCAATGCATCAATTGTAGTTGATGCTAGACTTAATCGCTCTGCAGTTCTGTCAATTCCACACATATTGCTCATTATTTGTCTTGTTGTATCCCAAAACTGGTTTCTAGTTGCAACATCAATGTTTTCTTTAATTTGACTAGTTTCCCAATCTGCAATTGTTTGATATTCTTCATTATCTGCTGTTTCTAATGCGTGTTCTACAGCAAGTCTTCCATAAAGTGCTCCTTCTGTTAATGAGTTTGAAGCAAGTCTATTTGCACCCATTAGTCCTGTGTATGAAACTTCACCTATTGCATATAAATTAGGAATGTCTGTTTCTCCATGTTCATTAACTAAGACTCCTCCGCAAGTATAATGTGCTGCAGGAACAACTGGAGCTGCTTCTTTAGTTATATCAATACCTTTTTCTAAGCATTTCTCATAAATTTTTGGAAAATGTTCTTTAATGTATTCTTCGCTTTTGCCAGTAACAACTGGCGTTACATTAAGCCAAACATTCTTTAGTCCTTTTGTTTTCATTTCAGTATCGATTGCTCTTGCAACGATATCTCTTGTTGAATGTGATCCTTCTTGGTTATAATTAAGCACGAAATCTTCTAATGATTCTTTATCATTTGTTAAGATTCCACCCATTTTTGCTCCTCTTAAAGCCTCAGTTAATAAGAATCTTTTTTCTGAAGGGTCTTTAGGGTTTTCTTCGTAGAGTACGCTAGGGTGGAATTGGACGAATTCCATGTTAGCGATTCTTGCACCTGCTTTGTAAGCCATTGCAATTCCATCGCCAGTTGCATTTTGAGGGTTACTTGTGTATTGAAAAACCCTTCCTGCCCCTCCTGTTGCTAAGAAAGTTTTCTTCGCTTGGATTGTGACGATTTCTTCAGTTTCCCTATTTAAGACGTAAGCGCCTAAGCACTTTTCATTTGTAATTAAGTTGATTGCTGAGTGTTGTTCTAGGATTGTGATGTTCGGATCTGCTTTTACAACTTCTACAAGTGTTTCTTCAATTGCCTTACCTGTAAAGTCTCCAACGCAATAAATTCTAGGATGTTCATGGCCTCCTTCTTGATGTAATTCATAAGGATAACTTTTGCCATTTTTAGTAAATTCAACTCCTTCTTGCATTAAGAAATCAATTGTTTCATAAGCTTGATTTGCAAAGTTGTGTGCAACTGTTTCATTAACTAATCCTTTACCAGCGTTAATTGTATCATTCGCATGTGATTCAAAACTATCTTCGTTATTTGCAACTCTTACAGGATCTACTCCTGCAATTCCTCCTTGCGCATACATTGTATTTGAGTCTTCAACAGTTGTTTTGGTTATGATTGTTGATTGCTTTCCTTGCTTGCTTAGTTCGATTGCTGCTCGAAGGCCTGCAATTCCACTTCCAATGATTAAAAATTCAATTTGTTTCAAAATTTCACCTCAGCATAATTTTGAAGTTCCAAAATTTTAAATTTTGTTTGTTTCATTTTGCACCTAGTAATATTGTTTTATCTTTAAGTCTTTTAGTTAATTCTTTCATTTTTTTGAAAAAGTGATGTATTCTCCTTCTCTTTGGTCTGAATGTTCTTGAACGTCCCAACCTTGTTGTCTATATTCATTAAATAATTCTTGTAAGTGATATGGTTTAAGTGCAGTTATTGCAGTTTCATATTCAAAAATTACTGAGCTATGACTTCCTCGAAAATTTCTTTTTAATGCTTTATCAATTAAAGTTTCTAATCGAGTAATTTTTATTTTATCTGCAGTAGTTTTCTTTTCCACTTCGTTCGCGTTTAATACCATTTTTATGTTCACCTCTTTGTTTTTATTTTGAATAATTCTCTTCTATTTGTTTGTTTAATCCTTCTAGTTTTACACCTAGTTGCTCTGCTTCCTCTTCTAGAGTTTGTATTTTTATAACATAGTCGTCAAGTCCTTCAATTTCATTTACTGTTTCGATTTGAGGTCTGTAATGAATTAAGTATCCGTTGCTTGAATTGTTAACTTCGCTACACCAGAAACCATAGAAATCAGATTTTTGAACTATTGTTGCTACAACATCAATGAATCTTCCAGTGTATATTCCTCCTGTTCTTCGATCATTGCTTCGTTCACTAGAATTGCCTGTTATGTATTTGTAAGTGTCTTCTTCATCTATTGGGTATGAAGGGATGTCTTTTTCTTGTTCTGCACGTTTTACGTATTGTACGACTTTTTCCACCAAGTTTTCTTTGCTCATTTGTTTCACCTTGAAATTTTATTTTTTATTTCCAGACCCAAAAGCATTGCTTTTGATTGCCTTATTGTTTTTTTTACACTTAGTCTTTTGCAAAAATGAGTGTTGTTTTATTATCTTAGTGTTAGTTAAACACTTACCATATATAAATATTGTGGTTTTTAAGTATATAGATTGGATGTCTATTCTTTCTAAAAATTTTTAAAGATTGATTTCTAACTAATAATGATGAACTCAAAATTACATCATTTTGCATATGATATAAGACCAAATAGTTTAGAATTAATTATAGAACTCTTTGAACAATTAGGTTGCGAGATGACTTACAGAGAAGGAGATGAACGATGGTGTATGTTTCAACAAAAACCTCTATCTATTGATATTCAAATAATTGAAACTGAAGATCAACAAATTCTTCCAATTGAAAAAAAAATTAATACTCATATTGCATTCATATCAACTACTCATAAAGAAGATGTTGAAAAAATCAAACAATGGGCTGAAAATAAAGGTTTAACTTTCAGACAAGGTGGTTGGTCTGATATTGAATTGTGGTTTGACTTACCAGACTTGTTCATTAATTTTGTAATTGAGATCATGCACACTTCTATGATAGAATAATTGTTTTCTATTCTTATTAAGCAAATCTTTATATATGAATTTTTAATTCTTTTTATTAAATTTTACTCACAGATTTAAAATGAACAAACCAACTTTAGTCAAGATGGTAAACACCCCTCAAGATAGATGTATTAATAATGTGGTTCAGTTAGAACTGCGTGGACAAAATTATATTATATTTGACAAAGTTGGTGTACAACATCCTGATATGTTAAAATCTTTTCTTGATGAAAATGAAGTTAGTTATGAAATGTGCGAGCCATTAAAAGGCATAAGCGGTCAAGTTCCAGCGCCTGTTGGTCACGAGTATCATCTACGAGGAACAGGCGAAGTAAGAGCTCATCATAAATATCAACTAATGATTTTTGAAGGTCTTGACTTTCATTATAATCTGCCTATAAATACTGCTCAATTAAGATTGTTAGAAAAAGATTTGCCTGATTGGAACATACAAACAAGACGAAGTAAAGAATAATTTTTTTATAACGACATTTAATTTTGAATTAATATTCTCGTTCTTTTTTTTCATAGCCAACAGTTTCTATTTTCAAAGATAAGAAAACACCTAAACATGAAATTAAAGCAATAAGACCATTTTTTTTAGTATTGTTATTTATTGAGTCTAATGTTTCTTTATAAGGTTCTGAACTTTCCAAAGAATCAACTTTTTCTTCAATAGTTGAAACTATTGATTCTATGCTTGCAATTTTTTTCTCACATTCATTTCTGCCGGCAAGTTCATTTAATTGAGTTTTAATAGTTGAATCTTGATTAATAATTAATTCATAATCTTCAAAAGCATTATTTAACCTATAAGAATTCGCGTTATTTTTTTTAAGATTTGCTTTCTCCATGTTTAAAGAAAGGTTTACTTTCTCAAGATGAATGATTTCTTGACCTGTTTCTGAAAACATGAGTTGTTTATCTTGATACAAATTATGGCCTGTGTTTAAACCAAAATAACAAAAAGAAGTTAGTGTAATAATTTTAAAGACTTTACCAAGTTTAGTTAAAGGGTGATTTTCTTTCCATTTTTGAGCTTTATAAAACTCATTTAGTCTTCTATACATTTTCATAATTAAAGAAATACTTTAATTTTATCCTTTAATGGTTGATAATCTTTTTCTTTAAATGAAAATAATTGAGCAGGTCTATGCGCGCCTTCCATCTTAGTTTCATTCAATGGTTTTAGAATCTCGAAAGTTTTTATTTTTTTCCTGAAATTTCTTTTATCAAGTTCTTGGTTTAATATGGTTTCATACAATCTTTGAAGTTCTGTGAGTGTAAATCTATTAGGTAATAATTGGGATGCAATATTTGTTGTTTGAACATCATATCTTAATTCTTTTAATGCTTCAGATAAAATTTTTTTATGATCAAAAGCTAAAACTTTAATGTGCTCATATGGAATCCATTCTGCTTTTAAAGCATCAGTTGTAGCTTTTAATTGAAACTTTTCATGGTCAATTAAAGCAATGTAAGCTGCACTTACAACTCTACCTCTAGGGTCTCTATCAACTTTACCATAAACATTCAATTTTTTCATGAAAATGTTTTTAACATTAGTTTCTTCAACTAACTCTCGTCTAGCAGCTTCTTGTAAATCTTCATCATCTTTCACAAAACCACCTGGTAAAGCGTATTCTCCTTGAAAAGGAGGGTTTTTTCTTTTGATAAGAAGAACATTTAATTTATCATGCATAACTGAGAAAACAATGATATCTACTGTTAAAAGAATATTTTGATTTCGATTTTCCAGACTCATCATAGTGTTGTATTGACAATAATTTAAAAAGGTTTTGAATTTGTGTTTTATTAAAATGATTTATGTTGATTTAATTATTATTAACTTTTAAGTGGTTATTAAGAAATAGTTTTATAAATTATTCTGTATTCCTTCGAGTAATAGGTGATGCTTGATGACTGAAAAACATACTTTTGACGAACTTGTTGAATTAATTAGAGAAACTGATTTAACTTCTCATAATCCTGCAATACAGCAAATAATTGAAGACGGACTTTCTGAATGGGTTGATAGTTACGAAAGAAAAAAAACTAGGAACTTTTCTGATACTTATGGTAAACTAGGTCAAATTCCTGATAAAATACAATCTGGTAAACAGTTTTATTCTCCAAATGAAATTCTAGAACATGTAAAAGCGCGTGATAAAATGGGATTATCAATCATAGACAAAATAGATGATTATCGAAGAGAGTTTCCTTTAACGCTTGATAATGGTCGATTAATAAGACAGTTTAAATTAATGTCTGAAGAAAATGATCTTGACAAAGCGGTTATAAACTGTATGTGTGGCGAACATAATCAAACAATAAGAGATTTAATGGAAGATATAATTAATCCAAGCTCAGAATCAGTTTTTTTAACTACTGGATTAAGCAATGCAATTAAACAATGGTATGGCGCTCCTATTGAACTTCAAAGAGACAGTATATATACTAGGAATGCATTTCAACAGTTTAAAGCTGATTTAAGAGAAGGTTATAATATTTCTAGAATTGAACTTGATCATGTAAAGAAAACTGGCAAAACTTATGTCAAAGATCATCTTGAAGAGTTTGGTGGTAAAGAAGAAATTTATACTCCTGTAAAACAACTTGGAGGTGCTTTGTATTGGTTAGCTCATCCGATTAAAGCAAGTGTAGCAATTCATCCAATTAAAGCTTTTAAAGAGAAATATCTAAATGGCCCTAACAATCACAATGACTAAATCTGCTGAGCGTATAAACCTTGAATCGAGTATAAAAGCAGCTCATAAACGAGCATTAAGTACTGCAACAAACATGCTTGGAAACGAATATGATGGTAACTTAAAAAAAGCTCTTGAAGATCAAGATTTTATTTCTAGAATGCATAATGCTGTTGCTGTTGAATGGGTTGGTTATGTGAATGGATATAGAGAACTTGAAGCTTTAGAAGCAAAAGAAGGTTATCCTGCAATGAACGAAGCTGTTCGAGTATTGGATAACATTGCTTCTTTTCTGCCAGAATCTGTTAAGGGCGAATGTTATTATCCTTTTTCAGGAGTTGATTTTTATTGGTTAAGAATTTTTGACAAAGTTGTTTTTCAGGATATTGGTTTTTATCAAGAAGAAGAAGTTCCTAATATGTGGTGGGATGTAGATACTTACTCTGATGCGCGAATTAACGATATAGTTAGTACTTTAAAATCACAAGATATAATTGACGAATCTCAGAAGCCATTTCGAGTTACTGGTGATGCTGAGAAACCTGAGATTATTCCTGAATATAATTGTGCAACAAACACTTTGTTGATGAAGGGAGGTCATGATGTGTTGGATTTTTTAGAAAACCGTTATCCTTCAATTCCTTTAAATTTTGGTGCAATAGTTATAGGCACTCCTGCAAATCCTTTTATGGAGGTTGCTGAGAGATTATCATATGACGGTTATAATTGGGCTGGTTCTTCTAAAGGAACGGATTATTTAATACCTTATTCTATGGAGTTAGAAGACTTGAATGTTTTTGTTAAAGAATAAGTGAGTTAGTTTTTTTCAAACGGTTTATATTGCATTAATACGCCTTCAACTTTCATAGAGTCTATAAATGATTGAATTTGTTCTTCTTTGTTTAAATCAGGATTTGTGAAAACTCTTCCTGCCAAGTAGAATGTTTGTTCTGATAATTGTGATGATACTTTTTTTTGTAATTGTTCTTGTGGACTTGTTAATTTATATGTTAAATGTCGAGTTAAGTCGTAAGTCCAAACACCTGTTGCTGTAACTACATTTCCAACAACATTAACGTTTCGCTGTGCTCTTAGAAATTTTTTATTTTCAGCTAAAGATTTATAATCGCTTGGTCCTGGTGGGGTATTGTTAATGAATTCGTTACCTGGATGTGTGTGGTATTCATGAATTGTTATGGATGACAAGACATCTTCAGGGATTGCATTAAGAATTGTACTATTAGATTTGCTAACACTGTTGTTTGTTATGTTGGTTCCAATATCAGCCCACATTCCATCAAAATATATCCATGCATCTTCTTTATTTTTGTATTGCGCTAATATTTGAAGATCCTGTTCTCCTTCTTCTTGAGAAATGAATGTTTTTTTACCAGTGTTGTTACTAATTTTTAATTCTGTATGTGGCTTGCAATTATATAGAGTAGTTGCTATTAATACGCTTGTTAAAAGAATATTCTTCCAATTCATATTTTATTATTAATACTTCTAATATATAAATGTTTCTTTTTTTAACTCCTGCACAGTAGTTAATAAATGATTTGCGAAATCGAAAGCTTTATATATGCCTTGGTACTACCTAACTTAAACTTCGTTGATTTAAAGTCAACGGAAAAGAGGATTTGAAATGGTTAAGAAAGCAATAAAAAAACAAACTATTGACGAGAAAGATCGAAGGATAGGCGAACTTATAGATACCTTACAAAGATTACAAGCAGAGTTTGACAACTACCGAAAGCGAACAGAACAAGAAATAATTCAATTTAAAGAACGAGCAGAACAAAACTTAATCAAAGAATTGCTATTAATAATAGACAACTTTGAACTAGCATTGAAAAGCAACACTGAAAAAACAGATTTCTCAAAAGGAATGGAGCTAATATATGCTCAGCTATTACAAATGCTGGAAGATAAAGGATTGCAGCCAATAATTGCAGTGAACAAACAATTTGATCCATACCTTCATGAAGCATTATTAACGGAGAAATCAAAAAAAGAACCAAACACCGTCCTTGAAGAATTACAAAAAGGATATATGATCAAAGATAAAGTGTTAAGGCACTCAAAAGTAAAAGTATCAAAACACTAACTGTGTTTTGGGACCCCCCAAAAAACAAAGTTTTTTGATGGTATCGAAAAAATAGAATCTAAAAAAATAAACACGAGGTAAATAAAATGGGAAAAATAATTGGAATTGATTTAGGAACAACATTTTCAGCAGTATCAGTATTAGAAGGTGGAAAGCCGATAATAATATCAAATGCTGAAGGACAAAGAACAACGCCATCAGTAGTTAGTGTAACTAAAGATGGAGAAAGATTAGTAGGACAAGTAGCTAGAAACCAAGCAGTTACAAATCCAGAACACACAGTTTCAAGTATTAAAAGAAAGATGGGTTCAGATTTTAAAGCTAAAATTTGGGATAAAGACTACTCGCCACAAGAAATTAGTGCAATGGTTCTTCAAAAACTAAAAAAAGATGCAGAAGCATATTTAGGACATGAAGTAACTCAAGCAGTAATCACAGTTCCTGCATACTTTGAAGATAGTCAAAGACAAGCAACAAAAGACGCAGGAAAAATTGCAGGATTAGAAGTCTTAAGAATAATTAACGAACCAACAGCAGCAAGCTTAGCATACGGATTAGACAAAGGACATGATCATACAATATTAGTATTTGATTTTGGAGGCGGAACCTTTGACGTATCAATTTTAGAACTAGGAGATGGAGTCTTTGAAGTAAAAGCAACAAACGGAGATAACAACTTAGGTGGAGATGATATTGATAAAATGCTAGTAGACTGGATGGCAGAACAATTCAAAAACAAAGAAGGAATTGATTTAACATCTGATAAAACTGCGATGCAAAGACTAAAAGAAGCAGCTGAAAAATTAAAAATTGAGTTGTCAACAAAAGTTAAAGCAAATGTTAACATACCTTTTATTGCAGAAAAACAACATTTAAACTTGGATTTGTCAAGAGCAGAATTCGAAAATATGCTAGAACCAATCTTAGAACGATTAAAAGTTCCAACACAATTAGCACTAAAAGATGCGAAAATGTCTTCAAGTGACATCAACAAAGTAATATTGGTTGGTGGAAGTACAAGAATTCCATCAGTTGAAGCTTTAGTAAAAACTATTACTGGTAAAGAAGGGGATAAAAGCGTAAACCCTGACGAAGCAGTAGCATTAGGAGCTGCAATTCAAGCAGGAATCTTAGGTGGAGAAGTAAAAGATGTTTTACTATTAGACGTAACACCACTAAGTTTAGGAATTGAAACTTTGGGAGGCGTAATGACTAGTTTAATAGAAAGAAACACCACTATTCCAAGCAAGAAAAGTCAAGTCTTTAGTACTGCAGCCGATAATCAAACAGCAGTAACAATCAGAGTATTCCAAGGAGAAAGAAGCATGGCTGCTGATAATAAATTATTAGGTCAATTTGACTTAGTAGGACTACCGCCAGCACCAAGAGGAATACCTCAAGTAGAAGTTACATTTGATATTGATGCAAATGGAATAGTTCATGTAAATGCAAAAGATTTAGGAACTGGAAAAGAACAAAGCATCAAAATAACTGCGTCAAGTAACCTTTCAGAAGCGGACATTGAAAAGATGAAAGAAGAAGCTGAAAAACATGCTGACCAAGACAAGAAAGCTAAAGAAGAAGTTGAAACAATCAACCAAGCAGACACTCTAGTCTACAGTACAGGAAAACTTTTGAAAGATCTTGAAGGAAAAGTTGACAAGAAAGATATTAAAGCAATCGAGAAACATGTGGATGACTTGAAAAAATTATTGGACAACGATAAAAAAGATATCGAAGCCATCAAAAAGAAACTCGAAGAAGTCAACGAAGTCGTACAAAAAGCAAGCACTGAGATGTACCAAAAAGTTGCTGAAGAACAAGCAAAAGCACAAAAAGGACAAGCAGAGCAGTCAAAAGACGGCAAAAAGGATGAAAAAGTAGTTGATGCTGATTTTGAAGAAGTTAAAGACGAGAAAAAAGTTAAAAAAGACGACAAAAAGGACGAAAAGAAAGAATAATTCGTCTAATTTTATTTTTTTTATATTTTTTATTTTATGTTTAGAACGTGCCAGTAGATTTTCTACTGAGCATTTTTTAATTAATTATTTAAACAATAAGAAGAATTAATGTTATTAAAATGAAGATAAAAAATTTA
>CALDOJ010000033.1 GCA_937912225.1 Candidatus Woesearchaeota archaeon | reverse complement strand
GGTTGATATGCTGCAATTTCTAATTGTAAATTCTCAAGTACTGTGTTTGCAACTGTTGCATTATATTGGCAAGGTTTTAAGGTTTCGCCTTCATATTCCATAATTGCATCTCTTCCACAATCTCCACATTCTGCATAAATATCGCAACTAGCGTCTAATACTGTTCTTTCAGTAAGAACTGGTTTGGCTGGTTGAACTGGTACTCTTGATGGTGTTTGTTGAATTTCATTTGATATGTC
Source organism: Candidatus Woesearchaeota archaeon (assembly GCA_937912225.1). Lineage (GTDB taxonomy): Archaea > Nanobdellota > Nanobdellia > Woesearchaeales > JAHIUF01. The sequence continues at coordinate 66,681 of CALDOJ010000033.1, read as the reverse complement.
GCTCATTTGAATAACCTCCTAAATTTATCACTAAGAAGTAGTTACTAGTTTATAAAGTTTTTGGTGAAAAAAGTTATTTTTTCCAAAGAACAACTGTGAATCCAACATGACTAATTATTTCAGAATTAGTTTTTTCAGCAATTTCTGCAGCAACTTTCTTCTTATCATTAGTTTCAGAAAATGATTTTAACAATTTAATCTTAATTAACTTTCGTCTCTTAAGATGATTTTTAAGCTCATCAATGATATTATCAGTTACACCATTCTTACCAATTCTCATAATAGGCTCAAGACGTTGAGCTTTAGCTTTTAATTCACGATCCATAATAAATGAAATTAGAACTTGTTTTAAATAGTTTGTTGTTGAGATTATAGAATTTTTGTTTATAATAAATATTTGAAAACCAAAATGTAATGACACAAGGTTCCAGCAATCACAAACAAATGCCAAATAAAATGGTTATACTTCATTTTTTTAAATGCAAAAAATATAACTCCAAAAGTGTAAAAACAACCTCCTGCAAATAATAATCCTAATCCGACATCAGGTAAAAACTTTTTTAATGGTTCTATAGCGATTAAAGCCAACCATCCCATGACAATGAATGCTGTAACTTGCAAAGGATGCACGCCTTTCTTATAATCATTTTGAAATACACTTCGAAAAACAATACCTAGTATTGCAAGACCCCATTCAATTCCAAACATAACCCAACCTAAAGTGCCTTTAACACCTAATAATGCGATTGGGGTGTAACTTCCTGCAATTAACAAATAAATGGCTATTTGGTCAAATAAAAAGAATACTCTTTTTGCTTTTCCATGCTTTAAACCATGATATAAAGTTGAAGACAAATAAAGTAAGATAATTGTTGTTCCAAAAACCGTAACGCTCACAATATGCCAAGCAGTTCCTTTAATAGCTGCGAACACAATTAATAGAACGAGACCAATAACGCCTAAAGAAGCTCCAACTAAATGAGAAACAAAATTAGCAATCTCCTCCCCTCTTGTAAATCTTCCTTCCGAGCTCATTTTAAATATTTTAAAAAATAATTGTTTCTTATATAAATCATTTCTTTTATGAAATTTCAAACAGAATTGAAGCTATAAAAATATTTATATAAAAAACTAAGTTAATAATATTTCATAGAATCGTAGGTCTTGTTTAAAACATCTCTGAATTCTTCAATTAAAGGGGGCTTGTCAGGGAGTTTTTTTTCATGAAATAATTTTACGCCTTTTGCATATAAACGAAATTTTTGATCCTCATAAGAAGTAATATGAAGTTCATTAACGAGATTGGGTTTGATTGGATTGGCATCAGGAAATTCTTGAACTAATTCTAATATGTGGGAATCATAACCGCTACCTTCTCTTAAACTTATATAAAAAACATCGTTTTCTATTGTATCAAGAAAAGTATATTCTACTTCCACATATTTTGCTCCACCAAAAGTATCTTCCATCTTAGTTTTAATAGTTGTTTTATTATTACTTTTAATTTCTGTAATAAGACTATCAATTACAGGATATTCTTTTCCATTGTAATATTCTTCTTGATTCATAATTTTATTAACTCCTTGAATACAAACAATTATTGAAGCTCCCCATATCAGACCGGGAATAAAATATTTTACAAAAGGTTTGTTAAAAAAATTGTTTAATTTTTGATCTATGTTTGTTTCTTGTTTAGTTTGTGTCATTTTATTTTAGAATAACAAAAAAGCTTTTAAATGTATGTGGGAAGTTTTCTCCCACAAAATATATAAATGAATTCTGTTTTATAATGATATGAAGGATGTATTACAAGAAATAGGGTTTGATGAAAAAGAAGCAGAGATATATGCAATTCTTGTAAAGCTTGATGGGGCAAGTGTTACAGAGATTATGAAACACACTATAACTGAAAGAAGATCCATTTATGATGTACTTGAAAGACTTGTTCAAAAAGGACGAGCAAGTTTTTATGAAGAACAAGGAAGAAGAGTGTTTAATGCGATAGACCCTGAGGTAATTTTAGAAGACTTAAAAGAAAAACAAAAAAAGTTTGAAGAATTAATTCCCAAACTTAAACTCCCACTAACAAAAACAGATGCAAAAGTGGAAATTCTAAAGGGAATACCAGGATTAAGAAGTATTTTTCTAGATATAATAAAAGAAGGAAAAGTACATTATGTCCATGGAGATATAAGTCCGTTAATATATGAAGAAGATTATGCAAGAGTAACAGTTCAATTCTTAGCAAGTCTAAAAAAGAAAGGTTTAGGAGAAAAAGTAATATATGCAAAAGGAGATAAGATTACAAAAATTCCAAATAGTGAATATAAAGCAATAGATAAAAAATTTGTTCTACCAGTTCCAACACTAATATATGGTGATGTAACAACACAATATATCTATACAAGGCCAATTACAATAATTAAAATCACAAGTAAAGTTGTGGCAAAAACAAATCTAGAATATTTTAAAGTATTTTGGAATATGAAATAATAATTTTTATTTTAAATATTTTATAAAAAAATCAACTAAACCTGCTTCATTTTTGTTTTCTTTTAGAACTAATTTTGAATTAACACCTAGTTTAACGAGTTGATTGTACAAATAAATTCCATGTTTTGGATGATGATTTATGATATTCTTTGTTAATTCAGATTTTCCTTGTTCATTTAAATCAATATTATTTCCTAAAGTTTCAATATAAACAGGAGGATCATTTCTATCAAGATTTAATAATATATCAACACCAAAACTATTCTCATCTATGTTTCTTTGAATCCAATTATTAAACTCTTCTACTTTATTTATTTCTAAAATTTCAGTCCACTTAGAGAGTTCATAAGTCGCTTGTGAATTAATATGGCCAATAACTTTTACAGACGTTGATTCTCTTTTTATTCCGTCGTTACTATTTAAATCTTGAAAATCATCGTGAGTTCCTAAATAAAGCGCGCTTCCACCACCAGCACTACTACCCCAAATACCAATCTTTTCTTTATCAATAAAATATTTTTCGGCGTTAAATTTAATGAATTGAACTGCAGTAACCATATCTTCATCCAAGATTTCAGTCAAACTCGCAGTTTTTAAAAATCTATAATTAATTGAAATAACAATTATGTTCTGTTCTAAGAATTCTTCTTTTTCTTCTTTAAAATTTGTATTGATGAAATCTTTATCACCACTTACAAATCCTCCGCCATGAATATAAATCACTGCAGGCATCAAAGAAGTGACTGTTGTTGGATAATAAATATCTAAAGTGTTCTCTTCAAAAGGACCATATTGGATGTTTGTAATATCTTTAGGTGTTTTAATTGGTGGATTTTCTGTGACACTACAAGCAGTAATTATCAATAAACTAAGAATTAATATTGTAAGAAGTATATTTTTAAAATTTTTCACAATCATATTGATAAATAATTGTTTTTCTTATATAAATATTTGTTTGAGTTTAAAGAAATTAAATAAAAAGAAAAAGTCTCCGCCAAGAATTGTAATCGAACAAAAAAATTATTTTAAATGTGTTACAAAGAAACCAACTATGTCTGCGTTATCCTCATTTTTTTTAGTTACTAATTTTGAATTAATTCCAATTTCAATTAACTGATTGTATAAATAAATTCCATGTTTTGGATGATGATTCACAATATTTTTAGTTAATGGGACGTAATTTAAATTAGTATTTTCTCTTAGATTTTCAATATAAATTGGAGGATCATCTTTATCAAGGAAGGATAACATATCAATTATTCCTTCATTATTCTTATTAGCTAATTGTTTAAGTATTGCATCAAATTCTTGTGAATTATCAACTTCTAAAATTTCTCCCCATTTAGATAAATCATATGTTGCTTGTGAATTAATGTGTCCAATAACTTTTACTGACGTTGATTCTCTTTTTATTCCGTCGTCACTATTTAAATCTTGAAAATCATCATGCGTTCCTAAAAAAAGTGCACTTCCACCACCAGCACTACTGCCCCAAATACCAATATTGTCTTTATCAATATTATATCTCTCAGAATTATATTTAATGTATTGAACTGCTGCAACAATATCTTCTTCTAAAATCTCATTTAAACTTGCAGTATTTAACAATCTATAATTGATGGAAATAACTATGATGTTTTGTTTTAAGAATCCATTTTTTTCTTTTTTGAAAGCTGTATTAATGAAATCTTTATCACCAGAAATAAATCCTCCTCCATGAATGAAAATTACTGCAGGTAAAGGCGAAGAAGAATTAATTGGAGGAAAATAGATATCTAAAACGTTTTCCATAAAATGACTATATTTGATGTTTGTAGTATTTTTGGGTGTTTTGTTAATAGTATAATTAGCACACTCAGGATTTCCACAACCACCTAAATTGGTTGCAGCTCCCCCTATAGTTTCATCTAAATTTAATGCATTGAAGAAAGTAACTGCTCCAAGAAGAATAAGAACTATTACTAAACTAATACGCATTTGTTTATCCATACTTTCTAATATTGATTTTAAACACTTATAAATTTTACTAAAAGAAAAAAGAATTTCAAAATTAATTAAAATCGCCTAAAAAAATATTTCTACAAAAGAAGTTAATGATTTCTGGATTAAAGCAATTAAAAAAATGGTTTAAAGCTGATTCCTCTAAAACTGGACGAAAAGGTAAGAAGCCTCCGCTAAGAATTATATGTTTAGTTCAAAGTTTTAAAAATTATTGGATTATTTTCTCTATTCTAAAATTTTATAAATGATAATTATTAACTTTCTGTTATGGAATCTATTAATAGTCGTCAAAAAGAGAAAAATCCTTTAGCAGTATTATTATCGTACCATTGGAGATTCTCAAAAGAAAACAAAGGTAAAGTATTTTTGTATACTTTCATGTTTATCTGTGCGAACTTAATAGATTTCTTTCCACCTTTAATTATTGCGAAGGTTTTAAATGTTGTTCAACAATCAGGGATTACTCAAGATAATTATGTTGGATTACTATTGTGGCTTGCATTATTTGTAGTTATGGAATTTGGATTTTGGGCTTTTCATGGACCTGCAAGAGTAATAGAAATGAATGTGGCATTTTGGAACAATGCAAAATATAAAAAATTCTTACTTGATGGAATATTAAGTTTACCTGCTAGTTGGCACTCAAGTCATCATTCTGGCGACACTATTGATAAAGTTGAGAAAGCAACAAAAGCACTAAACGACTTTTCATCACACATATTTGAATTAATAGAAGTAGTTATAAGATTTATTGGAGCTTACTTGGCACTTGTGTACTTTAATTTAAGCGCTAGTTATATAGTATTACTATTCTCAGCTCTGACTGTTTTTGTAGTCTTAAAAATGGATGGCCTAATTATTCCGCGGTTAAAGAAACTAAATAAATACCAAAATAAAATATCTGCGAAAATATTTGATACTATAAGTAATATTTCAACAGTTTTAATTTTACGAATTGAAAGACTTGTTTTAAGATTAATCGCACGAAAAATAGATGAGCCTTTTGAATATAATAGAAAGACGAATAAAATTAATGAATTAAAATGGTTCTTTGGAGCTATGTTCTTTGTTTTAATGATATTCTTTGTAATGGGATCTTATGTAGTTGGCGCAGTTAAAACAAATACTATAGTGCTTGTAGGAACATTATCTGTTTTATTTAATTATACTAATAGGATAGGAAGTTTGTTTTTTAGATTCATGTATAGATATGGTGATTTTGTTAAATGGAGAACTAATATTGCAAACGTAGAAGAAATATCTGATGAATTTGTAATAAAACCAAAACAAACTAAATCTTCTTTAAAATCAAACTGGCAAACAATACACGTTGCAAATTTACAATTCAAATATGATGATGTAAATGCAAGGAAGTTACACTTAGATAATATTTCGTTTTCTTTAGGTAAAAATGAACGAATAGCTTTTATTGGTGCTAGTGGAAGTGGAAAAACAACTGCTTTAAAAATAATCAGAGAACTATATCCTGTAAAACAAATGGATATGCTAATTAATGGTGAAGTAATCAAAGGCGGCTTTAGTAGGATTAGTCAATCAATAAGTTTAATTCCTCAAGATCCTGAAATCTTTTCATCTACAATTAAAGAGAATATAACTTTAGGACTTCCTGTAACTAAAAAGAAAATTAAGAAGTATACAGACCTTGCAAAATTTACTGAAGTAATTAAACGTCTGCCACAAGGTCTTGAGTCTTCAATTAATGAGCGTGGAGTTAATTTAAGTGGCGGAGAAAAGCAAAGACTTGCACTTGCCAGAGGATTACTTGCGTGTGAAAATAAACAGATAATACTGCTTGACGAACCAACAAGCAGTGTTGATCCAAAGAATGAATTAGAAATATATGAGAATGTTTTCAAAGTATTTAGCAATAAAACAATTGTTTCATCAATTCACAGATTACACTTGCTTCCTTTATTTGATAAAATATATTTATTTCATAAGGGAAAAATAGTTGATAGTGGGAGTTATTCTGAATTAGCGAAAACGTCTGGATTATTTAGAAAGATGCTTGATAAATACGCGCATAAAGTTGTTTCTAAGAAATAATTTAAATTTAAAGCCTCTTAAAACTGGACAAAAAGGGTTTAAGCCTCTGCCGAAATTTAAAATTTAAAAAATCGTAATATTTATATATAAAAAATAATTCAAATTATTTATGCCATTTAATACAGAATTAAGAGCCAAAAACATGGAGACTCGTTCTGCAAGAGATAGAAAAATCGCTTCTTATTTATTTAAGAATATAGATAAATTTGAATCTAATGATTTAAGAGATAAAGAAGGAATAATTAAAGTACTTAATGAATTATTGCGTGAAATTTATGGAATGGATGATGCGGACTTTGATAAGGTGTTTAATGAAGAATTTGCTCATGATTTTACAAAACCCAGACTGGTAGTCTTACTGGAAAGTATTTTAAAAGATTTTCAAAAGGAAGAACAAGAAGACGTGAAAAAGTATCATTTAATTAGAGAAATTGAAAAAAGAAGCGGATTTCGTAAACACTGGTGGAAATTTCACCGTAGGACATATAAAACCTGGGATCCTAGATCTGGGGGAAGTTATTAGTATTTTATTTTAAACCTTTCTTTTAATAATTTTAAGAAATAGAAATTTTATTGATAAGTTGGAAGAGAAAAATAATATCTCAACTAATTAAGATTTATTTTTAATTAAAAAAATGATTTAAAGGGGATTCCCCTAAAAACCAACCAAAAAGGGTTTAAGCCTCCGCCGGTGTCCAACCATGAATGGTTGGTTTCTTTCCCAGGAACACACCCTAAATGGTTGGTTTCCCCTAAACATTTATTTACTACTTTTGAAGGTTTATGGCTGTTTTAATAGAAAATGCCCCTAGTGAGCAGTACACCATATTGTTGATAGTTTGGGACGCGATTTAGAGATAAAATCAATAGATAAGACTAAGAATGAAAAAAATAATTGGATTCATTTAATTCTATGTTTCCGTGTTGCGCAATATAGAAACATTTAAATATTCATAATTAAATATAGAAACACATGCCTGATGAAAAACTTGCGCGAGCAATAAGATCCAGAGTGAGAAGGAATATACTTCATATTCTAGCAATAAAACCTAAACATCCAGTACATTTAATAGCTGATGAGCTAAAGATTACAGAGTCTTCAGCTTCAAAACACTTAAAATTACTTCATGATTTAGGCATCTTAGAGTTTCATGATGAAGGAAAAGAAAGGTTTTATTCTTTAAAAGTTCTAGAAATAAAAGAATTGCTCGAAGTTTATGATAGAGTAATGAAGAAACTGTGAGGTATACCATGACATTTGAAAATAATCTCACACTATTAAGAAAAAAACAAACAGAAAAATTCTCTGATAGAATTAAAAGATTATTTGCAGAAGATGCTATGATAAAGCCAGTATTTTTGAGTCCTGATGATGATTCTAGAATTATACTACAAAAATTAAGAAAAGAAAGCATAAATGATTGTATTGTGATCTGTAAAGATAAAAAGTTTTTAGGAGAAATAAGTAATGAAGATATTAACAAATTATTTTTAGAACAAGTTAAACATGAGCCTTTAACACAAAATCTTAATCGTGGTTATAGACGAGAATTTAATTACAAACTCGCAAAAGAACTAATGAATGAACATAAATCAACCGCAACATTAGACACGCCCATAAATACCATTATAGAACTAATATGTAAAGAAGGTTTTCATTATATTCCAATCATAAATAATAACAAGCAAGTCATAGGCGTTGTTACCCCAAGCAGCATTATAAATTTATTAAAAGATTATTAAAAGTGACCAATTCAAAAGAGAATAATAAGAATTATTGGCATGAGATATCTGTAGAAGAAACAATATTAGAATTAAAATCTTCAACAAATGGTTTAAAAGAAGAAGAAGCAAAAGAAAGACTCAAAACCAATGGATTAAATACGATTGCTCAAGAAGAGAAAAATAAAATTCTCAAGTTATTATTCAGAAACTTTAATTCTCTTTTAGTATATATTTTATTAGGAAGTGCTTTAATATCGCTTTTTTCCAACCACTTAATTGAGTTCATAGTAATTGTAGTTATCATATTATTAACAGGATTATTTGGTTTTATACAAGAATATCATGCTGGAAAATCTCTTCAAGCATTATCTAAATTAACGGTTAAATATGTTGAAGTCATTCGTAACGGGAAAAAAACACAAATAAACCATGAAGAATTAGTTATCGGAGATATAATTGTTCTAAAACGAGGAATGATTGTTCCGGCAGACATTAGAGTTATTGAAAGCAAAGCATTATCTGCTGATGAATCAATTCTAACAGGGGAATCAATTCAAAAATACAAACGAACAGATAAAATTGAAGAATTAGAAGTTCTAATAAGCGACCAATATAACATGTTGTTTGCTGGAACAAGTATAACTAATGGACTTGGTCATGGAATAGTTATTGCAACTGGTTTAGAATCGGAAATCGGGAAAATATCTTCATCCTTAAAAAAGATAGGTTTTCAAAGGAGTCCTTTGCAAAAACAAATAGATAATATGAGTAAAAGAATTGCTTATGCAGTTATTTCTGCATGTATATTTCTTTTAGTTATTCTACTTGGTAAAAACTTTGGAATATTTGAATCTTTAATTTTAGTTGGAGCTGTTGCAGTTTCAGGAATACCTGAAAGTTTTCCTTTAGCCATGACAATGGCTTTATCAAATGGAGTTAAAAGGATGGCTAAAAAAAATGCTATTGTTAAAGATTTAAGTTCTGTTGAAACTTTAGGAACAACAACCGTTATCTGCACAGATAAAACAGGAACTCTAACTGAAAATAAAATGCTTGTAGAAAAAGTCTTCTTTTCTGATGGTTTGGAAGTTGAAGTAAAAGGACATGAATATAATCCAACAAGCACGTTTTCAAATAAACAAGGAGTTTTTGATAAACACAGGTTTACTAACTATCAAGAATTCTTTAAAGCATGTATCTTATGTAATGATGCACAACTTTCAATTAAAGATGAAGAATGGGTTTTATCTGGAGAACCAACTGAAGGAGCAATATTAGCATTAGCTAAAAGTGCAGGTTTTGATGATTTAACAATAAGAGAGGAAAATAAACAATTATTTGAAATGCCTTTTGACCCTTTCGAAAAATTCATGATAACAATAAATGAATCTCATCATGATAAAACTGCTTATTTGAAAGGTGCGGTTGAAAAAGTCCTTGAAAAATGCACTTATATAAGAATAAAAAACAGGGACATAATTAAATTAAATCAAGATATAGTTGATAAAATTCTATCACAAGTTCACACCTATGGCAGACAAACCTATAGAGTATTAGGAATTGCAACTAAACAAGTAGATAATATTCATGACGATCTCAATTCAAAGTTCATATTTGAAGGATTAGTGGGAATTGATGACCCTGTACGTGAGCAAGCACTCCAAGCAGTTGAAGAATGTCAAAGCGCCAATGTTAGAGTAATAATGATTACTGGCGATCATAAACACACAGCAAAAAGTGTTGGGAAAAAGCTTGGCTTAATAAAATCAAGTGAAAATTTAGTTCTTGAAGGTTGGGAACTTGATAAGATGAGCAATGAAGAATTGGATAAAATTATTTCTAAAGTAGCAATATTTTCAAGGACAACACCAGATCATAAGTTAAGAATTGTAAGTTCTCTTCAAAGAAAAGGCGAAATTGTTGCAATGACTGGAGATGGAGTTAATGATGCGCCTGCATTGAAAAAAGCAGACATAGGCGTAAGTATGGGCAAATCAGGAACAGAAGTAGCTAGAGAAGCATCAAACATGGTACTAACAGATGATCATTTCTCAACAATAGTTGGTGCAATAAAAGAAGGAAGAACAATTTATAGCAATATTAGACGATTCATATACTACTTATTAACAGGCAACATGACAGAAGTAATTCTCATAATATCAACAGTTCTAATAGGGTTAATGACGCCTTTAACAGCTTTAATGGTCTTGTTCATTAACTTAATAACAAGCACATTTCCAGCATTAGCATTAAGTGTTGAAGCAACCCATATTAAAGTAATGAAACAAAAACCTAGAAATCCAGATGAAAAAATATTATCTCATTATATTTTATTGAAAATATTTGTATTGGTTCCATTACTGTTTTTAGGAACATTAGCATTATTCTTATGGGAACTAAACATTAGTGGAGGAGGCATAGAAAAAGCACGAACAGTAGCATTTGCAACTCTTATAATGTTTGAACTATTACACACATTTAATGCAAGATCATTACACACAACAATATTTAACAAGAACTTTTTCTCAAACAAATACATATTCATAGCAGTAGGTACATCATTAACATTAACAATACTAACAATATACAGTGGAATCGGACAACAAATCTTTAACACAGTCCCATTATCCGCGATGGAATGGATAACAATAACAATTGTTAGTAGCCTAATAATAATAGTTGCAGAGATAATTAAAGCATTAATAAAAAGTGAATTCAAAGAACAAAAAAGACTAAAAGGATTAGAAATACAAGTAGAATGAAATAATACTCCTTGGATAAATAAATTATAACAATGAAAAAATCACCTACTTACAATAACCCGAAATTATATTCTTTTGTAATGACTATTTTGCATCCATTTGGCGAATTAAAAAACTTAAAAAAACTAATTGGAAAGAAAAAAACAGTTTTTGAACCTGCATGCGGATTTGGAAGATTAAAAAAGTTTCTATATAAAAACTGCACTTATAGAGGAATTGATCTTAATCAAGAATTTATTAAATTCGGACAACATAAAAATATAAACATAAAATTAGGAAATATGTTCGAACAAAAAAACTATGTCTCTTCAGACATAATTATATTATGCGATATAATCCACCATCTTTCAATTAAACAAGGAAAAGAACTTGTTTCAATTGCAACAAAATTTACAAAAGAAAAAATAATTATAATTGAACCAACTTTTACAAGTATCGCGGCAGGAAACAATTGGTTTAAAAAACAAATAGCAAAAGTTTTCTCAAGACTCGATTATGATGGAATAAACCACATAACAAAGTGGTTGTTAAAAAAAGAATATTACAACTTATTCGAAGAATATAAAATTGAAAATAAATTTAAAAAAAGCACAATAAAGGAAAAAAGCAATTACTTCTTCGTTGAATTAATAAAATAAGAATAGACTTATTCTCTAACAAAGTCATTTTATGCCCCACTTAGTAATCAAAATAAAAGGTGCCCTGGGCGGGCACACAACCAAAAGACTGATTTCGCAGGAAACCAACCATTTAGGGTTTAAGCCTCCGCCGGGAGTTTTACTTGTCAAGTATTTTTAATTGCAAAAATACAATTTTTTTGATTCGAAAAATCGAAATATTTCCGAAATTTTCTTAAGAATATTTTTTAAGGAACAAAAAAATATTTTATTATAATGGATAAAGAGTATCATTCATTAAAAGATATTAAAAGAACTTCTAAAGGAATAATAGGAGAAATTATTTTTAAACAAAGTAGAAACTTTATTCACTGTACAAAACTATCTCGAAGTGAAATGTTGGATAAATTGCCATTTAACATACCTGAAGAAATTCACAAATTTCTAAATACTTACTGGAACAGCTTAGATTGTTTTGAATTTTGTCTTAAAAAGGAAGAAGAAAGACTTGTATTTAAACAATTAATATTATATGAAGTAAAAACACATAATTATATGCCTTATTTGAAAAAGCAATTTTATCGTAAATCAACATTTACAGAGAATCAAATCAAAATATATAATGAAGCTAAAAATAAAGGAATAATAGTGAAGATTGCTAAACTTTTATTATTTGATAATTGGCGTTACACAATAACAATTTATGACTTTAACCATGAAAAATATAAGTATATTTTATGTAATGGAACAAAAAGCTTTCAAAAAGATTCGTTCCCGAGTTAGAACAATAGAATCAATTATAGGCGGAGATTATTTTTAAGAAAAATAAGCCTCCGCCGAGAATCGAACTCGGGACCTCTGCATTACCAATGCAACGCTATACCGCTAAGCCACGGAGGCATAAACTAAGAGAATCAACTATCATTATTTAAAGTTTATTAAGAATAAAATAAGCCTCCGCCGAGACAAACAAAAACTAAATCTTGTTTTTGGGTCTCTGTGTAGTCTTAAAAAAAATAAGCCTCCAGTGGGACTTGAACCCACGACCTGTCGCTTACTAGGCGACCGCTATAGCCACTAAGCCACGGAGGCAAACCCTTATCAGTGTTTACGGAGCTTGCTTCCTGTTAGGTCGCAATACTTCGTATCATTAATAAGAATATCTTTGAGAACAAAGTATTTGTTTTTAAAACTTATTATTTTTTTAAAGAACTTTTTTAAATAAAGACTGGTTTTAGAGTATTGGCTCTGCTCTTAAACCCCGTTGAGTGGCTCTCGTAGCTTCTGTGATATGGTGCGAGTAAGCAGAGCTACATTTCTTTATAACTCTGGTAAAGCTTTTTAAAATTTTTTTAATTCCTTTTTTTGAATGATAGAAAAATTAGATGAAAATTACGTTGCTACACACTCTTTTGAGAGTTATAATCATGGTGGTTTTGGTGCAAGAGTTGATCGTGATTTAATAGACTATGATGTTCTATTGCCTGATTTTACACGTTTTTTTAGTTCAAGTTCTAAAAATGATTTAACTTGGTTTGATAGTGGTGCTGGAAATGGAAGTGCAATATTAGATGTGTTTGAACCAAGAGAAGGAGTATTTAAGAAGCATTATCATGAATACAATTTGTTTCAAACTCCAATTATTGAGAAGTATGTTGGAAGAATAGTAGGTTCATCCAAACATTATTTAGAAGGAGTTGAAAAATTATTAAACTATTCTGATAAAGTAGATTTTTTTATTGGTGATTCACAAGAAGTTTTGAAATCTATTGGTAAAGTTGATGTGATTTCGGACTTATTTGGCGCTTATGTTTATTCTGAAGATAAATTAAATGTTTTGAAAACTTTTTATGATTCTTTAAATGTTGGTGGTCAAGCACATATTATTTTATCTCGTTCATTCAGATTTCCTTTTGCGCTAACAGATACTGCTTTTCTTGAAAGTTATGCTTGTCAAGTCATGCCTTTCTCATTTTCTTTAAAAAAAGATGATTGTTTGATTTTAAAAATAAATAAATATTCTGATGAGGATTTAAATCCGGAACTTTTTTCAGGAATAAGATTAATGTCTGGAGTAACTGGAAAAGATGTTCCTTATTTTTCTGAAATTATTTGAAGAAAAATGTTTGAATTTAAAGAAAGCTTTTGGTGAAATATCTTAATTATTCTTTATAATGTTTTTTTGAAATGAAATCCATATTTATCAAAATCATACTTTTCGTAGAATATGTGTGCAATTTTTCTTTCTTTATCCATGCCTGAAGCTAAGTAAACACATTGACAATCTTTTTCTTTTGCAGTTTTAAAAACTTGTTCCATTAATTTTGTTCCAACTTTTTGTCGTCTATATTCTTCTAAGACAAAAAACTCGTCAACTTCAACAATTGGTTTTGGATACCTAACAACATTACGAAAAGAATAAGCAATTAAACCAACAATTTTATCATTATCAACTGCTACTTCAAAAACTGCATTTGAATCATTAAGAACTTTATCATAAGAATCATTATCAAAATTTGCAAACCTTTTATCATTATCAACAAATATGCCATAAAGATGCATGATCTCTTCATAATCTTCTTTTCTGGCTGTTCTAATTGTTATCATAAATAGAACATATTATTTTAAGAATTAAATAGTTTTCGATTGATTATAAAGTTCTCATTTCAGGTAGAATTATTTTTTCTAGCGAGTAAATTGGTTCGCCAACAATTCGTTTTACTTTTGGATGAAAATAGAATTGAGATTCGTCTGCAGGGTTTCCTACAACATAAATTTTAGGGTGTTCTTGTAATATTGCTCCTGTAATTCCACATCCTAAGTCGACATATTTGCCTTTGCCGCCCATGTCTGATAAATGAATTAAGACATCTGCTTCTAATATGGCTTTTGCTTCTTCATCAGCGTATTGACCTGATAAAGCAAATTTATCGTATTGTCTGGCAAATGCTCTAGTTGTCCAATCAGCAGTTAAACTATGACCTTCATCAATAATCATTCTTTGCATTTCTGAAACAACATCTTTGAGTTGCCATTTTGCGGAAACATAAACTTTCATAGTTTTAGAAATTGTAAGAATTATTTAAAGGTGATGAATATTTATGTCTAAGAAAAGTTTATTAATAATTTATTTTTCTTAGAATATATGAAATTAATTTTAACTCGTCATGGAAAGACAATTGAGAATGAAAATAATATTACTCAAGGTCATCTTCCAGGTACACTTTCAGAAAGAGGTGAAGAACAAGCAAAAAAATTAGCTGAAAGATTAAAAGATGTTCGTTTAGATGCAATTTATTCAAGTGACTTGGCAAGAACTGTGAATACTGCTAAAGAAGTTATTAAGTTTCATCCAAATACTTCGATTTATTATGTTGAGGAATTAAGAGAACGACATTGGGGTTATTTTGAAGGTAAAATTATGCGTTTAATTAGTGATCCTAACCAGTACAAACACACAGTGGAGTCTGATGAAATAATTTATAATCGTGCAAAAAATTTTTTAACTAAAATTTACAAACTTCATCCTAATGATTCAGTTTTATTTGTTGCACATGGCAATATTAATATTTTCTTAACAGGAATAATTCAAGGTTATAAACTTGTAGATTTAGAACATTTAGGTGAAAATCCTAATGAAATAGAAATTCTTTCTAATCAGAAAAATACTGCTATTAGTGAGTTTGAAATTACTGAATCAAAAAATAAAACTATTCTGTTGAATTGTTATAAACACTTAAAATAGTTTTATTTTAATTCTTTTACTGCAAATCTTAAAATATTTATTACTTGTCGACTCTTACAATTACATTCTCGAAGACTGTCTGCTAATGCTTTTTCATCAAAAACATGTTCAATCCAGTTAGCAAAATCGTTTTTTTCATCATTTACATGACTACAGAATTCATCTTTGTCTATACTGTCGATTTTATCGGCTAATGCAATTAAATTTCGAATACAAGTTCCGTCTTTAAAATAAAATCCTTTTTCAACTTTTACAGTTCTTCTAGATTTTTTAGGTTTAACAGTTTTTTTTGCTGGCACACCCATCACCTCTTTTTAAAGAAATATGTGTGATTTCTTATTTAAAGCTTTTTATTTATGAAAAGATTAATATAGTATTAATTTATTTTCATGATTATTATGGATGATTCTAAGGAAGTATTACGAACCTTGACTGGCAAGAAGAATATAGTTTTTACAAGCAGAGGAAACACTTCAATTCTTGCTACTCTGAAATACGCTAAGAACAAAGGTTATAATACTATTTTGATTCAAGATCAAGGTGGTTGGATGACTTATCCACAGTATATTAGTCGATTAAAATTAAATGAAGTTAGATTAACCACTAATTATGGTCTTATTAATTTGGATGAATTAAAGAATTATAAAGATGTGGTTTTATTAGTTAACTCTATGGCTGGTTATTGTGCTTTACACGATATGAAAGCAATTGCAGATATTTGTAAAAAAAATAAAATATTCTTAATTAATGATGTTTCTGGAAGTATTGGAACAGATCAAGCACAATATGGTGATTTGATTTTTGGAAGCTTTGGAAAGTGGAAACCAATTAATCTTCATGACGGTGCTTTTATTGCTATGAATGGAGAAACTGAATTCTTTACTGAATATGAATATGAAGTTAAAGAAAAAGAATTATTTGAAAAATTAAGTACTCTTGATTATAAATTAAAATTTTATGAAGTAATTAATCATAAAATAAAAGCAGAATTAAAAGGTTTTGACATTGTTCACAAAAGTCAATCAGGAATTAATGTTATTGTTAAGTTCAAAGATGAAGCTGAAAAGAAAACCTTAATAGATTATTGTGTGAAACATCACTACGAATTTGTCGAATGCCCAAAATATATTCGGGTAACAAAAAATGCGATAAGTATTGAGGTGAAAAGGCTTGATAAATGAATTTCTTAAATCATTTATCATGTTACTTGTAATTATGGATCCGTTTGGAGGCATACCTATATTTTTGTCCTTAACAAAAAGTTTTAACCTTCAAAGAATGCGAAAATCTGCTAACAGAGCAATAATGGTTGCAGGAATTCTATTACTAATATTTTTGTTCTTAGGAGGATACATATTAGATTTTTTTAGCATATCACTTGAAAGTTTTAAAATTGGTGGTGGTTTAATATTGTTCTTAGTTGGACTTACTTATGTATTTGATTTTAGTTTTAGCAATAGAGAACATGATTATGAAAAAGACATCACTGTTCCAATGGCAACACCTCTTATTGCAGGACCAGGAGTATTAACTGCAGTAATCATTTTAACAAATTTTTATGGTTTCTGGATTCCTTTGTTGGCAGCAATCATTAATCTATTGTTGTTTTGGGTGCTGATGAGATATTCAAATTGGTTACATAAAGTCATTGGTGACCAAGGTTCGGAGATTATGTCTCGAATAATGGGTTTAATACTTGTTGCCATGGCTGTAGAGTTTATAGTTACTGGAATACAATCATTTTTTTAAAATAAAAAAAATAAAAGATTAAAATTTATGTTGTTACTTCTTTGTAAACTAAATCATAAATTGCCGGTAGATTCGCAAAAGGATTTGCTAATTCACCAACTAATCTTTTGCTACTTGATTTTTTTTCATCTATTTTAAAAGCATCTTCGAATCTATCTTCGATTAATTCAACAATATTTTTGGTATTGGTTGATTTATTACGAATTGTTCCATCAGTAACAAATTTAACTTTTATACTTATATTGTCATCATAAGAATCAGATATTCTTTTAGGATAAGATTTCTTTTCTGTTGAATATGGTGTGCTCATCAAAGCATAAAATTGGTTATTGTTGAGTTTATTGATTTTAATAGGCAGTTCTTTTGTATTCAGATCTTTTTCTAATTCAAAACCCTCTTGTTCTAATGTTCCATAACCTTGAGAGACTTTTTCATCTAGAAATTTTTTAAAAGATTTAAAAGAAACTTTGTAAATAACAGAAGGAGTTTTATCAAATCCAATAGCTCCATCAGCTGCCTCATACCAACTTTCATAGCTGTCGCTTATGCTGGACTTTCTTTTTTCAATCATGCCAGTGTGGTAAATTTTAGCATCGTTTGGAGTGGAAATACTTTTAACTGGTTCAGAAAAACTACTGAATCTAAAATATCCATATGTCTTGTCTTTATGGATTGAAGGGTTTTTAAATACTCGATAAAAATGCCAGCCTGAGTAGACACTCACCTCTAAAGAAACGTCAGGAATATAAATGTGCTCTTTGCCACCACCATAATAAAGATTATTACAATGTTCAAATACTTCTTCTGCTTTTTTAATTTCAATTTTATCCGCTTGTTTAACGGAATCATCAAGCACGCCTAAAATTTTTTCAAGTTCCAAGTTTTTTTGTTGGTTTTTTATTTTCATTTTTTATTAACCTCTTTATTAATTGTAATTACTATTTAGTAAACACACTATATTAATGTTTCTACATATTTTTTTAACAAAAATGGATAAATTTATATATTATTTCAACTTATGTTAAAATAATGTGTTGAAAAACAAAATTAAGCTTAATAAAAAAGATAAAGAAATATTGTTTTATTTAGATATGGATGCGAGATCTCCTTTGTCGTATATTGCTAAAAAAACCAAGTTATCTAAACAAGTCGTAAAGTATAGAATTGAACGTTTGATAAAAAATGGTGTTATAGAGAAATTTTTGTTGTTTATTAATGGAACTAAGCTAGGTTATGTTGCTTATAAGTTTTATATTCAATTTCAAAATATTATAGAGGAGAAACTTGATGAGATAATTCGTGAGTTGGAAGATCATCCTTTAATTGTGTGGGTTGCAACTTGTGAAGGTAATTATGACTTGGCTATAGCGCCTATTGCAAGAAATAATGTTCATGCTTTTTCAATACTTAATGAGTTATTGGTGAAGTATAATGAGTATATTCAAGATATCTTGCCATTAAATTATATTGATGTTTCTCATATGAAGAAAGTTCATATGACTGAATTCAATAGGGATCAAATAGGCGCTCCTTTTTGGGGAAATGAACCAGAAAAGTATGAGTTGGATGATTATGAAATTCAAATTCTTTCAATTTTGTCTGAAGAAGCAAGAAAGCCAATAATTGAAATTGCTAAAGAAATTGGTTGTTCTGTTGATATTGTTAATACGAGATTGAAGAAATTGCTAAAAGAAGGTATAATTCAGGGTTCTACTATAATTATGAACAGGTTTAAAACAGGATTTGAATATCATAAATTATTATTGAAAATTAGATTTTATTCTGATAAAGAAGAAACTTTTTTTTTAGAATTTGTAAAATCTGAAGATAATATTACTGATATTATTAGGATGATGGGTTCTTGGAATTATGAACTTGATATAGAAGTAAAAGATATTTATGAATTCCATGAATTAATGCTCAGATTAAGAAATAAATTTCCAACAAACATTAAAAGTTATGATTCATTAATGATTCTTAAAGAACATAAATTAAATTTTTTCCCAATGAAAACCTTGCTTAAAGAAATTGTTAAATGAGGTCTAATTTTTTAGCAAAAACTTCTTTGTTTTTTAAAATGTAATAACTTGTCTTTATATATTATTGTACTGAATAACCACTAAATTTTTAAACTGAAACCTTCTAAAAAAAGTATAACAAGGTATCAAAAACAAAATGTTTTTGAACCTAGAAATAAAAAACAAGATTTCAAGGTGATATAATATGGCTTTAAGATTTCCAAACGATATGAATGAGTGTGTTTATTTTACAAATAGAGTTTTAGAAGGTGGCGGTAAAGCTATCGCATGGGTTTTCAAGGAAAAATGTCCTGAATGTAAAAAAGGAATAATGGGAAAACCTAGAGATGAGAAAACTGGTAAAGCAAAGATTCGAGCATTAGAATATGTTTGTGATGCTTGTGGTCACACAGTTGAGAAAGTAGAATATGAAGACACTTTAACTTGCAATATTCAATATACTTGTTCTGAATGTAAATTTGAAGGTGAAGTTGCAGTTCCTTATAAGAGAAAATCTTACAAAGGAGCAAAATCAGTGCTTTTTGAATGTGAAAAATGTAAAGCACAAATGGCAGTCACAAAGAAGATGAAAGCGCTTAAAGAAAAGAAAAAATAAAATGCTCAGAACTAAAAAGTTCTGGCATGCTCAAAACTGTAAGTTTTGGCATTCAAAATTTACAATTTTGATGAGGTAGGAATTAAAAATTCCAAACTAAATAATTTTTTTTATCTTCCTAGTTTCTCATAGACTAATTGTTTAACTTGATAAGTTTTGTAAAAATCTCTTGCTTGTCTTATTAAATCAAGTCCTACTCCTAAATAAACAATTCCTTCTATAACTGGAGCATTAACCATGCCAACTGCTATTAAGCAAAGAGCGTCAATATTTATTTCTTTAAGTCCATTTAAACGTTTCTTTCTAATACTTTTTTTGAAACTTTTTCTTGCTTCTTTTTCTAGTCCTGATTCTTTGAAAGCTTCCAAAAAACTTTCGTCCGAATTATCTTCAAGATTCTCGTTGTATGCAAACAATTCATCTTCGTGTGGGAAAGTATGACTTAATTCCACATCGTTTATTTCTCTAGTATATTTTATTTCCATTTTATTTTACCTCTTTATCTTTTATGAAAAATTGTAAGTTCGTATGGTTCTGGTTCTGAATTTGTGAATGTTGTACTGTTATTATTTGAATGACTATATTTCCAAGATCCTTCGTAGTTATCTTTAAGTTTAACTTCAAGCATTATATCTTTACAATATGGTCTGATGTATGTGTTTAATGAATTGTTTGGAGCTTGTAATATTAACATTGAACCAGGATCGTCTTCATCAAGAATATATCTTTCGTTAAGATGTTCGTTTATGCCACTGAACTTTAAATCAAAAGGCATGCTCTCAATTATGTCTTCAACTAAACTTCGTTTTTCTTTTTTCATTGCGTTAAATTCAATTGCTAAATCTTTTGCTTTCATTTTGTTTGTACTTCTTTTATTTTTTCATAAATGATTTCAACATAGCCGATTTTTGTTTCTGAATTTGTAAATTCTGTTCTTGTTTTATCTGACCAATGATGTTTCCATGATCCTTTGTAGTTGTCATAAAAACTAACTGATAGTGATATTCCTGCATAAAGTGGTGCTAAGCATAAACCTGATTCGTTGGCAAAGAATTCTATTGTTGAACCTATTATTGTTGAATTTATGTCTTCTTCAGAACAACTATTCCCATTTTCATAACGAAGACTTAAATTAAAAGGTAGTTCTTTAATTAATTCTTCAATGTCTGCTTTTCTTTCTTTTTTCATTGTGTTAAATTCAATTGCTAAATCTTTTGCTTTCATTTTGTTTGTACCTCTTTTTTGTTTTTTACTTGATAGTAGTAATAGATTTGTAAACTATATAAACTTTGGTGGTGGTAATTACCACCAAAATAGATAACTTTTTATATCTTAATATACTAATAACTAGATATGTATGAAGAATTACTAAGAGAATTGGGCCTTAGCCCGAACGAAGCTAAAGTCTATGAAGCATTATTGGAAACTGGTGAAGCATCAGTTCAAACAATCTCATTAAAGAGTAAAGTTCATAGAAGAAATGTTTATGATTCATTAGCAAAGCTTTCAGAAAAAGGTTTGGCTAACGAAGTATTTGTTAAAGGTGAGAAAAGATTTAAAGCGATGAATCCACAACGACTCTTAGAATTATTGAAAGAGCGAGAGGAAAAAGTCAATAAAGTTTTACCTGAGATGAAATCAAGATATGAGCTTGTTGAAGAACAAGAAGAAGCTTATTTCTATCGAGGAATTGAAGGATTTAAGAATTATTTACAAAGTATATTGGAATCAAAAGAAACAGTTTATTTTATTGGTGCTAAAGCTTTCTGGCTTGATCCACGATTGCAACATTATCTAAGAAGATTTGACAAAGAAAGAAGAAAACTTGGAATTAAATTCAAACACATATTTGATTATGAAGTTAAAGAACAAACACCTGAAATTCTAAAATTAGTGGGGAAACCATATAGATTTTTACCAAAGAAATATTCAAGTCCGACAGCAGTTGATGTATTTGGAGATTATGTTGTAACTTTTGTAGGTGTTGAACCTGGAGCACTTTCTAAAGATCCGATACAGTTCGTTCTAAAAAGTAGAAGATTGGCTGATGGTTATAGAAAATATTTTCAGTTTATGTGGGATAATTGCGCAGAAGATTAAATCTTTATTTTCTTTATTTTATTCATTACGGCTAGTGCCGAATTCTCACAAGTTCTATAGTCTTTTGCAAAAGAGACTATTAATAGATTCCCTTTTTTGAATGTAAAAGAATTAACGATTTTTTTGTAGTCTTCAGGATTCTCTTTTTTATAATCCCAGTCAATCATTGGAATTTTTAATTCATTTTCATATCTAAATAGAATTGAACTATATGCACCTGCTCTAATTGCTTCATCTCTTAAATCAATATTTATTTTTGTGTTGCTAGGATTTTTTATTAATAATCCACAACTTTTTAATCCTGAATATTCTTTTAGTGATAATTTTATTGGGCCTTTTATGTTGGACAGGATTTTTTCTTTTTTCTTTATTCCTTCGTCAATTAGTTTGTGACCTTTGTTGGTCGAAACAATTAGTTTTTGATATTTTAATATGTCGAGAATTGTTTTAATGGTTCCTTCGCCAAGTTCTAATTTTTTAACTAGGTCACTTCGTGCAATCGGTTTATTTTCTATTAATAAAAACGCTCTTAGTACGTCATGCTCATTATAATTAGGTAAGTTTCCAACCATTCAAAACAAAAGGTTTATATAGTTTAAATAACTTTCTGTTGGATATTATATCCAACGGGGTGCTTACATGAAAAAAAGTTTAATATTTGGAATATTATTTTTAATGATGTTGTCTGCAGTAAATGCTGCAAACGTTGCAGTAGTTGCACTACTTGCTGATGGCTCAACACACACTGAATGTGTGAATATTGATGATGGGGCAAATGCTTATGATGCATTCCAAGAAACAACCCTTACAATGACTTGGTCAAATTCTGGCTTTGGCAGATTTTTAGAATCAGTTGAAGGAGTTGCAAGTGATGATACTGCTGGAAAATACTGGTCTTTCTGGCATCAAAACACTGCAGAAACTGACTTTGAATCTTCAATGGTTGGAGCAAGTGATTATGATGTTGATGAAGATGGGCATGTTATAGGTTTATCATATACTGCATTTGATAATTCGTTCTTACCAATTACAAAACCAGGATTTCAATCATACGATTCTTTATGCGAAAATAAACTAAATGTTAAATCAATCAAAATATATGTTGATGAAGACAAAACTACTGCTAATGAAAATGGTGATGATTTTGAAGTTAAACCAGGTTCAGTTATTAGAATGGAAATCAAATTAGAAAATGATTTTGCTGATAAAGACATTAATGATATTGAAGTTGTAGCAACAATTTATGAAATAGATGATGGTGATGATTTAGAAGAAGATGATAGTTTAGACTTAAATGATGGCGAGGATGATACTATTGAATTCACATTTGATGTGCCAATTGAAATTGATGAAGACACATATGATATGGTTTTAACAATTGAAGGAACTGATGATGATGGTTTAGTCTGGAGATACACTTATAACTTTGATGTCGAACTTGATAAAGAAAAACATGAATTAGTTTTAGATTATCCAAGTATATTAACTCTTGTTTGTGGACAAGATGCTTCATTTTCAGTTAAAACAATTAATTTGGGCGCAGATGATGAACAAGATGTTGTTCTAAGAGTTAGCAATCTTGATTTAAATATTGAATATAGTGAAACATTTGATGTTGATGAAAACGAACAAGAAACTCAAACGATTCGTTTATATGATGCTGTTGAAGGTAAACATTTTATTAGTGTGGCTTTAGAATATGAAGAAGAAACTCTAATGGGTTTAATTGAAGCGAATGTAGAATGTGCAACTGTATCAACTTCTCAAACAGCAGAGGTTCAACAACAGGATAGTGGAATGGTTATTGAAACAGTTGATTTTGTTGCAGAATCTGCTCCAACTACAACTTCTAAAAGTTTGAATATTACTTCGGGTGGAGTTTTATTAGTTTTATTGAACTTGATATTGGTTGCAGTACTAGTATTTTTGGTTAATGTATTGAGGAAATGAGCAAACAGAAAGTAATTTTAAAAGAAAAAAGTAAACAAAAAGCTAAAACAAAAACAAAATCAAAACAATCTACAAAGCAAAGAGTTGTTTTACATGCTTTACAAAAGCAAGTTAAGGTTTTGAAGTTACGTGAGCTTTTGATAGTTTTAAGTTTTATCGGAGGAGCTGCAGCTTTAAGAGTTCCTATGCAAGCGATTCCGAGTGCCGAGCCAATAACTTTTTTTGCATTACTAGGAGGTTGGTTATTTGGTCGGAAAAAAGGTTTTTTTATAGGTTTTAGCTCGTTACTTGCGAGTAATTTTTTTGTATTTGGAGGACAAGGACCATGGTCATTATTTCAAGCAATAGGATTTGGCATAGCAGGATTCCTTGGCGGTTTTATGAGGAAAAAATCGAGTTACGCAGGTGCAATTACTGTGGCGATTTTCGCAACGCTAGCATTTGAATTAGTTATGAATGTCAGTTCATTGTTCATATTTCCTTTCGGATTAATGGTTTTTCTTACAGCTCTTCCATTTACACTAATGCATTTAGGATCAAATATTGCTTTTGCTCTAGCATTACCAAAAGCTAAAAGGTGGATTGATGAAAAAGCAGAATTTAATGAAAAAGAGCTTTGTCTTAAGCTTGTTGCTGATGTTAAGTCTAAGTTGGGGATGTCAGAGTCAAACAAATCATGGCGAAGTTTCTTTAGTCTTAAGCGTTTTAGGAAACAACGAGACATCTAAGTTTCAGTTTTCAGACGCAACATTACTAGACATTATTAGTGAGAAGTATGCGGTTGAAATGAAGAAGTCTTTTTTTAACAAATACATTGTGTGCGTTAATGGTGTTTGTAAAGAAGGAGATTATTCTTGGGTTTACTATGTAAATGATAAGCCGATGAATCAAGGATTAGATGTTTACCAAGTACGTGATGGCGATGCTGTTAAATTAGTTTATGGAGAAGTATAAAAATTTAAATATTAGTTCTAATCTTATTTTTACAATGAACAAGAAAGGCCATCATGAAGCAGGAATCACTCCTTATATATTCATTGTATCGTTAATCGCAGTGCTAGTTTTATATTCTAAGAAGATTTATTTTTATATTCTTGAGAAAGTTAGAAATTAAAATTTTAAGGTGTTGCAGTTAACCACATAAACTCAAAATATTTTCTATAACCTTCTGAGATTAATTTATCTTTTATTAAAACAACTTTTGGTTTATCTTTAAAGTTAAATATTGCAACGTAATTATCAAAAATTAGTGTTGTTGCAAAATTATCTGTTTCTTTTGGGAAGAATTTAAATTTAGTATTTTTTAGTTTGATTATTTCTTTTTGTTTTGCTTTATTAAACGCAATATATCTTGCATTTACATTTTCACTTAATTTCTTAAATATTTTTGGAGCATAATATTCTAATATTTCATATACTATTCCTGTAACTCCAAATCCAACAACTTCTTTTTTTGTTTTACTTAACATCATAAAAAAAGTTTTTACACCTTCTTTTCCCTCAAAAATCTCAACATCTATTCTCGGAGGTATTTGTTCGATTTTTTCAAGTTCAGGTAAAATTTTTTGAAGTTTGTCTTCTTTTTCTTTAATGTAAGCCATTAACTTTTTTGGTTCAACTGCCATGAAATATTTAACATTGTTTTTTATGACAAATGTTAATAATCCTTTTTTTATTAGTGTGTTAATTGTGTTATACATGTTGGCTCTGTTTAAGCTAGAAAGATGTGCAATTTCGCTAACTGGTGCAGAACCTAATTTAAGTAATGATAAATATATTTTAGCTTCATTTCTTGTAAGTCCAAGTTCTTCGAGTGTTTCTTCATGCATGTAAGTCATAAAGGGTATTAGTATATAAAGATTGTTGTTTTATATAAAACAGCAGATGTATTTAAAAGACGGTTTATTTCTGATTCATGATAATTTTAATTAATTGGGAGGAATTCAAATGAATAAAAAAAATATTAGTTTAATCGTAATACTAAGTTTAATAGTTATAATCAGCAGTATTTTTATTTTCAAACAAACTGGTGTGACTGGTGAAGTTGTAAAAGAATCTGGGAATGATTATTTTATGCTTGCGCATGGAAAATGGGTTTTAACTGCACCAGTATTTGTAGCACAAGAAAAAGGTTTTTTTAATGACTTTGGGTTAGATGTCGAGTACAAATATTTTACGTCTGGGAGAGATGATCTTCAAGCTTTATTAGGCGGTAGTGCTGATATTGCAACTGTTGCAGAACCTCCCTTAGTATTTGGAGGCTTTAATAATCTTCAAGTTGATATACTTGCAACTTTTGTTAAAATACCGACTCATGAAAAAATTGCTGCCAGAAAAGATAAGGGTATAAATTCTGTTCAAGATTTAAAAGGGAAAAAAATAGCTACTTTGTTTGGTACGAGAGGAGAATATTTTACTAAAAAATTTTTAGAATATAATAATATTTCCCTTGAAGAAGTTGAATTAATTAATCTAAAAGCTCCTGAAATGGTTACTGCTTTAGTTAGAGGAGATGTTGATGCAGTTGGTGTATGGGAGCCGAATTTAAACCAATTAAAAAAAGAATTAAAAGATAATTATATTGAATTTGAAGATGCAGATATTCCTATGACTTTTAGTTTTGTTACAAGAAAAGATTATACAGATAAGAATCAAGATAAATTAATCAGATTTCTAAAGGCAATAAAAAAAGCAAATGAGTATATTGTTTCAAATAAAGAAGAATCTATTTTAATTGTTTCAAAGTATACATATTTTGATGAAGAGTTCTTAAGAGATACATGGAACGATTATACTTTTGAATTATATTTAGATGAAAGTGTAATTAATTACATGAATATTCAAGCACAATGGGCGATTGATTCAGAAATAGTGGCTGAACAAGAAATACCTGACTATAATTATATGATTTATGATGGATTAATTAAACAAATTTGAGATTTAATAATGGAACCATAATATGATTGAAGTGATGCCAAATGAAAAGATTGTATGTAAAATTAATAACTTTATTTGTAGTTATACTTATTTGGCAGATAGTGTCTGTAATTATTAACACTGATTTATTTCCCACTCCAGTAACTGTTTTTTTATCTTTAATTGTAATGATTCAGGAAGGTATTTTGTTAAAAGATATTCTTTGGAGCATAAACAGAATTGTAATTTCATTATTTGTTGCAACAATTCTTGGAATTATTCTTGGAATAATAACTGCCAAGATAAGTTTGGCATATGATAGTATAGGTACAATATTAGATTATATGAGATCTGCATCTCCAGTAGCTTTAGTGCCATTTATTATTTTGTGGTTTGGAATTGGAGAGTTTTCAAAAGTATTAACTTTGACTTATTTAATAACAACAGTCATTTGGTTAAATACTTATGCAGGTATAAAAAATATTAACAAGTTATATGTGTGGGCTGCTAAAAGTCTTGGAGCAAATAAATGGTGTCTTATAAGGTATATAATTCTGCCTCAAGCTTTACCGTTTGTAGTGACTGGAATAAGAATTGGAATTTCATTTGCATTCATAATTATTGTGGCCGCTGAAATGAACGGAGCCATTTTTGGTTTAGGATATCATATTTTTGCATATTATCAAGCGTTTCTTATTGATAAAATGATGGTTAACTTAATTGTTTTAACATCTATAGCTTATATGGTTGATAAATTATTTCTCTTAATTACTAGAAAACATTACAAATGGCATTTAATTAGAGGTGAAGAAAATTAAAAATCTTAATATTAAAAATTTAGTTGTACAATTTGATGATTTAACAGTTTTAGATAATATAAACCTGACTATAAATCAAGGAGAGTTTATTTGTATTCTGGGCTCTTCAGGTTGTGGAAAAACAACTCTATTAAATGTGATGGCAGGCTTCATAAATCCAACATCAGGGCAAGTATGTTATGAAAATAGGATAATTAAAAAACCAACATCTGAGATTTGCACCATATATCAAGAGCATGCATTATTTCCTTGGATGACTATTTATGAAAATATTGAATCTGGATTAAAATTTTCAAAAGTGAATATTTCTAAAAGAAAAAGCATAATTAAGAAATTTTTACATGATTTTGATTTAAAAGGATATGGTGAATATTACCCTCATGAAATATCTCACGGTATGAGACAAAGAGTTGCTATTTGTAGGAGTTTGGCTGTTAATCCTGCAATGATTTTAATGGATGAGCCATTTTCTTCATTAGACCCTGTAACTAAATTAAAACTTCAAAAGTATATCTTGAATGTTTGGAAAAAAACGAATAAAACAATTGTTTTTGTAACTCATGATATTGATGAAGCAATTTTTTTATCGGATAAGATATTTGTATTAACAAAAAAACCTTCAACAATAAAAAAAGAAATTATTAATCCTTTACAAAGACCAAGAAGAGATTCTGTTATTATTAGTGGAGAATATATTAAATTCAAGCAATTTTTGTTAAAGTTGATTAATAAAATTAATTCTGATGAATAATTTTTTTAAATTAGTATTATTTATTTAACCAACCAATCTTGTTCTCAAATGCGAATCCTGTACCAATTGCAATAACTGGTATTATCAAATAAGCTATTCCTATATCTATAAAATACTCGTAAAGACTCATATTCATTGGTTCTCTTAAGAAAACTATTAAATCTAAAGCAATGCTGATAAGCATCCATGAAAAACCATATATAGCTCCATTTCTTACAAATTTTAAGTCTATAAATTTAAAGCTAAGAGCTGTGAAGATTACTGCACAAATAGCAATTACTACAGGCATTATTGATTCAAATAAAGCTCTATTAGACCCTCTTAAAGGGAATATTGCGAACGATATTATGAAAGGTATTAACCAGATAAAGAATCCATAGACTAAAACCTTTTTGAAGGTCTTCATATGAGTGTTATTGTGCTTTTACTTATTTAATTGTTGTGGTTTATTTATGATTTACAAGTCTTACGGCTTCTTTGCAAGTATCTTCTAGTGTTGATGTGATAGCTACTTCTGGACAATCTTGACTGAATCTTCTTTGAATATATTTTGCATTAGAAAAACCTTCTTCGATGCCCACAACCAATTTAGAACCAGTCATTTCTTGTTTGACTTTCCATTCTGCTAATTCAAATCTGGTAGTTTGTGCATAAGCTCGTTCACAAAAATGTTCTTCTTCTTTTGCTAACCAAAATAATATTGCACCATTAATATTTGCTTTATTTAGGTGGTGTGTTTCCCAATCAACTTGCGCACCATAAACAAATGTTCCATCTAAATATTCTCGTCTTGGATTAGCAATATTAATTTTAGAATTTAAATTTTGTATGTATTGAATGGCTTCGTTTTGCCAGTTTGGTGCTCCTTGTATTGGTCCTGCTAAAAAAATAGTTGGTCCTTCATAAGGAATTATTTCTGGTGGAGATAAAATTTTTCCTGTCATGTTTATAATTTATAACTTATTTCGATTGCATCTTTATTTCCTCTAGCATACAATCCTTTATTTTGATTAGATAATTGTGTTACTGTGTCTGTTAAATTAGTTAATTGATTAACTTCTTCTAAAATTAAATCTTTTTTCCCGTCTACAATCATTAAACCTGGAGTTACAGAACTTAATGCATAAGAGTTACTGCCAAATGATCCGTGGTATGCTGAAGCTCCTGCAATTACTTTAACAGTTGTTTTCACAACTTCTTTTAAATCATCGTTTGTTGCATCATTTCCAAAAGCTCTTTTTAAACCGCCACCAAAAGCGTTTGCAATGTATGTTCCAAACCAAGTTGTTTCACTACTTGTTGCGGTGTTGAATTCTAATATGAAGCTGTTATCTAATTCTGATAATGCTTCATCTATTGTATTGGCATCATCTTTGTTTAAACCTGTTAGTTTAATTAACCTATAAATAGAATTTGAAGCTAAACTGTATTTCTCTTTAATATTTTTTAAATCATTTGTTGCATTTTCTGCTTCTCTTTTAAAAGCATCTCCCAAAGATCCTCCTTCATTATAAACTGCAGATATTAAATCAGACATTTTCTGATGTGAAGCCAGAATTGGTTTTACAAAACCATGATTTAAAGCAGACATCACATCGATTAGTCCATGAATTCTTGCTAATTTTAAAGGATTTTCTGAATTAATACTTCTTGCATAATTCATTATTGGTTGATACGCTGACAAATTTCCTTCACCGAAGAAATATTGTCCTGGTACTGAATGATATTTTACTAAGTCTAAAACAAGATTTCTTTCAGAATTATTTAAATTAAATTCTGATAATATTTTTGGATTGTTGTCGAGTATGATTCTAGAATCATAATCGTGAGCAATGAATTCTACTCCATCTAAATTTAATTTATCTTTTGCCCATTTAGGATTGACTTTTCCAATATCATGAGTTGCTACTGTTGCTAATAAAACTTTAAGATCAGAATCGGTTAATCCTGTTAATAAGTGGTTGAAAACTGAACTCACATCATCAACAGTGGTGTATAAGAAATCTTTTTCTTTTACATGTTCGTTTTCAATCATGGCTGTTAGTTTATCATAATTTTTATTTAGAGCAAACTCCAGTATTGTAAATTGTTTTTCACAATGTTCTTTAGTTGTTTGACCAATATGATTTGGAGAATAATGTGTATTTAAACCTTGAGCAATGAAGTCTATCTGTTTTGTTTTTTCAATTAAAAGTTGTATTTCACTTGTTTTCATGTTGTAAATTAGGATTATTAATTTACTTATAAAGGTTTGTTGATTAACTATTTTATAATAATAACTAACTATGTTCTTTCTAAACAACAACCTTTAAATAGAGTTATTTGTTCTTATAATTAATGGCAAAATCAAAATATTATATCACGACAGCAATTGCATATCCTAATGGTAAACCTCATTTAGGTCATGCTTTAGAAATTGTGCAGGCAGATGTTCTAGCTAGATTTTACAAGCTTCTTGGTAAAGATGTTTTTTTCCAAACAGGAACTGACGAGCACGGAATTAAAAATTGGCGAACTGCACAAAAAGAAGGCAAAGATATTCAAATTTTCTTAGACGAAAACGTTGCTTGTTTTAAGGATTTATACGCTCAGTTATCAATTGCTTATGATTCTTTTCTTAGAACTTCAGATAAAAAAGCTCATTATGAAGGTGCTAAAAGATTATGGGGTAAATTAGTTGCTGCAGGTGATATTTACAAGAAATCTTACAAAGGAATTTATTGTGTTGGTTGTGAATCTTACAAAACTGAAAAAGAACTTGTTGAAAATAAATGTCCTAATCATCCAAATAAAGAACTTGAAACTATTGAAGAAGAAAACTATTTTTTCAAATTATCAAAATACAAAGAAGAAGTTGCAAAACTAATTCAATCCGACACTTATAAAGTTGTTCCAAACGTTCGAAAAAACGAGATTCTCTCTTTCTTAAAAGAAGCTGAAGATATTAGTTTTTCAAGAACAAAAGATGCTCTTCCGTGGGGAATTCCAGTTCCAAACGATGAAGACCATGTTATGTATGTTTGGTGTGATGCGTTATCAAATTATATTACTGGAATTGGCTATGAACAAGAAGGAGAACAGTTTAAGAGTGCTTGGCCAGCAGATATTCATGTTATTGGAAAAGATATTTTGAAATTTCATGCAGCATTCTGGCCTGCAATGCTTTTATCTGCAAAAATTGAATTACCTAAAGAATTATTTGTTCATGGATTTTTGAATATTGGTGGATTAAAAATGGGCAAATCAACTGGTAATGTAATTGATCCATTTGATCAAATCAAACAATACGGAACTGATCCTTTCAGATTCTATTTAATTGGTGCAATGCCAATTACTGGAGATGGAGATTATACTGAAGATTTAATTATTGAAAGAATCAATAAAGAATTAGTTGGAAACATATCTAATTTTTGTTACAGATCATTATCTTTTACAAATAAAAATTTAGACTCAAAAATTGTTGATTTTAATAAAGATGAATCAGTTGTAAAAGAAATAGTTGCTAAATTTGCATCAGTAAAAGAAGCATATGAATCAAGAGACTTAAAAAAAGCACTTGGTGAAATATTAGAAATTTCTGCTTTAGGAAATAAATTTATGCAAGAAAACGAACCTTGGAAAAACAGAGATAAAGCTCCAGAGATTCTTTCACTTTGTCTGAATATTGTAAAGAATTTAACGATTTTAATCAGTCCAATAGTTCCCGGATATGCAAAAGGAATTCGAACTCAACTTAATGTAAAAGATTTAACTTGGGATGATTTAAATTTTGATTTAACTAACCATACAATTAATCAGCCTGAAATATTATTAACTAATGTTCAAAAAGAAGAAGTTGTTGAAGAAGAGAAGAAAACTGGTTTTTCTTTACTTAATTTAAAAGTTGCAGAAATCTTAGAAGTTAAACCTCATCCTGATGCAGATAAACTTTTAGTTATGCAAATTGACCTTGGTGAAAAAAGACAATTAGTTGCTGGTTTAAGAGCTTATTATTCGCCTGAAGATTTAATTGGTAAAAAGATAGTTGTTGTATCAAACCTTGAACCTGCAAAGCTTCGTGGAGAAAAAAGCGAAGGAATGCTTCTTGCAGCTGGTGAAGATACAGACGTTGGTCTTTTACTAGTTAAAGATGCTAAACCAGGAGACCAAGTAACAATTTCAGGTGCAAAACCTAATTCAAAACTTATTAATTATAAAGATTTTTTAACAGTGAAAATCGAAGGAAAGAATGGTAAAGCTTTTTCTGAAGGTAAAGTATTAACTGCCAACAGCGAAGAAGTATTTGTAGATAAAAATATAACTGGTAAGGTGAAATAAATGGCTGAAAAAAAAGGTTTTTTTAAAAAAATGTTTGAAAAATTAGACAAGAAAATGGAAGATAAAGCTAACAACTCTTGTTGTTGCAATAGTGACTCGGACGACTCATGTACGAAGTAATTATAGATAAATTCTTGAATGGACTTTTAGGTCTTGATCCTGTTAGTAGACTGTATGAGACTTTGAATTTCTTTATTTACGATTCAATTAAAATCTTGTTCTTATTATTTTTCATGATTGCTTTTATTGGATTTTTTAGAACTTTTGTATCTCAACAAAAAGTCAGGAAGTGGCTTGTTGGTAAGAAGAAAGGAGTTGGAAATGTATTAGCATCGATTTTTGGTACTGTAACTCCTTTTTGTTCATGTTCTTCAATTCCTTTATTTTTAAGTTTCTTAAAAGCAGGTATTCCTCTTGGAATAACATTTTCTTTTTTGATAACTTCTCCGCTTGTTAATGAGTATTTAGTTGTTTTAATGCTTGGATTTTTTGGTTGGAAAATAACTCTCGCATATATTGCAAGCGGTATTTTAGTTGGGGTTGTTTCAGGTCTAATATTAGGTAAGATGAAACTTGAAAAACATTTAGTCAAAGAATTTGTTATTTCTAAAAATAATTCTCAAGAAGAAAAGTCTGTAGTTGGTTTTAAAAATAGATTATATTTTGGATTAGATGAAGCTTGGTCTATTGTTAGAAAACTTTGGGCTTGGATTTTATTTGGTGTTGGTATTGGTGCTGTAATTCATAATTATGTACCCTCAGAATTAATTCAATCTTGGATTGGTGCGGGTGGAATTTTCACTGTTCCTTTAGCAACTATTCTTGGTGTTCCTCTTTATGGTGGTTGTGCGGCAATTGTTCCTATTGCAGTTGTATTATTTCAAAAAGGCATTCCTCTTGGAACAGTACTTGCTTTTATGATGGCTATTTCTGCTCTAAGTTTTCCAGAAGCAGTTATTCTAAGACGTGCTATGAAGCTGAAATTAATCGCTATTTTCTTTGGTGTTGTAACTGTAGCAATTATTTTGATAGGGTATTTGTTTAATGTTTTACAAATGTTTCTAGTTTAAAAATATAAGAAAAAAATTAAAAATAAAAAAGTTAAAAAAATTATTACATGGATTGCAATGCAACATAAGCCATACTTTTGAATCCTTGATATTCTAAGTCGCTTACGTTTTCTCCAAGACCTGCAACCACATCTAAGACCCAACTTGTTGCTTTAGCTAAATCTTTACCCATAACATTTCTTTCTTCAGTCATGATTGCTAATTCTGTTTTGGACTCTGTCAATAAATTTCTGTATTGATCCCATTTTTCAGAATTATATTCTACTTGCCCACTCATTCTTGTTATGAATTCTGTTAAATTATTTGCAATTGTTTGGGTGTGTCCTTCCTCTGATTGAATATTTACGCTTGCAGTTCTTAATTTGCTCATTAATTCAGGACCATCTATTTTACTAACATAGTTTAACACTTGTTCAAGTCCTTTTTTCTTTAAGAACTCTGTTGTGTGCGTTTGTCCACTATATCCATCATTGTAAATGCCCACTACTTGCATGATTAAAGAGCCTTCACTTGAATCTTCTTCTTCATCGTCGTATGTAGTTACGAATTCTTCTAACAAAGCAGTCATTTCTTCTTTGTTTTGGTATTTGTCTAGGCCTTCTAGTGTCGGTCCGATTAATTTTTTGATTGTTGCACCATATATTCTTGACATGGCATCGCTACTTGGAGGGTTTAACCGATAGTTTACTACAGCTTCTAATGCTTTTCCTGCGTGATTTATTGCATTTTCTTGTTGATCCCAAGCATTAGAAAGAGTTATTTCTTTTTTTTGATAGTGTTCTTCTATTGCTTGACTTCTGTTTAAATATGCTTCTGCTAAAGTTATTTGTGCTTCAATTGTTGCTAATTGATGGACTTCAGGTCTCCACATATTATTCTTTGTACTTGAAGCTTGTTTTGAAGCTTCATCTTTGTTTAAATTTACATTAACCATTTTATTTTTTCACCATATAATGGGTTGGTTTTTGCGTATAAGAACGTTGTTTCTTGAATTTGCGTTTTTGCCTTAAATGAATGATTCAATTTAAAACAAATCAGTTATTCCTGGTAAGTGGTAAAAATGAAAAACTTTATATACTGTTAATTCTTTCTTTAGTTCAGAATGGACAAATCTACTGCTTTATTGTATCCTTATCCCGTAGGATATCTTCATAATGGTAAACTAGAAATATTTGATGATTTAGTAACTAGTATTCGTCAAGCTGAAACGGTTGTTAAAGATACTTATGAAACTGTTTTTTGTGTTGTACGAAATGATCCTGTTCATATGGGTGCGATGTTTTATGTGCAATTTTCTGCTCCAACATCTGAATCTTTAACTGATGCAGTTCATGATTTTATTGATGCGGCTGGTATGCCTGAACATGTTAAAGGAGGCTATCAATTTGTTGAATCTTTGTTTGATGGTTATGGTAAAGAATTGAAGCGAGATTTATCTAATGGTATTCTCTCTAAACATGTTGTTGATAAGAAATAATTAATTTCCTTCGTATTCTTGAAAAATTACTTTACCACAAGATTTACAGTGTGATGCATCTTTTTCGTGATGTTGTAATCCGCATTGAGAACAAGTAATTGTTTTTTTATCGATTCTAATCCATTCTTTTGCAATACGACTAACTTGCCACGGAATTAAAATTATTCCTGAAAATATCATTAATATTGTGATCCATCTTCCAGTTTCAGAAACTGGTATTATATCTCCAAAACCAACTGTTGTAAGTGCTACAACTGTGAAATAGAATGCGTCTCCGAATGTACTAACATTGTCGTTAATTGGGCTTTCTACTTGCCAAAATAAACCTGAGGACACAAAGAATATAATTAATAATGTTAATAGTAATTGTACTACTTTTAATAGGTGTGCTGTGATATTTCCAAAAAAGAATTCTGGATCTGCAGCAAATCTTAAAAACCTGAATATTCTAAAAATTCTAAATACTCTCATTAGTTTAATTATGCTGATGCTTGCAGATGCTGCAGGTAATAAAACAACTATTATTGTTGGCAGAATTGTAATTACATCGATAATGCTGTAAATGTTGAAAACTTGTTTCCAGCGATTTTTAGATCCGTAAAGTCTGGCCATGTATTCTATTATGAACAAAGATACGATGAATAATTCTAATTTCCAGAGAATATTGTGGGTTGATTGTGATATAGGGTATGTTTCTAAAACAAATAGTAAACAGATTAGTAAGTTAAAAAATATTATTGCAAGATCAATTAGTTTGCCTGGTAAAGTCTTGCAGTTAATCATATAGAATTGAATTTTCTCTCTTAAACTCATATCTTTACTCATTAAACTATATTTTTATTTGATTATTTATAAATCTTTTTAGAATTATTCTCTTGAAAAGTATTCGATTTTTACATCTGTTCCAAATTCTTCTTTAAATGAGCTTTTAAAATCTAATAATTGTGTTTTATAGTTTGTATCAATTCGAACTTCAAGTCCTTCTGGTTGACCAGTTTCATATTGTGGTTCTTTATTTATGACTAAAACTGCGATATCTTTCGTGTCTGGTATGAATCCTAGAATTTTGACTTGTTTTTTTACTGTTAAATATTGTTTGAATGGTGAGAATGGATCTCCGTTTAAGTATCCTGCCCAGTGATTAACGTTATGAGTTTCTGCATATGTTTCCAAAAAATCATAGAATTTTGATTTTGCTTTTTCAGCAACTTTATTCTCTTTTCTTGATTGGGAGTTTCTAATTGCTGTTGCAAGAGTGAGTCCTTGAGCGATTCCTAACACCATTTTACTTCTTTTATGGTGTTTTTAGTATATAAATGTTTCGCTTTTTCTCACTAAATAGTGGTAAAAATAAAAAACTTTATAAATTAGAAGTTTGCATTGGTATTTATGAGTGATATAACAATAAGAAAATTTGAACTTCCAAAAGACATACCTCTCGAAGAAGCAATTCAAGATTTGAATGTTCTTGCATTTCCTGAATTTGAAGATGTTAATGAATCTCCTTATTTTTACATATCAAGAGCCATGGATTTAAAAGAATTATTTATTGCTTTAGACGGAGAAAAATTAGTTGGTTATGGTGCTGGAACTTTGTTTAAAGATCTTGAATCTGGTTTTGAAGATTCTTATAAGAAAAAATTAAATTATGCTGCTTACCCACAAGAATTCGCTTTATCATTAAAAGACAAATTAGAAAAAGATGCTTTGGCTTTTACTTATGAAGGAGATATTTCTGCAAGATATTATTCGAATGAACTAACAAACAATCCAAGAATTAATGATTCTGATTTCTTAATGGTTGCAATGGCAGTTCACCCTGATTATCAAGGACGAGGAATAGGAACTCAACTTATAAAACAAAGACTTACAATGGCAAAAGAACAAGGAGCTGCTCAAGCTTTTGTTGACTGTTGGGAGAATGGTGGTTCAAAAAAACTTTATGAAAACGCTGGGTTTAAACCAATTCTATACACAAAACCTGCATTTCCAGATGGGAGTGGAGAGTTTTTTATGGGAAAGAGTCTAAACTAAAGAAGCATTTTTTTTCTCATTCTATTCGGAATTGGTAAACCATGTCGACTTAATCCTTTACCAACAATGGTGTTAATCATGAAATCATAAACTTCTTTTTTTGAAATAGTAGGGTAATAAGTGTAAAACGCAATTGACTGATAACTTCCAATATTGCTTAAACCAGGAATGCCATTAACATCAAAAACTTTGAAATTACCATTCTTATCTTTACGAGTATCCATTCGAGTCCAATCTTGAATTTCTAGTGCATCACAAGTTCTAGATGCAATATTTGAAGTGATTGCAATTTCTTCTTTAGAAGGTTTAAAAAGAGCAACTTTTCCATTTTTTAAACCACCTTTTTTTACATCGTGAGTCAATAAAGAATGGTTTTCTTTATACTCTTCTTTAATATTGATTTCTAGTGGAAGAATAATTTTTTCACCATTTCCAATAGCAGAAATAGTTATTTCTTTACCAGGTAAATATTCTTCAACAAATGCGGGTTGATGAAATAATTCTTGAATTTCAAAAACTTTTTCTTTCAAATCTTTGCTATTATAAACAACACTTGAATCGCTAATTCCTCTACTATTAGCTTCATTATCTGGTTTTATCAAATAAGGGAAGTTAGTCATAAGTGGAATTGGTTCATTTTTTTTAATTAAATAAAACTCAGGAATAGGAATTCCAAAAGATTGAAGCCTCTCTTGACAAGCACTTTTTGTAAGAAGTCTTTCAAGAGTGTTTTTAGAACCTCCAATATAAGGAATTGAAAAATCTTCTAATAAATCAACAACCCATTTATTATCTTTAGAGCCAATATATTCTGAATTGTCGGATAAGAAGTATAAAGAACTCCAAGCTAAATCAGGTTTTGAAGAATTTAATCTATCTTGTAATTCGGACATGTTAGAAACAAATATTATTTCAGAATCAATCTCAGATTCAGACAATGCTTGTTGTATTTTTTCAGTAACTTGTATGGTTCCCCATCCTTGAACATAACCTTCTGGTCCTGTGATTAACGATACTTTCATTTGAACAACTCTGGTTTTTTATTTTAAGAGCTTAAATATTTTTTTATTTTCAAAAGTTTTATAACACAGTCTTTTTTTCAAATCTTAAAATGAAAACTCTAATAATATATGCACATCCGAATACAGAAGGACATAACTCAACAATTCTAAAAGAAGTTAAGGCTAATTTAAAAGAACAAAAACAAACTTTTGAAGTAATTAATCTTTACAAAGACAAATTTGACCCAGTTCTTAGTGAAGAAGAACTTGTTATGGGTAGGAAGAAAAAGCCAACAGTTCAAATAAAAAAATATCAAGAAAAAATAAAACAATCAAAACAGTTAATATTGATTTATCCAATTTGGTGGGGTTCAATGCCTGCAATTTTAAAAGGGTTTATTGATAGAGTTTTATCTGCGGGGTTTGCATTTAAATATGTGAATGGCCGACCTGTTGGATTATTAAAGGGAAAAATTGCCAAAATATTCATTACGACTGGTGGACCAAAGATAATCTATAAGTTTTTAGGCAATGTTCCTAAAAGAAGCATTAAAACGAGTGTTATGATGTTTTGTGGAATTAAAACAAAAGTTTATCATATGGGTGGA
The DNA here is from genome assembly GCA_937912225.1 of Candidatus Woesearchaeota archaeon. Taxonomy (GTDB): domain Archaea; phylum Nanobdellota; class Nanobdellia; order Woesearchaeales; genus JAHIUF01. The sequence goes on along the minus strand of CALDOJ010000033.1, from coordinate 27,846 downwards.
TGTCAAACTTTAGACGACAAAAAGATTTCTAAAATTAGAATTTGGGTCAAAAAAGCTTTTAAAAATCTCTAATTTAGAAAAGATTTAAAAAAGAGACTTTTATTTTCATAGCTAAAGAGTCCAGATTATCGGATAGTATTAGTATCGGAGGAGTAAAAATGAGTGAAAAAGTTGAAGGAAAAGTAAAATGGTTTAACAGGAAAAAAGGCTACGGCTTTATTGAGAGCAACGACGGACAAGAGTACTTTGTTCATTACACAGCTGTCGACAGAGGAACATTTCTAAGAGACAATGATGTAGTTGCATTCGAACCTGCTGTAACTGATAAAGGAAATCAAGCACAGAACGTTAGCTTGACAACTAAAGCAAGTGACTTAGAAGGCGGAGCAGCTCCAAGAGCATCAGCACCTGCAGAAGAAGTTTCTGAAGAAGTACCTGAAGCAGACGAAACTGAAGACACACTTGAAGATGTGGAAGAAGATTCAGATGAAGAGCCTGAAGCAGAAGAAGCAGACGCTGAACCTGTTGAAGAAGATGATTCTGAAGAAGTTGCTGACGAAGAGCCAGAAGCAGAAGAAGAACCTGAAGCAGAAGAAGCTACTGAAGAAGTAGACGAAGTTGCTGACGAAGAACCTGAAGCTGACGACGAAGAAAAAAAAGAGGAATAAATTCTCATATTTTTTATTTTCCTCAAAAACTACTTGTTTTTGAGACACCAGCAGTGAACTGCTGAGTGTTTTATTTTTTTATTTCTAATAACGCTTAATTTTATAAAAAAAGAAATATTCCGTTAGTTTATGGAACTAGAATCGTATAAAAAAAAGAACCTTTCTGTAGTTCTGGAACTAGAAAACCTTGTACAAAAAAACTTTTCTGAACTTGCAATTGAACAAGAGTATCAAGATTCAATAATGACTTTTCTTAATCTAGTTAAACTTAAAGATATTCCTACTTATACACATTCTCTAAGAGTCGGACTTAAATCTAGAGAATTAGCAGATTATATGCATTTAGATCCTAAAGCCATGTTTTATGCAGGATTATTACATGATGTGGGTAAATGTGCAGTTGATTCTGATTCTTTAAAAAAAGTAGAAGGTTTCAACGAAAAAGATATGAAAAAAATGATGGAACATCCTAAAGCGGGTTATTATATGTTGAAGGGAATTCATGATTTTTCAGCGGAAATTATTTTAAGACATCATTGGTTTCAAGAAAATGGTTATCCAAAAAGACTTCCCAAGTCTTCAATCGATTATAGCAAAAACACTCAGGAAAAAATAGATCATTATGCGATGATGCTGTCTTTAGTTGATTTTTATGATTCTATGTCGACAAGAAAAAATGATAAATTTGGTGAAGTTAGATTGCCTGAACCTGCAGAAGTGAAACAAGTGCTTTTAATAAAACATCCTTCTTATACTCACGAGATTAATTGTCTTTATGATGGGAAAATCTTCTGAATGCTTTGAAATTACCATTGTTAAGTGATTACAAAACAAAAAGTTTAAAAACTAATTAATATTCTTTAATTAGAATGACTTCGGAAAATACTGATTTAGCAAAATTATTAGCAATAACTGATGTTGCTATAGCTTTAAGAAATCAATCTGAAGAAGGACAAACAACATTTTCTGCTGATGAACAAAAACTTGATCTTAAAGATAGAATTCTAAAGATGTCTGAAAAAACAGGTGAAAAATTATCAGAAGAAGATGCATTTACTGCAGTTGATAATTATATGAATAATGCACATTCTTTTAGAACGCCACAAAGAAACACAGGATATAAATTAGCAAGCATGTTTACAGAGAGAATAAAAATATTGAAACATTATGTAGCTCCAGTCTTAGCAGTAGGAGTTGTAGCAACACTTACATGGGGCGGAATAAATTATGGAGCAAAATTAAGTGCAGAGAAAGCTGAAAAAAATAAAATCGCACAAGAAGCTAGAGAAAAACAAGATAAAATAGATCAAGAAAAAAGAGCTAAACAAGCAAAATTAGATCATGAAGCAAAAATAGAACTTGCTGTTGAAAACTTATATTCTCGAAAACAAAATTTAACAGAAAGAACTAACTTTCTATCAACATTAAAAGGTGATTATACTAATTTTAATGAGATGATTGTGGTTTCAAATTTAGAATTAGATAGTACGGACCCTTTCTTTGCAAAATTCTGTTCTGATGGAACTGCAACAGATGATGTGACTCAAGATAACGTGCAGAAAGCGGAACTAGAAATGAACTCAGCTAAGGCTTCTTTAGATAAAGTAGCTAATGTGGTTAGTGCAGGAAATTCAGTTATTCAAGCTGAAAAATTCTACAAAGCTGGAAAGGATATTGCAGAAGAACAATTGGCGATTGACAAATTAGATGGGATTTATTTGAATGTTCAATCAGCAGCCAGATCAATAAATGCAACTCAACTTGAAAATCAAGCTAATCAATTAAACAGAATACATGAACTTTTAAGTCAAGAATTAACTTATAAAATTGTAACTAAAACAGGCGTTAAAAGCGGAATTGATAGGTATTATACTGATTCAAGAGGACGAAGAGCATCAGGAGTCTATTTAATAATTGAAGCGAGTAATTCGAATGGACGAATTGTGCCTCAGGATATAACTAGTGAAGAAACAAATCGAACTTCAACTGTTTCAATGTGGGGAGATAGAGTTCCAAATGCAACTTATGAAGCTGTTAAAAGAGATAAGATGGATAATGGCCGAATTGAAAATAATGTTTATGCAATAAAAGCAAGAGGTTATATTACGCCTCAAGTAAAAATGAAAGGACGGGATGGTCAACCTCTAAGAAGAGAAGGTCAAATAACTAAATGGTGAAAATAAAATGAGCAATAGCGGAGATTCAATATACAGAAAAATTAAATCAAAATTATCTGATTTAGAAAGAGATGAAAGAGATTTGAATTCATCAATTAGAAGTTCTGAAAATAATATTGATTCGTTAGCTAATGAAAGAGAACAAGCATATGTTAAATTAGCAGAGTTCTATTTACCAGAAATGGATGCAAAATCAGTTAAAAATACTTTACGAGCAGTACAATCATCAGTTCAAGATGTATTATCTGAAAAACAAGAACGAAGAGAAGAATTGGGAGTTTTAATAGATGGTGTAAATGTTCAGAGAACTGAAAAAGAACAAGATCTTGAAATATTAACTGAACATTTAAATACAAAAGTAACTGAACGTGATGAATTAAGTAAAACAGTCTCTTCTGTTTTAAATGAACAAAAAGATTATACTAATTTAGTTTCTCAAGCAGAATTATTAGAAGAAACATTTGCACAAAATGAACTTAGAACTAAAGAAGTTGCTTTAGAGTTGGAAAAAAAATTACCTGCTTTTGAAAATAATAAATTGTTTATGTATTTAGTTAATAAAGGGTTTGGAACAACGGCATATAAAGCAGGAAATCTAGTTACTAAACTTGATTCTTGGGTTGCAAAAAAAGTAGATTTTGAAAATTCTAAAACTAATTTTGATTTTTTACATTCTATGCCTGAGTTAATGCAAGTAGAAGTTCAAAAAAGTCAAGAAGAATACCAAGGAATTAGAGCTAGTTTAAAACAAATCGAAGATAAAGTCTCAAAAGATTATGGATTAACCGACTTAATAGAAGAAGGCGATAAACTTGGAGAAAAAAGATCAAAATTAATGGGTACAATTGATTCTCTTAATTCACAATATAATTCTCATACAAATGAACTAAAATCTTTAGATAATACGAAAGGAGTTTATTATGAAACTGCAATCAGACAACTTAGAAGTTATCTAAAAAGTGATGACATTCAAGGTTTAAAACAAAAAGCAAGAGATTCACCATCTGATGAAGATGATAGACTTGTTTATAGATTGGAAACAATTGATGTTGAAGTAAGAAATTTAAAAGATAAAATAAAAGATGTTCGAAATCAAAGAGATGAACTTCAAGATAAAATTCATGATGTTGAAAAATTAAAAAGTAAATTTAGAAATAAAGATTATGAGTCTAGCAGATCTTATTTTGATAGTAGTTTTAGTATAAACAGATTATTAGACAATTTGGTTGATGGAACCTCATCTTATAGTTCTGTTTGGAGTAGTATAGATTCATCTCAACATTTTAGAGCAAGACAACCATCATATAATTATTCTTCATCAACTTCATCATCGTCATGGTCCAGTTCTAGCTCAAGTAGCTTTAGTAGTGGTAGTAGTAGTTTTGGCGGTGGCGGTTTTAGTAGTGGTAGTGGTTTTTAAAAGTCATTTTTTCTAAATTTTTCTAATCGAAAGTTTTTTAAACCTATTATTTGATAATTGTTATTAATAAAAGAGTGAGATAATGCCGTTATCATGTAGTGTTTGCAGTGGAAACTTAGCAGAGAGCCCGGATTCAATGATTTTGTGCTTGCATAAACAAGGAGCAGTTCATTTAGGTTGTTGTATTCATGATTGTAGTCAAAGTCATGAACCTTGCGATCATGCAAAAGCTTTCTATGACAAAGTATCTTTATTAAGATAAAAAATAGAATGAGAGTTTATTCCCAGTAATAAACGTGAGCTTTAGCTATTTTATTATTGTATCTTAGAATTCTTGTAACTTTAATAGCATCTTTAATTTTTGTAATTGTTAAATCACTTGGTTCGGCTTTAGGAGTATATTCCAAATAACTTCCTTTTCCATTATCATTACAACAATCAACCCATCGGAGAGAATCTCCTTCTCTTCCAATTTCAAATCTATCGCCTGCTTTTGCTAAATTATCTGTACAATAAGTTTTCGCTTCTTCTGTATAACCAAGTGATTCTGAGCTATTAATTAAACATTCACCTTCTCCATAGCATCCATCAAAGCAAATATCAGTTCCAATTAAAGTACAATCAGCTTCACAATAAGCTTCTGGGAATTCAAAATCGATTTGGTAGCAACCATTATCTTTTGAGAAATAAGAATGGACTTGATCTATATAAGCAACATCCCAACCAAACTCTGGGTGATGAGCTCTAATAATTGCGTTATGACCTGAAGAAGCACCAACTGTTCCATCAACACCAAAATTGTAGTAACCTTTGCCATTTGCTCCTACTGTAGAACTAGTAGTTGTTTCTAGAATATTAATTACTTCTCCGAATTCATCATAAGCATAAAGTTCCAAAGTTACATCTGCTCCATCAATAAAATCTCCGCTCGCATTAGTAATATGTCCATTAATACATGCTTTACAATCAGCATCTAAACATTTTCCATTTAGACTAGAACAAGAAGCTGCTCCTGGATTGTTAATGAAATCTTCTGGACAAACTGAATCTCCTGAGATTCCACAAGGGAATTCTGTATCGCAGAGTTTTACACCTACACAACCTCCTAAGTCTGCTTGACTGCTTACTAAACTAATAGATAGAATAATTAGAACTAAAATCAACCAACCCCTTTTCATTATCTTATTATTACAGTCAAGTCATATTTAAAAGTTTTGGTTAAACAGAGTGTTATAATCTATTTTTTGATTTATTTCTCGTTCTAAATATAATGTTTGAAGTACTCCTTCTTTATTTTCCTTAACTCTATAACCATTTCTAGCATAAAGTAATTGATTTTTTAATTCTTTTAACACTTTAAGACTTGAATTTTTAATATTGTCTGAACATGTTTGACATATAATTTCAAGCTCAAGTTCTTTTCTTTGCATGAATTTAGATTGCCATTTCATTTTTCAAAAAATTAAGAGTATAATTCTTCTCTTAATTCATCAGCTATTCTTATTGCTTCTTCGCTTGCATTCGTATCTAAAAGATCATGTTTGTTTCTAATATTTGATACTTTAGATTTTAATCCGTAGCTAATGCTTTGAGTTAAATCAAAATTATTTGGTAGCATATTGGTTGCTGTAAGATATTCTTCTGTAGCATTATCAATACTTCTTTGTAATCTTTGTGTTGTTTCCAATAAATCAAACCCTTGTAACAGCTCTTCAGGATTGGACCATGAATGTTTGTCTTCTAAGTTTGTTTTGAAATCTTCATACGACAATTGAAGGGCTATAAGAACGCCTTTTCTAATAATTACTTCCTCGCCTGATTTTTCTTTGTAGACTCTAACTCTATCAAGTCTTTTTTTTGAAAAAATCATCTTGCTGGTTAATTCTTTTTCTTTATTATTCCAGTTAAGAACATCTTTGTTTAAGCTTGTTATCCCTTCTGTAATTTCATTTGCTTTATCATACTCTTCTCCTGAATAACATTCTTTTCGATCTAATTTCATCATTTCAAGTTCTGTACACCCTTCTTCTCTGGCTTTAGAATAATTTTGTATGACTGATTCTGTTACAAATATTTTGTTAATTATTTCTTGTTCTTTTCTTTCATATTCATTAAATGATCTAGAAGCGTTTTTTTCTTCGATTGTTAAGGTTTCAATTTTATTTTCAAGTTCTGAAACTATTTTTTGTCCTGCTTGTTCTGTTATTTGAGTTTGAAGTTTATGTTCGTATCTTTGAGCTTGTTCTTCATTGAATAATTTTAAAACTTGTATTGAAAATTTCTGTAAAGGGTTATAGTCAGTGTTTACTTCTCTTAGCATTTGATTTCGAATGCTGTCTTCTGCCTGTTTGTGTTCTTCAAGAATAGTTTTTACAAGTTTTTTATTGTGTGAAATTCTTTGTTCTTCATTTAAGGTTTCATAATTGTTTATGTATTCTTTTGCATTTGTTTCAAGATTTCTTAACAATATTTCTTGTCCTTTTTTCGAGTTTGTTGGGTCATATTGTCTTTGCATCGTTGCTACTTTTAATTCCATTTTTATTCCTCCGAGTATAGCTTTCGCTAACTCTAATCATAGTTTAGTTTTTTATGTTACAATAACTTCGCTTCTAATCCGCGACTTTTTTTATCTAATTTTAATAAATCTTTTCGATTGTAAATTGTTATTTCTTGTTTTACAGCGTAGTATTCTGCTCTGGCAGTATAGTTTTGATTTGTAACCATTATGCCTTGTTTAGTTGGAATTTTCAATATGCTGAGTACACTTTGAAATTTCGCCACTTCTTCAAGTCCGACATTTCCTTTTGTTTTATATTTGCATTCAACATAATATTTTTTTAAAATCCCGTATGTTAAGTCGATTTGAAAATTCAAGCTTTCTTTTCGAAATCGTTTTTTTTTCTTTTTTTGGTCGTGTTTGATGTTGTGTTTTCCAAGATCTTTGAATAATCTTACAACATATAATTCAAATTCAGTACCTTTCTGTGTTGTATTCATTCTTGTTTTGATATTCTATTCTTTCTTCGGTTTGAATTTTATTTTCTAAATCTGATATTGGTTGAGAGTATAAAACACCTGAGCAACTTTTTAATCCGAAATAAGTGATGCTGTATATTAAAGCAATTTTACTAATCTTTTTTATCAGTCCCATTTTTTATTCCTCTTTAAATTCTTGAACTTTTTTTTCAATATTATTTTTTAATTCATCAAAACCTAATTCTTTGCTAAGCTCTTCTGCAATATTTGTTAAGTTATCATACATTGTTCCTACTAATCCATTTTCTCGAACTGGTAAGAATTCATTTGTTGATTTATTTCCAAAATAAAGAGTTAATTCCCCATTTTCTTCAACGAGTTTTGTTGTGTAGTTCCAATAATCTCTCGGACTGTTCTCTGCTATTGGTTGTTTAAAGTATTTTAATGGTTGGAAGAATTGTTTATTTGCATCTAATGTGTCGCCTGCAATCATTCCTGCTGTAAAAATTGCTAATCCTGCTATTGTTTTTCCCAAATAGTTTTTATTCTGTTGTTTAATGTTTTCAGTCATTCATACACCTCGAAATATTATTTTATTTGTAGGGTTCCTTTTGTTGTTTGCATTGTATTAATCTCATAAACACCTTGAACATCTTTGAATTAGTAAGATTTATAAGTTTTTATCAGAAAAAACCGCAAGAAAAATGTTTATATCGGCAAAATAACGAGTGTATTCGGAAATTTTTCGGATTATCTGTTAAACATTCTGGTGAAATATTTTAGATGCCAAAAAATGTGGAAAATAGAAATGATTGCCATTACAATACCTGTTTCAACATGCCAATAAAGCACATTAAAAGGAAGTCTTATCGCCCAGCCATAATTAACTCTTAATACAAGCAAGATTCCAGTAATGCCTGTTGCTAAAAAATTTAATAAAAGTAGTACATTCCAGAACTTCTTGTGATTAATCAGCTTAATCTTTTTTTTATTGGCTGCAATAAAGCTAATTGCATACGCGACTAATAGAATGATTGATACTGGGAAAAAATTGTAAGGAGGATCATATTTGACTTTCACAGGCGTAACTATTTCTTTGACTTCTTTTACTGGTTCTAGTTGTCCGTGATCGCATTCACCATCTGCATTAGTATCAATATATAAACCACAAGGAATTTCACAATCAGTAATTCCAAATCTGCAATCATCCCATTGGGCCGAAATTAACGGAATTAAGAATAAAACTAAACACAAAAATAATAATTTTTTCATTAAAAGTTGTTTTTTATGTCTTATTATAAATCTTTTGGAGAACTTCTATTTAAGTTGTTTTAAACTATGTTCAGTTGTGTAAGAGTCAATATATTTCATTCCTGGAATGTATAATTCTATATTTACTAATCCTTGTAAATGTTTAAATTCATTGTAGACAACGTTTGGTACTAAAACTGCTGATTTTTTTGATTGTATCTCATCTCCTTCCGGGTTGCAGGAATGTATAATTAATAAACCATATTGTTCATCTTTGGCATTTATCCATCCTTGGACTAAAAAATCGTGTTCGCCATCGTTGTATTTCCATCGTCCGTCAACGCTTTCTCCATGAGCAGATAATATTGCTGTTCCCTTAAGGTTTTGTTTTTTTGTATAGAGTTCTATTAGTTTCTTATGTTCAGGATTTTTATTTATGAAATTCTCCAAGATTATTTTAACATGTGTTTCTAAATCGATTTCTTCATCTAATGAAAAATATTCTTTTATTTCTTTACTGTAGAATAAATCGGTATCATTGCAACTGTACTCTAGCAATTGTGTTCTCATACTTTTTTTTTAGAAGTACTATTATTTAAAATTTTGGATGTAATGTTTCTCTTTTCAAATCTTCAACGACTTCATAATCTATTATCTTATTTAGTTGAAATAGTTCTAATTGTTCTAAGAATTCATAATATTCTTTCATGTTTTTAAAAATTGTTTCACAGGATAAATCAAATTCTTTAACAGAATGTATGTTATTTATGTTTGAATGTTGTTTTAGGAATTTTTGTAACTGTTCTTTCTTCTTTGCTTTTATTAATAATAGATTTCTTTGTCCATAACCTATTTTTTTAAAATCAATTAATGTAACGTGTTTGGTTATTGGCTCTTTTTTTAATTCGTCGTATGTTTCAAAGATTTTATCTGTTGAAAGTTTGTGTTCACGTCCGATTTTTGCAAAGCTTTTTCTTGCGTTGTTTCGAAGTTCCTGTAGTAGTATTGTTTTTGTCATCTATTACTTTTCTTGGATTCTTTTTTATAAACTTTCTTGAACTTTTTTCGGAAGATTGTTGTTAAAGTCGAAAAACTTTTTATATGATTGAGTCTATGAGTTTATTATGGCTAAAAAACTAAAGGCTATTCCTAAGGATTATGAAAAAATTATTCATGACTTAGAAGATGAACTTGTTCGTAAGCAAGAAATAATTGATAATTTGAAAAAAGAAAATCTTGTTCTTTTGAAAACTGCTCTTAAGAATGCAGTAGATAAGTTAGAATAATTCTTTTATTTCTTGGTATTCTTTTAACATTTCTCTTTCATCACTTTCTAGAATATTCAGTTCTGGTTTTAAATGATTCAGATAGTTTTGCATTGCAACCAAATTAGTTACTAAGAGGTGTATGTAATTTGTTACAATATTAAAATCAAGTTTTCCTTCAGGCATTCCTTCGTGAAGTTCATTAAGTCTTGCTTCCATTTGATCAAGATGACCTTTCATATTTTCAAGCTTACCTTTTATGAATTCAATTTCGTCATGTTCTTCTTTAATTATAACTAATCCCTTATCTTCTTTTAGTTCTCGTTCTATTAAGTTAATTGCATTTGGTATGTGCATTGCTGTTAATTCTTGGATTAATTTATGAACTTCTTCTTTTAACTCTGCGAAGTTATGTGCAAAGTGGTTTGCCATGAAAGATATTTTATTTCCATCACTTTCTCGTGCAACTAAGTTGAATGATTTTAAGTTTGAAGAATTTATGATGTTTTTGATTTCAGTTGTTATTTTTACTAAATGATGTTCAAATTCTGCAGTGTATTTGAGTTCTTTTTTCATATCATGTATTTTTGCGCCCATGTCATTCTTTTGAATGATTTTCTTTTTTAAATATTTCTATGCTGTAAGTTTTATGTTACAAACATCATGTTGTGTTCTTACATTTGAAAAATATTTTTTAAAATAGAATTCTAACTTTGTATTTTTCTGTTCATATTTTTCAAGTTTGTTAATATTATTTCTCCTAACAAGTTTTTTAGAGCATCGTCATCTCGTTTCTTTGATCTTTTTGTTAAGTCTAAGTATTGGTCAAAGTATCCTAATGGTATATCTAGGATTGGTATTCTTGCTTTTCTTAAGATATGTAATGTTAACAATCTTGTTGTTCGACTATTTCCATCTATGAAGGGGTGTATTCTTTGAAATTCGTTATGAAAGTATGCTGCGAATTCTATGATGCTATTTACATCTCTTTTCTTTGTTTCAAATTCTTCATATTTGTTGAGCAAGTTAGTTAGTTTTTGTTTTATGTTTATCCAATTGCTTGTTTTGAAGTTCGGATTATTTTTTATTATGACATTTTGTTTTCTAGTAGTTCCTGCTTCTACTATTTGGTTCATTGCTAGCTCGTGATATTTTAAAATTAATTCAATGTCTAATTTTATTTTTCGTTTAGTGTTTTTAACCATCAAATCTACTGCTTGTTTGTAATTATTTATTTCTTGTATGCTTTGTAAGTTCTTTGTTTCTGGAATTAAATTTTTGAGAATTAACTTTTGCGTTTCAGGCAAAGTCATTGGGTTGCCTTCTAAACTTAAACTTGCATGTATAAAATTTATTTTATCTTTATTTTCTAATTGTTGAAATTCTTGAGGGTGAATTTTTAAGTTTTTCCGATATTTCTTCATCTCTTTATTTATTTCTTTTGTAAAATTATATTCTTTTGGTTTGTAGAAAGTTGTTTTTTTGTTGAAAAATTTTAATAAATCTATTATGAAATGGTGCTTTAGTAATTTACATCTAAGCGGTTTTTTAGATATTATTAGTAAGAATCCATATCTTGCTAATGCTTCTGTGTATAGTTTGAATGTTTGAGGGTGAATCATGATGTCTTTGTTTGTAAAGAATTCTTTTTTTGACGCTTTTTCTAATAATTCAAGCATGTTTTGTTTGAATAAAATATTGTAATTAATACTATTGTGAATACAGAATGATATTAGATTAAATAGTTGAATTGGTTTTGGTTCGTTAACTATTTGGATGGTTTTTTTTCTTACAACATATTTTTCTTTCTCTAATACAAAGACTTTATTAAAGATATTTTGGTAATCTTCTTTGTCTTTATTGAGTTTTTTGACAATCTCACTAATACTTGTTTCGCCTTTCTTTGCAATCACATAGAATACATCGTATTTGGAAACCATTTAAGATTGTGAATAAAAGAAGTATATAAAGGTTACCATTATTCACAAAAAGTTTATGTTTCTTAAATAAAAAGTGAATAATGGGCTCGTTTAATTCTTTATTAAAATATTAACCTATATAAATAACTCTTTATTCCTAACTTTCATGTCTTATTCAGTTCAATTAGTATATGATAGTGGTTTATTAAGAGTGAAAAATATTGGTGCTGTTAGAGAAAATGAAACTGTAAAGTCATTAATGGAAGTGGTTGATGCTTTAGCAGAAAAGTATTCATTAGAAGAGATTTCTATGTCTTATCATGATGGGGGACTTATTTTAAGTAAATTTTATTTAAGAAAGATTGAATATAGAACTAACTCAATAAAGATGGCAACTAATTTTACAAAAGAATTGTTATTGGTGTCTGATAAAACACCTGGCGGATTGGTTGATAAAATTCAAATTTCTAGTAGAAAATAGTTCTATTAAGCAGGATTATAAATTTTAAAAAATGCTCTACAACAAAGTTGTTGGCAAGTTTTAAAAAATTAAAATTTAAAAGAATTAGAAAAAACTATTTCTTTTCCATATATCCACATGTTCCGCAAGTGTCTCGGTTTTTGTGGTTTGCCATGAATACTCCGCATTTAGGACAAGTTTTATTTTTTGATTTAATTGAATCGCCTGATACTTGGTATACGTTTGCAACTTTTGCTGCTGGTTTCTTTTTTACTTCTGCTTTTTTATCTGCCATATTTGATAACCTCTGGTTTTTAAATGTTTAAAAATCTTTGATTTTTGTTATTTTATTCCTCTTTTTTTTCTTCTGCAGGAGCTTTTGCTTTTTCTTCAACTGCTGCTTCTGCAGGTGCTTCAGGTGTTTTTTCTTCTGCTACTGGTGCTTCTCCTTCAGGTTTAGCTTCTGCTGGTGCTGCTGTTTCTTCAGGGGTATCGCCACCTTCAGTTTTCTTCTCGGCATGTCTATTGATCATGTATTTTCGCTCAACAGCTTCTAAGTCTTTTTTATTCTTATAAGTGCTTGCTTTGATATCTGCAACTCCGTGTCCGAATTCTGTATAGATTGAATGTACAATTATTAATTCTTTTTCAACTTTTAATTTAGTGGAAAGTTGTTTTTGAATATCCTTTCTTGTAGGTGTTGGACCATCGAATGCAATTCTTGCTTCGATATTTGTTCTATTAAATAATGGTGCTTCTTCTTGTTTTTTTATTTCGATTGTCATATTATCTTACTTTAATTGCGTATTCTCCTTCTTTTTCTACTCCCATCTCGTGGGCGATCATTGATTTGTCTGTGTTTAAGAATTGGATTATTCCTTGCCAGTTTGTTGAGAATGATTGTTTCTTACAAACAGGACATGAGTCTCCTTCAACGAATATTTTGCACATTTTGCATACTTTTTTCTTCATAATTTCACCTCATGAAATTTTGATAGCCCAAAAATTGAAAATTTTTGTTGTTTCATATTGATTCACTTATTTCTTACTCTCTGTTTTTTTTGGAGTTTTTGCTTTCTTGTTAATGTCTTCATCAACCCATTCTTCTTTTCCTAAACCATTTTGTCTCATGGTTAATCCAATTTTGGGATTGGCCACATCTTTGTATGAAACTGCAATGACTCTTGCATGGCATTTATCGCCAATTTTTAAGCTTCTATTTGTATCTTTTCCTTGTAATGCTTTGTCTTTACTAAAGCTAACGAAATCGTTCATTGTTTGACTAATATGAATCATTCCTTCAATTGGTCCCATACTAAAGAATGCTCCAAAGTCTGCAACGTCTTTAATTTTTCCAGCTACAACTTCTTGCATTTCTGGTTCGTAAGTTATAAGGTCGAATACTGCTTTGTAGTATGATGCTCCGTCTCCTGGGATGATGATTCCATCTTCAACTTTGTCTAATTTTGATACATCAATTACCAGTCCTAATTCTTTGGAAATATATCCGCCGTACTTTTCTTTGACTTCTTCGGTTATTGCTTTTTTTAAATCAAGCCCGAACTTATTTGGTGGGACTCTTATATGGTCTCTGACTTTAACTTTGTAAAACATTTTTTCACTCCTTTATTAGGTATTTTTTTTGTTTAAGTGTTATTATCTTGGCTCCTTCTGCTTTAACTCGCTTTTTGAGCCCTTTATCCTGTGTTGCCACATAGACGTTGTTGTTAGCTTTTGATACTATGATATCATCAACGTGTTTTTTTGAGTAACTGTTGATTGTTTTTAAGCTTTTTTGTTTTATAAGACTTTCTGCAAGCATTCGTCCGAGTTTAACTGCTTGTTTGTCAATTGTTTTGCCCAGGATTTCTATTCCTTTAAGCTCATCCATGGTCTTGTCAATTATGAACATTTGAAAAGGTTCGTCCATGACTCTTTTTATCTCTGTAAAAATATCGACTTTGAACTGCCCTGGTATAAGCAGAAAATTCGTGTCTAGGATGACCTTTTTCTTGACCACAATCAAAAGATTTGTGATTCGTTTAAAAAGGTTGTTGTTTTTAAAGAGAAACTTTTTATATTTGTAAGCTCAGAATTAGTTTCATGAGGCGACTTTTACTAGTGTTTACTTGTTTTTTGTTCTTAGTTAGTTCTATTTCTGCTTATGAACTTGAGTTTTATCATAGCGATCATTTGGGTTCTCCTGTTCTTGTAATTGATGAGGCTGGTGAGGAGGTTTGGTCTTCTGATTATGATGTTTTTGGTGAAGCTGTGAATGAAGAAGGTGTTGGAGATTTGAAGTATAATCAGAAAGAAAAAGATGATACTGGTTTGTTGTATTATGGAGCTAGATATTACAATCCTGATACTGGAAGATTCATTACAGCTGATACTGTTAAAGGAAGTGTTGGTAGTTTACAGAGTCAGAATTTGTATGTTTATGTACGGAACAATCCGATGAAGTATATTGATCCTACAGGTCATCAATTAGAATTAGCTTCTTATGATATACCTTATGGTGGTAGTTCAGTAAAAACTGCTGTGGCTGATTCTAGATTTTATAGCTTTGTATTTCGTGGCGGATTAGCTGATAGTGCTGCTGTTTGGGCAGAAAATGGTGACTTTAGTCCTGAAATGATGCGGAAAATCGATGATTTTATGTGGAATTCTCCAAATTCCGTTCCTTATGATAATGCAAGACTTGATGATGATGCTTGGATTAAACCTTATGTTGCATCAGGAGATACGACTGTTATGAATCTTGGTGATTTTTTTGATTATGGTTCTACTCCTGCTGAAGGTTGTGGACCTGTTTGTTTTGAATATGCTCAAGCTTCTTTAGCTGCTTATGATCTTTTGAAAAAATCTGCTGTTGGCGCTATGCATCCACGTTCATTTACTGACACTTTCATGACTGATGCTGTAACAGTGCAAGAGTGGGGTGTTTTTTCTTCGCCGGATTCTTCAACAGCTAAATATTCTGGACAATTTGGACATATGGTTGTTTTGAATGATGATAAATCTGCCATGTTTACTTGGGGTCAGCGAGGATATGTTCAGCCAATATCTAAAAGTGATAGTAGTAGTACTCTTATTGGTAAATCGGAATTTGAAAGATTCCAAATTTCTAATCCTTCAAGTTCTCAAATAGATTCATTATCAAATAAATATAGCATGGGTTCTGATTTGAAAGAAATGGGTATTACTTCTTCAAGAAGTTATAGAAGGGTATTTGTCTTTGAATGATTTTTTCAATCACAAACTTTATATACTTTTAATTCTGAGTTTTACTATTAAGAGGTGTATTTTATGCATATTGAACTTTGGAAAAAACCAACTGGCTGTACTATCATTGAAGGTTTCCCTGGCTTTGGCTTGGTTGGAACTATTGTTACTGAGTTCTTACTTGAACATTTGAAATGTGAACAAATTGGTGAGTTTATTTATGATGAATTGCCTGCTATGATTGCTATTCACAAAGGTCAAATGGTTCGTCCGATGGCTGTTTTTCATTGCAAAAAGTATAATCTTATAATTTTACAGACTATTCTTAACACTAAGGGTTTTGAGTGGAAGATTGCTGAAGCGGTTGTTCATATGGCTAAAGTTTTGAAAGCTAAGAAAATTATTAGTGTTGAAGGTGTTGCTGCTACTAATAAAGTTTCTGGTCAAGTTCAACCTAATGAAAATCCTAAATTATTATATTATGGGGATGATAAGTTGAAAAAATTTGGTGCTGAGCCCGTTGTTGAAAGTATTATTATTGGTGTTTCAGCTGCTGTTATGTTGAAGTATAATAAGCTCGTTTGTATTTTTGCTGAGACTCAGAGTAATTTGCCTGATAGTAAGGCTGCTTCTGAAGTTATTGGTGTTTTGGATAAATATTTGAGTTTAGAAGTTGATACTGCTCCATTGTTGAAACAAGCTGAAGACTTTGAAAATAAATTAAAGAATATCATTCAGCAAAGTTCTAAGACTGCAGAAGAAAGCGACAAAAAATACTTGAGCTATTTGGGTTAATTGTTAATTGCGAAAACTATTTGGGCTAATAATATTGAGTTGATTTTATGAAAGTTTCATTGAAAAAAGGTTTTAGTTTTGGTTTAACTTCTGGAATAATTACTACTCTTGGTTTAATTGTTGGTTTAAGTTCGGGTACTAATTCAAAACTAGTGGTTACTGGCGGTATTTTAACTATTGCTGTTGCAGATGCTTTTTCTGATGCTTTAGGCATTCATATTTCTGAAGAGTCTGAAAATAAACATACTACGAGAGAAGTTTGGGAGTCGACTATTTCAACTTTTATTACTAAGTTTATTTTTGCTTTGACATTTATAATTCCTGTTTTATTATTTAATTTGACGACTGCTATAATTATTAGTGTGATTTGGGGGTTATCGGTTTTAAGCATTATTAGTTTTAAAATGGCTAAAGAACAAAATCATGTTCCTTTCAAAGTTATTGGAGAACATTTATTTATTGCAGTGTTGGTTATTTTAATAACTCATTTTGTTGGGGTGTTGATTTCAGCGGTTTTTGGTTCGGTTTAGTTTTCTAAATATTTATATAGTTCTTTAACCAGTATTAGTTTATGAATTGGCGTAAAGTTCTAGTTGGAGTGTTTATTTGGTTATTAGTAGTTTTGATTCTTTCTTCAACACTTGGTCGTGATATGATGTCTGGTAAGCAACCAACTTTGTCGTCTTTTTCAGTGATTCATTTTTCTGGTTATTTGTTTTTCATCATTTTACCTGTTGAAGCTTTAATTCCTTACTACTTGGCTCAAGGTCATGCAGGTTTTTCATTGTTGGTTATTGCTTTAATAACTGCTATTCTTGCTCAACTAATTGATTATAGTCTTGGGTTTTTATTGAGTAATGAGATTATTGGCAAGGTTATTAGTGAGTGGCGTTATCGTAAATCTCAAAAGATGATTGAACGATATGGTGATTGGGCTTTATTTTTTTTTAATCTTCTTCCTTTATCTTCCCCAATCTTAATTTTTACTGCAGGAGTTGCTCGTTTTCCTTTAACAAGAGTTTTATTGTTTAGTTCTGCAGGTTTATTTGTTAAATATGTAGTTTTAATTCTGACTTTTAAAATGTTTTTTTAAGTATGAATTTGATTTGCATAAAGTTTATATACTTAGAATCCTTCTTTTTTTGTTGGGGTGCACATATGGGTGATAATGATATTTTAATTGGGCAATTAGAAAAGTTCTATTTTGGAAAATCAATTCCGGTCTCTAGTTTTACTGAGTTGGCTGAAGGGGTTGTTTGTGTTAATGAAAATCATAGAATGGGTAATCATGATTTACACATGAAAAAACTTTATTTTGATCCTGCTTCTTGGTCTATATCTGATGTTGTTGGTTTAGAAAGGCAGTTAGATGAACATAAAGAACTAGTTAGGGATTATGATTTTGGAGCAAAAGGGTTTAGAGTTCCAATGAGAATTGCTAATTCTGATAATGCTTTTGAACAGATTAAAGGTTATTTGGGTTCTGAACAACGGTCTTGGTATGCTCAACCTGTAAGAAGGTAATAATAAGTCAGAAATATTTCTTTTTTGTTACTTTTTAGTGGTTAAAAGAACAATCTTTATAAATATCTTTTAGTTTCTGTTGAAAGATACTTATGAATATACGTTTTAATAAAACAATAAAAGGTGCTGATAACTTGGATGCTTATTTAACTCCTCAAGATTCTATAATGCATGATAACAAAAGCTATACTTTTTTTGATTATGATGATGATGGTCTCTTGAAATCTGGTTTAGATTCTATACAATCTTGTTTTGAGAATAATAATTATGAATTAAATCGTACTGCATCTAATACTTTGTGGGTTTCTAAACCTGAGCCTTTTTCAATGCGTTTTGACGTAGCTTATTTTGACAAAGGTCATATTAGTTATCGAGTTGCAAATACAAACTTTGAAAAAGTAGGTTCTGAGAAAAGTGGTGGTCGTATTTTTAAAAAAGAGATTCCTATGTTTCAAGAAGTTCCAATTGTTACTTTCTCAGGAAACATTTATTTTGAAAGTTTAAATAGTGTGGATCCTGTTCCTGTTTTAAAATTATTGAATGAACTGGGGTATGCTGCAAGTGTAAATACTACTTCACAAGAACTTCAAGAAGCTATAGAACGAGCAAAACAAGCAAGAAAATAATTATGTGGACGAGATAAATATGTTTATACAATTTGAAAAAGAAATACGAGGAGTTGATAATTTAGAAGGTTTTGTAACTTCTAGAAATTCTGAGGTTTATAAACGGAAAGAGTATTATTTTTGTGATTATGATACAAGTGCTATTTTGGAATATGGATTGGGTTTTTTTCAAAAATATTTTCAGAACAAAGAGTATAATTTTCGACTTACTGCAAATAATTCTATTTGGGTATCTGATCCAGAACCTTTCTCATTAAGTTTTTCTGTTAGTACTAATAATTATACTTCTAGTTGGGCTAAAGTTGAGTATTGTGAATTTGAAACTGTAGGTATGAAACATGATGGAATTTTTAAAACAAGCAAACCTATTCTTCAGGAAATTCCTGTTGCCGATTTAAGTGGAACAATTAAATATGAAAGATTAATGGGAGTCGATCCTATTCCTGTATTGGATATGTTGAAAAAATTAGGATATTCTGCTAAAGTTGAAACGACTTCAGAAGAACTTCAAGAAGCAGTAGAAAGAGCAAATAAAGCAGGTCATAAATTATTTGAAGAAAAATGAAAATAGAATTTCACAAATCAATATATGGGTTAGATAACCTTGAAAAGTATTTAACTTCTAAGGAGCCTGAAATGGGCCGTACTAAGAAATTTTTTATGTTTGATTATGATTCTAATAATATAGAAAAAGATGCTTTTGACTCGATTAAAGCTTCTCTTGAAGAGAATGGTTTTGAGTATGTTTCTGCTTCTAATAATGATTTATGGGTTTTTAATCCTGAATCATTTGCAATGAATTTTAATTTAACTCATTATGATTATAGACGAAGTTGGGAAAAAGTTGGTGTTGAACGGGTGGGTATTCGTAAAAAAGAAATCCCGATGATGCAAGTAATTCCCGATGTTCATTTTTCTGGTCAAATTAATTATGAAAGATTATTTGGTATTGACCCTGTGTCTATTTTAAAATTATTAAAAGGATTAGGTTATTCGTCTACAATAAAAACTACTTCTCAAGAATTAGAAACTGGGGTGCTTCAAGCTAATGAAAATGCTTCTAGTTTAATAAAAAAGTTAAACAAAGAATTTGCTAAAAAAAAATGAATATACATTTTAATAAAACGATAAGAGGAGAGGATGACTTAAGTAAATATTTAACTCCTAAAGAACCTTACATGAATGAAGACAAAAAATACTTTAATTTTAGTTATGATTCTGCTGAAATTATAAATGATAGTTTAGATTCTATACAATCTTGTTTTGAAAATGCTGGTTATAAATTACATCGTTCTACATCAAATAATTTCTGGGTTTCTGAACCAGAGCCTTTTTCTATGAGTTTTAAAATACAAACTTGGGATTCAGATTTTTGGATGAGTTCAAATAATCGATATGAGAAAGTAGGTAGTGAGCCGGCTGGTTTTTTTAAAAATCCTGTTATTTATTATCAAGAAGTTCCTTTAGTTAAATTATTCGGAGATATTTATTTTGAAAGATTAACAAAAGTAGATCCTATTTCAGTATTAAAATTATTAGATTCGTTAGGTTATGCAACTAAAGTGACTACTACATCTCGAGAATTAGAAGAGGCAGTGAAACGAGAGAGAAATAGAGGTTCTAAATTATTTGAGGAGTAATAAAAATGCATATAGAATTTAGACAAATAATAACTGGAACTGATGCCTTAGAAGGTTATATAACTCCTGGTAAATCTAGACCACGTGGCAAGAATAAATATATTCAGTTTGATTATGAATTAGATACTTTGAGGAGTGAAAATTTTGATTCTATACATTCTAGTTTTAAAGAAGGCGGTTATAAATTGAAACGTACTTCAACAGGTTCTATTTGGGTTTCAAAACCAGAATCTTTTTCACTTGACTTTTATGTAAGTTCTCCTTATCGTTCAATATATTCTGGATGGGATGATGAAAATTTTGAAATGGTGGGTTTTGAACCTGGATCTTTTAGGAAAAAAATTAAATTATATCAAGAAATACCTCGAGTTACTCTTGCAGGAAATGTTTATTATAATAATTTGACTGGTGTTGATCCTTTGCCTGTTTTAGAAGTGTTAGATGCATTAGGATATGTAACTACGGTATATACAACTGCACAAGAACTGGAAGCAGGTATAAATAATTCGAAAAAGAAAGGTAAAAAATTATTGCAGTTATATTTGAAATAGTTTAACATATAAAGCTCTAATAAGAATATTTATTAACTAGTTCTTCTGAATTACTTTCATGGAAACTTTTGTTATAAGTCTTGGTGGTTCATTAATTGTCCCTGATAATATTGATGTTGAATTCTTAAAGAGTTTTCGTAAAATAATCTTAAAACATATAACTTTTGGTAATCGATTCATTTTAATTTCTGGTGGTGGACGAACTGCAAGAAAATACATGGATGCGGCTAATAAAATTCGAAACTTACATCCTGAAGACCTTGATTGGTTGGGAATTCATTCAACAAGATTAAATGCTCATTTAATTAGAACGATTTTTAGAGATGTTGCTCACACTCCTGTTATTAAGAATCCAACTTCTAAAATTAAATTTGAAAAACAAATATTGGTTGCTGCTGGTTGGAAACCTGGTTGTAGCACTGATTTTGATGCAGTATTATTAGCTAAGAATCTTGGTGTTAAAACTTTGATTAATCTTTCTAATGTTGAATATGTTTATGACAAAGATCCTCGAAAATTTGAAGACGCTAAGAAAATTGAAAAATTGTCTTGGAAAGCTTTTAGAAAAATTGTTGGTTCTAAATGGGATCCTGGTTTGAACATGCCTTTTGATCCTATTGCGAGTAAAGAAGCTGAAAAACTTGATTTGAAAGTTGTTATTGCAAATGGCAAAGATTTGAAAAACTTAGAAAAAATACTTTCTGGTAAAAAGTTTAAAGGAACAATTATTAATTAAAATGGGCTCTAAAATAATTCTTGCATCCTCTAGTCCTCGAAGAAAAGAGTTGCTTGAAAAAATGGGTTTGGAATTTGAGATTATTCCTAGCAGTTATGAAGAAGATATGACTGAACCTTTACCACCTTATGAACTCATTATGAAACTTGCAAAAGGTAAAGCGGAAGATGTTGCAAAAAGAGTCAAATCTGGAATTGTGATTGGTGTTGATACATTTGTTGTTTTTGAAAATAAAAAACTTGGAAAACCAAAAGATGAATCAGATGCTTATAATGCTTTAAAACTTATTTCAGGAAAAAATATTGAAGTTTATTCAGGTATTTGTATTATTGATGTTGAATTGAAAAAAGAAATTGTTGATTTTGAAGTAAGTACTGTTAAAATAAAAGAATTATCTGATGATGAAATAAATGCTTATATTGCATCTGGTGAACTGCTTGACAAAGCCGGTTCTTTTGCAATTCAGGGCATGGGGAGTATTTTTATTGAACGAATTACGGGTTCTTATTCTAATATTGTTGGTTTACCTGTTAATAAATTATATTCTCACTTAAAAGAATTTGGCGTAAATATTTTTGAGTATGATTCTTGGAAAAAATAATTGATTAATACTTTCTAAATATTATTTTGTAATCAAGAATTGTTTATGGCTTTAATTCTTTTTTTATCTGAACAAATCCTTTAGTTCTTTTTCATCTGAAAAAACTGCTCCAGACCTATCTTTGTATCCTATAAAGTAACCGTCTGAAAATTCTTGGCTTATTTGGCCTGTTGCTATCAGTTTACAGATGATTTTTTCTTCTTCGTACATTTTTTATTCGCCTTTTTTTTCGTATTGTTTTATTTCGTTATAATAATCTTCGTCTATGCTCATTGTGAATGATTTGTGTAAGCCGTTTGTCATCGTCATTTTTTTGCCTTTTATTCTTTTATTTGTTGTTTTTCACGAGCCCATTCTTGGGCTAGGTTAAACATTTGAATTCTTTGGTAGTCGTTCATTTTAGTATTGTTAGGTGAAACCAGTATATTAATCTTTGTTGTAGAATATTCTTCAACAAGTTTCTTTTTGTTCTTAGTCGAAGTTGAACTTGTATAATTCATATTTTTTTCCTATTAGTCCTGAGTCTTTTATTATTGGCGTTTCTCTTTTTGTGTGAGAGTGTTTATTATCCTAAAGCTAAAGGATTATTGTTGCTTATTGTTTCATTCATTCTTGATTCATATCCTTTGATTATTTCTTTGTCTTTTTTATTTTCCCAGTTTATTGCAAGAATAGTTTCCAGAGCGTTTTTTCTTTTTTCTACTAGTTTTTCAAATGGTTCTCTTTTGAGGTATTCTTTCCATGTAGGGCCTGAGTTTCTTCCAGCAGTTGTGTTTGTTCGTTCGTACCATTCTCCGTCGTTGTCTCCGAAGTTGTCTGTTGCTCCAGGGTATCTTCTTGTTCTTGTTTCTATATATTCTGGGAGGCACCATTCGAGGCTGATTAAGAGTGGTGTTTCTAAAATTAGTTTATCTAAATATTGTTTTGTTGTTTTGATGATTGTGTGGTACTCTTTGCAATCTTTGTCTGATTGACTTTTTGCTAACATATTTGAGAAAATTTTTATCCGTTCCATCGGTCTATATATTTTTGTTCCAAAATATTTTATCTCATTACCATATCTTTTTTGAAACCATTCCATGTGTCCTTCTTCATCGCAATCTTTACGTTTCCATGTAGAAGAGTAGATTCCTCCGCTAAGTTTTCGTTTGAGTGAACAATGTTTTTTATGAAATTGTTGTATTTCTTCGAATGTTATTTCTGAGAATAATTCTCTAAGTTCGGGGTATTCTCCGTCAAAACCTCTTGTTGTTCCAATCTGAGCATCTATTTTTTCCCATCTTTCTATCATCATTGCAGGAGTGATTTTTTGTCTTTTCATTTTTCCCATTTTATTTTGCGTTTATTTTTTATTTAAACAAATAACCTAAATCTTTTCCAAGTTGCAATTGTTGGTATATGTTTTCTTTAATTTCTTTTATGTATGTTGAAGTTATCCATGAAACAATTTCTTTTTCGATGTCAACTTCTGGTCCCATCCAAGGCGATCCTAATATTCCTTGTTTTGCAAAAGAATATCCTCTTTTTGTTTTATTTATTTCAATTTTTGGAAGTGTTGCTAATGATTCTGCTACAAGCAATAAATCCAATCCATCTTTGCTTTTTTCCATTTTGTTTACCTCTAAGTTTTTTTCTTTTGTTTAGTTAAAGTTAAACTTGTATATTTCGTATTCTTCGCCTATTGGTCCTAAGTCTTTTATTGTTGGTGTTTCTCTTCGTTTGTAGGACAGTAGGGTTCTTTTTTCATATTCATGTTGTATGAATGTTTCCCATCCTTCTGGTTCGTTTGTTGGTTTGATGCATACTGGTTCGTTGTATTTTGTTATTAGTTCGTATTCGTCTTTGCATCCTTTTATTTCGTTTATTCTTGCTTCTTTTGCTTTCATTGTGCCTGAAAATCTGCTTCCTTCGAATTCGTATATTAATTCGATGTGTGTTGGTAGTATTTGTTTTATTTCTGGTTTCATTCTGTATCACCTTTTTTTGGTGCCAAACAATTTGTTTTTGAGCACCTTTTTTGTTTTGGATCTTAGAATCAAAATTTTTTATATAAAATGTTGTTGAAGAATATTCTACAACAGGAATATTTAAATACTTTAATACTCTTTACATATAAAATGTCAATACTAACAAAGAACGAGCTAAAAAAAGCAATCAAAGAAAAAAAAATAAAAATCACCCTAATAAATGAAGAAGCCATCGGACCTGCATCGATTGATTTAACTCTTGATAATCAGTTCAGATATTTCAAAGAGGAGGTTGCTCAAATAAATGTGACTGATGAAGTTAACTTTGAAGACTATACTAAAATGATTGAAACGGATCAATACTTGTTGCATCCTAATGAATTCGTTTTAGCAATTACAAAAGAGAAAATTACTTTGCCAGAAAATATGTGTGGTTGGTTACAAGGCAGAAGTAGATTTGCAAGACTTGGCTTAAGTGTTCACATAACTGCATCCTTTCTTCAACCAGGAATAGATAATAAACAAGTTCTAGAAATATTCAATGCGAGCAATAAACCATTATTGCTTAAAGCAGGAACTAAAATTTGTCAGTTAATAATACAAGAATGTAAAGGTGAGGCGAAATACGATGGAAGATTCAAAAAACAATCTCTATAAAATGGATATTTATGAAAATTTAGAAAAACTTAACTTAACAAAAAATGAAATAAAAGTTTATTTGATTCTTATAAAAATAGGTTCTACAATGGCAGGAAGGATTGCAAAAGAAACCATGATGGACAGGTCTAGTGTCTATAACGCTTTGAAATCTTTACTTGAAAAAGGAATCATATCTTATGTTGTTGAAGCAAATAGAAAAGTTTATTCGCCAGCAAATCCTAATAAAATAATTGATTATTTTAAAGAAAAAGAAGAACTTGCAAAATTAGTGATTCCTCAACTTGAAGGTTTATATAAACAAACAAAAGAAAAAGAAAACGTTACTTTGTTTAGAGGTTATAAGGGTGTTAAAACGGTTTTTCAAGATATTTTACGTGAAGGAAATGAGAATTTAATGTTTGGTTCTGAAGGACAATTCGCACATAGAATGCCATATTATGCACCTCAATTTGTAAGACAGTTAGAAGAAAAAAAAATAAAAGTTAGAAGTATTGTAAGACAAAAAAGAGGTGAAAAACCTTCTTTAACTTCGACTATAAGAATAGTTCCAAAAGAAGTAAGATCAAATGTTGTAACAAATATTTTTGGAAATAAAATTGCGATTATAATCTGGTCAGAAACACCTGAAGCAGTACTAATAGATAATAAAGCTGCAGCAGATAGTTATAGAAGCTACTTTGAATTCATGTGGGAGAATGCAAAGAAATAAGCTTTAAGCTTCAAGTTCTAGATTGATGAAATGTTTTGAGAATCTATCAATTATTGATGATAATATTAATGAGTACAATATGAACATTAACATTAAGTCAAGTATTATGTTAAGTCCTGGAATATTTTGAAACGTAAATGAAAATGCAACTACTGCAACTGCCATTCCTTTCGGCATATTTAAAGCCATGAAAGTCATTTGTTTCCAAGTATAATCTTTATTTCTTAGAACTGTGAATACTGCTAATTTTCTTGAAATGACTAAAATTACAAATAATACTAATGATTTTGCAATGAATACTAAGCTTAATTCAATATTGATTAAGAATCCTAGTAATACAAAAACTAATATTTCTAAACTATTTGATAATGTTGAGCTGAATTCTTGAAGAGTTATTTTTCTTCGCACATACATGTTGCCGAATAACAGTCCCATCGTTGCAACACTTAATACACCATTACCTCCAAGGTTTTCTGCTAAAATATATGATAGTAATGTTGCAGTTATTATTCCTAATGGACTAAGATTGTGTTCATAAGCGTTCTTCATTGCTTTGAAAATAACTATTCCAATGATGACTCCTGCTCCGATTCCAACAACTATTTGTCTTAAAAAAGGAATTGTTTGTGATGCAAAACTTTCAAGAATAGTTGCATTTTCAGCTTCCACGACTAAATCTAATAATATGAATGGTACTAAAACAATTATTGGTGTGTTCATAATTGCTTCTATCTTCAACATTTGTATAACTTTGTGAGTCTTATCTCTTAACATTGAAAATACTGCTCCAGGGTCAGTTCCTGCCATAGTTACTGCAAAAATTAGTGAGAAAATGAGTGTGTTAAACGTGAAGGTTTCATAGAATAATAAATTTGTAAAAATTGTTAGTAAAACAGTATTTGCTAATATGAACCCGAACACTAACTTTACCGCGTTTGTTGAGAATTGGTTGAATTCTTTCAAATTAAGTCTTGATGCTCCATCAAAAGTAATCATCGCTAAAGCTAAAATGGAAATTGCTATCAAAAATGTTGGTGAGAACTCAAATAGTTGATTTCCTTTGTAATTAATTGATTTGAGAATTAGACCAAGAACTATGAGTATTAAAACATTTGAAATTTTTAATTTTTTTGATAATATTGTACAAGCTAAACCTAATAGTAGAATTATTGCTATATTAGTTAGAATTGCTAATGCCGCTGTCATTTCTCACCTCAATAGAGTTCTGAGTAGTGAGAGTTTATAATATTTTTGTTTTGATAAAGAATTTATTGTTTAATTCTATACAAAGTATTTCCAACACCAACTTCCCAACATTGTTCTTGTGCTTTAAGAATATTTGTGTTGCTTTTGTGTGGAGAATCAACGATTTTTTCAACACCATAAATTTCTGAATTTTCTCCGAAAGGCGTGATTTGAACAACTCTTTGATCGTGAGTTTGAACTTGAAAATCGTATTGACTAGTTGCTAAAAAAGAACCTTGTCCTTTTAAATTAAGAGCTGCTTTAAGTTTTTTTAATACTCTTTCTAATCTTAAATAGTCTGTATTGTTTGGTGCTAATTGTGAAATGTTTATTTGTTTCATGATAAAAACCTCTGTTTAATGTTTTATACTTAGAAACTATAGTTAATTTATAAATCTTGATGTTTTTGTTATTTAGAAATGGCAAAATATATAAAGTAGTTATTTCAGAATACTACTCTATTAAAAAAACTATTTTGAGGTCAACAAAAATAAAATTTTTGGGACCTACAAAATAAAAAACAAGATTTTGAGGTGTATTTTAATGAAAAAGATAATGCAAATTTTTGCTTTAATGTTAGTAGTTCTGTTAGTAGCTGGTTGTTATGGTAATCAACCTTTACCACCAAAACCTATAATTATTGAAGAACCTGGTGAACCAGGAACTCCTGTTGAAGATCCTGATCCTGACGCTCCTATTAACGAAGAGTTATTTACGAAACAAGATGTTTTAGATATGTTGAATAATTGTCATGTGGATTCTATGTTGACAACGTCCGATGTGGATTTGAATGGGAATTTACATTGTGGAAATTCATATATTTGTACAGAAGTATATTTTTCAGATGTGTCTAACCCTGAAGATCTTGCATTTAGTTTGGAGAATACAATAAGAGTTTCATGTTCTGATTCATATAACGGGCCTACAGAGTCTTATTATATACAATCGGTTTGCTGTTCTTCTTAATTATTTTTAATTTTATTTTTACATTCTTTTCTTAGAATACAATCTTCGCAGAAAGGTTTAACTTTACAATTATTCTTCGCAAGTTCTATAATTAACGCATGATACTCGTTAAAAACAATGAAGTTTTGTTTTAGATTTTTATGGAATGCTTCTTGAAAATATTCGTAAGTTCCTTCTTTAATTAATCCGATTCTTGAGAAAATTCTTTTAGTATATGTATCGATTACAAAGATTGGTTTTTTGAAAGCATAGAGAAGAATTGAATCTGCAGTTTCTGGTCCGACACCTTTAAGTTCTAGCAACATGTTTCTTAATTTTGTTGTTTCTAATTTCTCTAAATTCTTAATTTTATTTTTATCTAAGAATTCTGCCATTAATTTTAATCTTTCAGCTTTTTGATTAAAATAACCTGAAGGTCTAATTAATTCTCCAAGTTTTTCTTGTTTGTAATTTTTTATTTTTTTA
>CALDOJ010000032.1 GCA_937912225.1 Candidatus Woesearchaeota archaeon | reverse complement strand
GAATGCAAGAAGAATTAATGGATAAACTGAATGCTATTACCCATGGTGATGTTCAAGTAGACGTTTTAAAGGAATAATCTTCATTTCTCTAGCATTTCCTTTTATATATTCAATATTTCTAACTTTTAATTCTCAACCAATATATTTATAAAAAATAAGCGTATTTTCAGTAAAAGTGAGAGAAAAAAATAAAGGAGATCTGTTCGAATTCTCACCTATGAAAAAACAGATACAATAAAAAATGAGTAATATATTAGTAAAAGATAAGGATATAGTTATTCCTGGCGAAACTTTAGCCGAGGGAATGGATTATCTTCCTGGTGATAACACATACCGGGAAGGTGAAAAGATTTTTGCAAAACTTTTAGGATTGGCAGGCATTAGTGGTAGAGTTATTCGAATTACACCATTAGCAGGACCATACATCCCTAAAGTAGGTGATAAAATCATTGGAGAAGTAATTGGCATGACTATGAATGGATTTAGGTTCAACACAGCAACCGCTTATTCAGCAATGTTAAATGTTAAAGATGCATCTTCAAGATTTATCAGAAACGAAGAAATGAATTCATTGTTAAGTATTGGAGATTCTGCAGTTGTTAAAATAACTAAAGTCACTTCTCAAAACTTAATTGATTTAACAATGAAAGAGCCCGGGTTACACAAAGTTACGGGTGGTAGAATTGTTAAAATTAATAGCCAAAAAGTACCAAGAATAATTGGTAAGCAAGGAAGTATGATTAATTTAATCAAACAGAAAACTGGTTGCAACATTACTGTGGGCCAGAATGGTTATGTTTGGATTAAAGGAACTCCTGACATGGAACTTTTAGTAAGTAAAGCAGTTAAGTTAATTGAAGAGAAATCTCATCAAGATGGTCTTACTGAAAAGATGGACGCTTTCTTAAGTTCACAAGTTAAAGACGCTCCGGTTCAAGAAGCTCCGGCTAATGTGGAGGGAGAGCAATAAAATGGTATACACTAAAAGATTAGACGGAAGAAAAATTGATGAGTTAAGACCAATGGAAGCTAAAGCTGGCGTTATTCCTAACGCAGATGGTTCAGCTATGTTTAAAGCAGGAAAAACTACTGCTTACGCCGCAGTTTATGGTCCTAGAGAAATGTATCCTAGATTCTTACAAAATCCTAAAATTGGGGTATTAAGATGCCACTATGGTATGATGCCATTTTCAGGAAGTGGAGAAAGAATTCGTCCAGGAAGTAGTAGAAGAGCGCAAGAAATTGCTATGGTTATGACTAAAGCATTAGCTCCTGTAGTTGATCTAAGTGCATTTCCAAATGCCGTTGTAGATGTTTATGTGGACTTACCACAAACAGATGCAGGAACAAGATGTGCAGCAATTTCAGCTGCAGCAATTGCTTTAGCAGACGCAGGAATTCCAATGAAGGATATGATTTCTTCAGTTGCAGTAGGTCAAGTTGATGGAACTGTTGTAGCAGATTTGTGTTATGATGAAGAAGCTTACGACGCAATAGTTTCAGATGTCCCTGTAGCAATGACACATAACAGTAGAGAAATTACTTTATTACAAATGGATGGAGAAATTTCCAAAGATGATTTGATTAAAGCTTTAAAATTAGCTGACTCTGTTTTAGATAAAGTTTATGCAGAACAAAAACGGGCATTAAAAGAACGTTTTCCAATGGACAAAGGTGAAGAAAAATGATTGTTAACAAAGAAACAATATCACAACTAACTAATGAAGGTAAGCGTTTAGATGGTAGAGCTTTAACTGAATATCGCCAACCTATTAATATTGAAACTAACATATCTTGGACTGCAGAAGGTTCTGCTAGGGTTCAAATTGGAGAAACTGTTGTCATGGCGGGTGTAAAGTTAAGTTTAGAAAAGCCATACAATGACACTCCAAACGAAGGTGGAATAATGATTAACGCAGAATTGCTTCCACTTTCTAGTCCTGACTATGAATCTGGTCCGCCTGGAATTAAAGCAATTGAGTTAGCTAGGGTAACGGATAGAGGAATTAGAGAAGCTAAAGCTATTGACATGAAAAAGTTGTGTGTTACTCCAGGAGAAAAAGCATGGTTCGTAATTATTGATGTAATTACTATTAACGATGCTGGAAACCTATTTGATGCAGCTAGCCTAGCGACTTTAGCAGCTCTTAAGGCAGCGAAACTTCCATTAGTTGATCCAGAAACAGGAGCAATTAACTATAAGAAGAAGACAGATGTGTCACTTCCTTTGTTGAAAGAACCTTTAGCCGTAACTGTTTACAAGAACAATAATAGTTTGATTATTGATCCTACTGCAGAAGAAGAGAAATCTTTTGATGCTAGATTAACAGTTGCTTCTGATGAAAAAGGAACAATCTCAGCAATGCAAAAAGGCGGAGAAGCACCTCTGACAATTGAAGACGTTGACAAAATGTGTGACTTGGCTTTAGAAAAAGCAAAGTTCTTAAGAGAGGAGCTTAATAAAGCTCTTAACTAGGTGAAAAATGGCAAAAGAAAAAACAGAAGTTGAGTTTACTAAGTACGAAAAAGCTAGAATGATTGGTTCTCGTGCTTTACAGTTGTCTATGGGTGCTCCTTTTCTAGTTAAACTAAGCGATGAAGAATTGAAGAAGATTAAGTATAATCCAATTGAAATTGCTTTGAAAGAACTAAGTGAAGGCATCATTCCAATAACTGTCAAAAGGCCAGTAGCTTAATTTTTTTTCTTTTATTTTTCTATTAGGTTTTGGATGTTCTAAATTAAAATGGCTAAAACATTAGATGAATATTTAACTTGTTTTGTATCTAAAAACACACCTCAATGGTTGCTAAAACGTAAAGGGATCCCTTCTACTTTAGAACTCGAAATAGAAGGTGGTGAATATTCTTCTGTTGGTAATGAAGGATTATGGAAAGTAGTTCTTGAAGAGCTTCAAGGAAATGCATACAAGGCAGTTTGGGGTGTTCAATTTCCTTATGACTCTAGATATAAAGAACAATGGCCAAAATTTAAAGAAATAACTGGGGAGTTTAAATTTCGTCTTTATCATAATGGCAGCGATGAAGTTCTTGCTTTTTCTGATAATGGGTGTGGGATCCCTAAAGAGAATCATGAGCATATTGTTAGGAAAGGATTTTCTACATTTGGAACGACCGGAATTGGTTTAACTACAATGAAAGAAGATTTAACTGAACTCGGAGCAACTTTATCATTCGAATCAGAAGTTGGAAAGGGAACAACTTTTTATATTATCCTTCCTTAATGAGGAGGAAAGATTTAAATACTTTTACGTATTTTATCGTACTAATTAATACGGAGAAACAAAATGAAACAAATTAGTTTAAGCTTACCTGAAAATTTATTTAACCTCTCTAAAGAGCATTCTAATGAATATGGTTTTAGAAGTGTACAAGAATTTATAGTGGATTTAGTGAGGAATAAAGTTATTGTTGAAAAAGCTGAAAGATACAAAGCTATTGAGAATAGGATGAAGCAAGGGAAGGGTGTAAAAAGTATGACTCAAGAGGAAGCAAAAGAATACTTAATGAGTTTCTAAGATGGATTATGGGGTTGAACTTAGTGAAGAGTTTGAGAAATCATTTATCAAGTTAAGAAAAAAAGATAAAACCTTATTTTTAAGGATTCAAAAGAAACTGAAAGAAATTGTTGAAAGTCCGGAACATTACAAACCATTAAGAAACGTGTTGGCGGGATATAACAGGATTCAATTTGGAAGTTTTGTTTTAATTTACAAAATTGAAGAAAATGTGGTCCGGATAATTTCCTTAGACCATCACGATAAAGCTTATTAAAAATGAACAATACAATCACTCTTGAAAAACTGAATAAATACTTCTCAATTACAAAGGAAGCTTTGGAGATGGCTAAAGATAAGTTTGATTCTTCTCGTAAAGCAGAGGCAGAAGATTTTTTTGATATGGCCTCTAGATATTACTCTGATGCTGAACATTTCTTTAAAAATCAAGATGATTATGTTTTAGCATTTGCTGCTCTTAACTATGCTCATGGTTGGCTTGATGCAGGCGCTAGAATTGGTTTGTTCCAGGTAAAAGATTCTAGGTTGTTTACTGTTGATGATTAGGTATATAGTTAATATAATCACTTAAAAGTAACAACCTTTCCGAAACCTTTATAAATAACATTGATTCTTAATACCATTATCAAGATTATTATCAGTTAAAGAGGTTCTGGTTTGTTTAAGAGATGATGATGTATCGGGATCATATTTTGGTCACGGGGGAAAATTAAGATGATTGTTCAAAAAGACTTTTTAAACAAACTGAAGGACTTCGGTCTGAACTCTTACGAGAGTAAACTATGGGTTGCTCTATTGAGTAGAGGAGTTTCCACTGCTGGTGAGTTATCAGATATTTCTAATGTGCCAAGATCAAGAGCATATGATGTTCTAGAATCTTTAGAAAAGAAAGGGTTTGTTGTTGTTAAGGTTGGTAAGCCTATCAAATACTTAGCGGTTCCTCCTAGTGAAGTTGTTGAACGAGTAAAGAAAAAAGTTCTTGAAGAAGCTGATCAAAGACATCAAGTTTTGTCACAATTAAAAGACTCTACTATCTTAGGTGAATTATCTACTTTACACAATGAAGGAATTAAGTTAGTTGATCCGACCGACAAAAGTGGAGCTTTTAGAGGAAGAGATAAAGTTCATGAACATTTATCTTCAATGGTAAAAAATGCTCAAAAGTCCATTACTTTAATGAATTCTAAAGATGGATTTGACAGAAAGTATGAATTACTTGTTAATAGTTTTAAGAAAGCTGCTAAAAAAGGAGTTAAGATTAGTATTGCAGTTCCAACTGGAGCAAACAAAGAAATTGTTAGTGTTCTTTCAAAGATTGCAAATGTTAAGGCTGTAAAAAATACAAGTAATGCAAGATTCTGTATCATAGATGATAAAGAGATCTTACTATTCTTAACAGATGATAGAAAAACACATCCAAGTTATGATTCTGCAGTTTGGATTGAAGCACCACACTTCGTTAGTTACTTTGGTGGATTATTTGATTCTGAGATGAAACAGTAGTTTTATGATTAACTTCTTTTTTCTTTTTTAATATCATCATATATTTTAGAAAGCGAGGGAAATTAAAAATGTCATTAGAATTAAAATGTTTTGCTGGCGGAATGATTAAAGAAGAGTTTTGCGGTTGTTATGCTGCAATTGTTACTGCTAAAAATTTAGATGGAGATGCTAGAGTTCTGGTATATTCTTCTGTCACAGATCCTCAATTTATTGCTAAGACTAGTAGAAAAGCGGACTTAATCCATCATGCTAGTGGAGATCGTGTTTATGTTGGATTAAACATAGAGGGGGTTAGTTTGCTTAATCGTGCTAAAACTCATCTTAATGCTGGAGATTTTGAAACTGATCTACTTGATCGTTGTCTTGTAGATTCTAAGTTTTATGATGAAACAAATGCTGATGCAATGCGCCTGGCACCACTTTATGAACGATTCTTTCCAGAACTAGTACGTAAATCTGAATGAAATTAATTTGACCAAAACTAATTTAAACACTAATTCTTTTATTCTAATTATGACTACGTATAAACAAGTAATTTTAGTAAGGCAAGATCTTAAATTACCAAAAGGAAAATTAGCTGCTCAGGCAGCACATGCTTCTGTTGAAGCTGTATTAAAATCAGATTCTGAGTTAGTTAAATCTTGGAGATCAGAAGGTATGGCTAAGATTGTTCTTAAGGTTAAAGATGAAAAAGAGTTAATTAAATACTTTCAATTAGCTAAGGATGAAGGTTTAACTGCTTCTTTAATAACAGACGCAGGTAGAACTGTAATTGCACCTGGAACAAAAACTTGCGTTGGTATCGGCCCAGACGACGAAGAAAAGATTGATTCTATTACAGGAGAATTAAGTTTATTATGAGACTTTGGAGTATTCATCCTAAGTATTTAGACAGAATTGGTTTAATTGCTTTATGGAGGGAATCTTTATTGGCTAAGAAAGTTCTCTTAGGAGAAACTAAGGGACACACTTATCACCCTCAACCTATTCGTTTTAAGGGGGCAGAGGATCCCCTCTTAGCAATTAATACTTATCTTTATTTTATTCATCAAGAAGCACAAGAAAGAGAATATAACTTTAATTCTGATAAACTTGGCAAGGTTGACATTAATCTTAAATTAAATGTTACTTCTGGACAAATTGACTATGAGTTTAAACATTTATTAAAGAAGTTGGAATCAAGAGATTTGAGTAAGTTTAGAAAGATTAAACTTCTTAAGCCTGAATCTCATCCTCTTTTCTCTATTGTCCTAGGTAAGGTTGCTGATTGGGAAAAATTATAATTCCAGCTTTTCAATATGATATCTGTTTGGTTCTCTTCCAGGAATTTTTAAACAGTCAAAACATCTAGCTTCATAACTTTCTGCTGCTCCGGGTAAGAACTCTATGTCCTTAAAAGGGGCTGGTTGAACAATTCCATCAATTGGTTTTAATCTTTGACTGTATGATGCGGGATGTCCACAC
>CALDOJ010000031.1 GCA_937912225.1 Candidatus Woesearchaeota archaeon | reverse complement strand
ATTAATTTAATTAAAAAAGGTATCAGAAACGAAGTTTCTGGACCTCCAAAAATTAAAAATTTTTGAAAGGTGAGATAAAAATGTTTTTTGACGATGATTTAATGGAACTTTATAATAAAGAAAAAGCGACTTTAGTAGGTAAGCTTTCTCCTGGCGAAAATAATTTTCAAACTTCTGCCAAATATCTTGCGGCTTTTGATTTAGGTGTTTCAGTTCATTTTAACAAAAATTATTTTAAAGATAGTAATAATTTGTCTCAACAAGAAAAATCTTATTTTAATCGTGGACAAGTATTTGCAGAACAAATTGGAGCTAAATTTATTTCTAGAGCTATGATTGCTTCTAATAGATTTGTTCAAGAGATGTATGATTCTTTAGAACAAACTGGTCTTGAGGAACCTTTAAACCCTCCTTTAAAATAAAATTATAATTATAAATTATTGGTGCTAAAATGGATTTGGGATATAAAGTTGGAAACCTTGCAAAGCGATATGCTCCTGCTGTAACTGTTTCTACATTATTGGCTCCTCTACATGAAGGTTTACATGCGTTGACTGCAACTGTACTGCTTAATGTTGGTTGTAAAGGGATTACTCTGAATGAAGATTATATTTCTTCACACGTACTCGAATTATTAACTGTGGGCTATTGTAAAGCAGAATCTATGGATTCTACTACTGGTGGTTATGCAAATATATTTTATGAAGATAATTTTCTTGGACATATTGGTGCTGCTATGACTTCTGCTATTCCTGAAGTTGCAACTATGGGATTGGGATTTTATTGGATACATAAGGGTATGAAAGGCATTAATGAGTCTGGTGAACGAGTAAGATCTTTATTTTATGGAGTTATTGGAATGGAATTAGTTGCCCACACATATAGTTATGCTACAAATAGTATTTCAAATCATGAAGGAAGTTCTGATTATGTTAATTTTACAAAACATCTTTTAGATGCTGTGAGTTTATCTGGTGATTTGGCACCTGCATTAACTGTATTTGGAACTGGGGCTATGGCTGGAACTGCTATGTACTTGGCCGGAAAAGTGGATCCTGAGTTCAAAAAGAAAGATAAACCAAAATCGAAGAGAACTTGGTATGGTAAGAAGAAAAAAGCACCTGAAAAATTTAGTTTTAATACTTAAAAATGACTGATACAAAAACAGTAATATTTGATTTGGACGAAACTATAATTGGGAGTATTTTGTGTGAGACTGGAGAAGAAGCTGAAAAAATTGCTGGTAAGAGTCGTTCTCATTCGCATATTCAAAGACATGAAGAATTAGATTTGTATATGGTTCAATTTTTAAGACCTCATTCTAAACTTGTTTTATCTAAAGCAAATGAGCAATTTGATAATGTTGTTTTGTGGAGTCATCATCATAGCGGGAAATCTGGGATTAAAGAAGTTCTTTGTGCTTTTGGTGTTGGTGGATATTTTGATAAGGTTGTTTCTTTAGGAGATCCTATTTATGATTCTTATACTGATTATAATACTTTTACTAAAGATCTTTCTGTTTTTGCTCAAGTAAATGATTTGTCTATTGATAATGTTGTTTTAATTCAAGACAATTTGTGGTCTGAAGATGACTTGGCTGCTAAACCTGCTGAAAATTGTGTGTTTATTAAACCCTATAGGCCTGCTAAATTTGGTAGTTCTTTTGATCGAACACTCTTAAAAGCATATGATTTTGCTGTTAAAAAAGTATTTAAGTGATATTGTTATCACTTCTAAGTAGTTAAAAAACGAAACATTTATATAGTAGAGTTACCATAATATGTGTAAAATGATTAAAAAAGCTCTACTCTTGGCCGGTGTCTTTGTCGCTGGCGTGATATCGGGACTTGCCCTTAACGGCTTGCCAATGGATAGTAATATTCCTACTGGTTTTGTAGTCCAAGAAAAAACAAATGATGTTCTACACAAATTAAATCCCTTGAACACCGACCAAAGCGTTGAGCAAAATTCTCCAAGCAACCATCTTTCCGAAGATCAAATTGAAGTTTATAATGATAGAGTAATAATTCACTTTGACAAACCAATATATTGGGCTGCTTTTACAAACACGAATTCAATGGATCCAGTATTCGATGAAGATGCAAATACAGTTAATATAATTCCAGAATCAGAAGCACAAATCAAAATTGGAGATATAATTTCTTACAAATCAGAATTTGCAGATGGAAGAATTATTCACAGAGTTATATACAAAGGACAAGACGAACAAGGAACTTACTTTGTGGCAAAAGGCGATAATAATCCAACTTCAGACCCTGGAAAAATCAGATTCTCTCAAATCAAAGGCGTTGTTGCAGCGATCATGTATTGATTGTAATATTCAAAATGACTTTTAAAGATTATGCAAAAGCCGTATGGGCAAATAAAGCAACATTAGCAAGCTATGCTGCAATACCAACAGGTATAGCTTTATTTTATCAAGCAATTACATCAGATAATACTACTATAATGGCTATGAATACCTTATTAGCATCTTCTGAACTTGTAATTTCTATGATGGGGTTGATTTTTACTATGGGCGGTCAACAAACTCAAGAACAGTATTTAAGAGCCAAAGAAAATATTGATAAATTTGGAAAATTAAGTTCAAATTATACTGAAAATTTGACTTGGTATTGTGATATTCAAGGTGCAAAATTAGCTGTAAAAGAAGCGGGGCTTGAAGATACAGTAAAATTTAATGAACCAATATATCTTCCTTAAGCTTAAAATGATTTCTCAAAAAATAATTCAATCATTAAAAACGTTTGTAGCGGCAACAATAACTGTTTCATTTGTTTTTTTTACTGTGATTAGTGCTTTTTTATGATTTTAGCTAAACCTATAAATAATTATTTTAATTTCAAACTCTTAAAATGCAACAAGTAGCTAGTTATCCTGAAGTACAAAAAGCTTTACAAAAAGTCGATGCGTATGAACAAGATCATTTAGCAGTATCTGATGTGGCTTCTATTTTAGGAACTCCTCGTTCAAATTTTCGTTTAAAAGTCAGTAGAGAACCAGGTTATAGAGTTCGAAATTATATAAGTGAATTACCTAAAGATGATGTTAAACAAATAATTCTTGAACATTATCCTGCTCTTTGTGGTTGGAAATCAACAACTGAATTAGCTCAAGAACATGATCTTACTTCAAAACAAGTTGCAGGTTTTCTTCGAAAAGAAACTTTTATGGTTGAAAGAGATTGGTTTGGGAAAGTTCGTCTTTCTCCTGATTGTGAGCAAGAAGTTGGAGTTCGTCTTAATGGAATTAACAAGTATAATGTTGATTCTTTTACGCAAGATGGAGTTCAATGGTACTCGTTGAATGATTTAGCTTCTAAATTGGCTGATGAAGAATTTTCTGTACGTAAAATAAGAAATTCTCTTTATTGGTTGGTTATAAATGATAATAGTAATTATGATTATAAATTAATTTCAAAGAACAAGATTTTTGTTCCAGAAGACTCAAGTCAACTTTTAATAAAGAATTATGCTGAGTTACGAAGAAGTCAAAAAGATATATTTTCAGAGAATAATGTTGATTGGTATTCTTTATCATCAATTGCTAAGAGTTTAATTAAAGATTTTGATTTAATTTATTCTGAAGAAAATGTTATAAAAGATTTAGCAAGGCGAGTTAGAGAAAATAGTTCCGATTTAACTAATCAAAAAATTTTCAATAAGATTTTTGTAACTTCTAAAGCTGCTTCATCTTTGAAAGATAAATATAGAATTGGTAATTTAAAAAGACAAGATGTTATTGAACAAGACGGGCAGACATGGTATTCTTTAATAAAAACAGCTCGAGATTTAACAAATAAAACTCATCCAAAATCTAAAGAATCAGATGTAATGGTTGAAAGAAATTATAACCGTTTTTATAAGTGGGCTACAATTGATAAAGTTGTTGAACATTTACGAATTGATTCAAAGGTGTTTGTTCCAGAAGCAGAATATAAATATTTAACAAATATTCTAAGAGTGGGAGATGAAGCAGCAAAAATAGCTGGAGTTGCAAAAAAAACATTATATGATTGGAGAAATAAAGGATTGTTAACTCATCATAAAAGACCTGGAACAAGTTCTGTTATTCGTTTAGATGAATTATCTGATTTTCTTACAAATAAACTAGTTAACGAACAAGTTGTAACTTTATTAAAATCATCAAACGGTTCTTTATCATTTGAACAAAAAAAACAAATGCAATTATTGGCTAATACGGAATCTTATTACTGGAGAAAACAAATAACTAATTTTAAGTATTCTCTTAGAGCATTTAAATCATTAACAGATCCTAATATTTCAAAAGATGAATATTTAATGCAAAAACTAGGGATGAATAAAAGACAAGTTAATACGATGTTGATGCTTGCTAAACAAAAAGCTCCAAAGACTTTCTTTTCATTAGATAAACCAATTAAACACGATTCAAATAGTACGATAATCACACTTTATTCTGCAGATTTAACTGATTTAAACAGCTTAACACAAAAAGAATATTTTTTAGAAGAGTTAGAATCAACTTTTGGACATCAAACTTCAATCACTCAAGAAGAAGTTGTTAATACTGACCTTTTGCTTGAAATGAATTTGTTAGATGAATTATTAAAACCTTTAGATGAAATCGAAAAATCAGTTATAAAATCTTATTTTGGATTAGTTGATGATATTAATTTAGAAATTAAAACTTCTGAATTAGAAAAAATAAAAGATGCATCTTTGAAAAAAATAAAAACTTCTTCTTTAGCAGGGCTTATAGATAGATACCTATAAATAATTCTTTTTATTCCTTATTTATATGAATGAGAAGATTGATTCTAAAGTACAAGCAGCTTATGATAAAGTAGATGCTTATCCTGAAGACAATATGCGATTATCACATATTGCAGAAATAATTGGTATTGATCATAATACTCTAGGAAAACAAGTGCGATTTAATAAAATAACCGAATATGAAACTGAGCTGAATCGATACATAATTCCAAAGCTGATAGTAAAAAAACTCATAGATAAACATTCGTCTGCAATTAAAGGCTGGCCTTCAAGAAAAGATTTAACTGCTAAGTATGGCTTGAACAAAGATACTATAACTAATTGGTGTGATAAAAATCTTTTAGATTCTGAGATTGATTTTGTCGGAACTAGAAGAATTCCTTTTGATGCAATACCTAAACTTGAAAAATTAATAGAGACGTATCTTTTACAAACAA
This sequence comes from Candidatus Woesearchaeota archaeon, assembly GCA_937912225.1. Lineage (GTDB taxonomy): Archaea > Nanobdellota > Nanobdellia > Woesearchaeales > JAHIUF01. The sequence continues at coordinate 61,281 of CALDOJ010000031.1, read as the reverse complement.
AAGAATCAATTGAAGTTGAAATTCAAGGTGAAAAACAAAGAATTTATTTGATGAAAAGTATTGCAAGAGATATTGCTGAAAAATTAGATTATCCATCTGAAAAAGCAAAGAAAAAAGCTGTTGAATCAAATTATGCTTTACTGATGAGGTGGTCTGATAAAGGTCTTTTTGGAATAGAAAAAGTTAAATTCAGAGGTTATTGGAATTTTGTAACTGAAGAATCAAAAGATTTCTTAATGAAATTTGCTTATACGATTGCTATGAGAAAACCTCGAGAAAAGCTTTATCTCAAATAATAATCTTTATATAATAATAGGCTAATCTTTCTAATATGGATGAAGAACTTTTAGCAAAATACAAGTTGGCAGGCGAGATAACTGCAAAAGCACGAAATTATGGTGCATCACTAATAAAACCAGGTGTTAAACTATTAGATGTATGCAATGCAGTTGATGCTAAAATAGCCGAATTAGGCGGACAACCAGCATTCCCTGCACAAGTATCCAGAAATAAAATTGCTGCTCATTACTGTCCTTCAGCCGATGATGAAACAGTATTTCTAAAAGGCGATATAATAAAATTGGATGTTGGAGTACATATTGATGGATATGTGGGCGACAGTGCTGTAACAATTGATTTAGGAGGCAATGAAGAACTTACCAATGCCTCAAAAGAAGCACTCAATAATGCATTAAAAATTATTAAACCAGGAGTAACACTTGGAGAGATTGGTCGAGTAATTGAAGAAACAATTACAAGTCATGGTTTTCAACCAGTCAGAAATCTCTCAGGACATGGACTAGGACATTATAGAATTCACACAAGACCAACTGTTCCAAACTTTGATAATGGTGATGATACAGAACTAGAAGAAAATCAAGTTATTGCAATCGAACCATTTGCAACAAATGGAACTGGTTTAATACATGAAGCAGGAGAAGCAACAATATTTGCATTAGTTCAAATGAAACCTGTACGAAGTTCAATGACGAGAGAAGTTCTAAAAACAATTCAAGCTTACAATGGTTTACCATTTACATTAAGATGGCTTACACAAAAACACGGAGAAGGTAAAACAAGATTTGCACTACGAGAATTAAGCAAACTTGGAATGATACACAAATATCCTCCATTGCCAGAACAAGCAGACGGATTAGTAAGTCAACATGAACATTCTGTAATTGTAAGAGACAAACCAATAATAACAACTAAAATCGATTAAAATGATTATAAAAAAAGTTATTTCTATATTTATTGAAAATGAAGAAGGAAAAATATTATTTCTACACAGAAGAAAAGATTTGAAATTCCACCCAGATTATTGGCATGTTGTAGGCGGGCATATTGAAGAAGATGAAGATCCAAAAGAAACTATGAAAAGAGAGTTAAAAGAAGAGCTTGATTTAGATGATTTTGAATTAGTAAAAGGCCCTGAATTCATTATTGATAAAGATACAAGAAATGATATGGAATTTCATGTGTGGCTATTTGTAATTAAACCAAAAGGAGAAATAACTATTTTACCTGAAGAACATGATGACCATAAATGGGTTAACTCAACAGACATGAAAGATTATAATATTGTTCCAGGACTTATTCTTAATTTAAAAAAACTTGGTTATGATGCTTAGCTTTTTATAAACATTTCAATTTCTAAACTTTATGAGTAAAGAACCTATTAAACTAACAGAGACGCCAGATCTTTTATTTGAAGACTTATCTAAAATAGTGAAGTCTTTCGAACTGGATATTATTGAAAAACCAATGTTAGAAGATAATAGTTATTTAGAATTCTCATTTTGGAATAAAAGACAGAATGACGAAGGCAGATATGCTTTCTTAGGCGACCCTGAAAAAAGATTTTCAGGAACAATTTTTTATCATGTTGAAAATAGAAAAATGTATGTTTTAGCACGTGAAAATAGGATTCCATTAGAAGTAGTTATTGGTGTATCAGATTATTTAGAGAAAAAATTTGAAGCTAAAATAATCTTAGATACTACTTTTTCACCAGAATATTTTGCTCGATTTTTTTCTTAGAAATGAATATGTCCTGAAGAATCAAACTCTGTTTTGAAAAAAACTTCGTATTTACATTCGCAGATGGTTGATAAATAATGTGTAAAACTAGAATGAAAATCGAATTGAGATTCTAACTCTTTTTGATGTTCTATGCCACAATTTGGGCAGTTCTCTATTAAGTGTTTTTCTAGTGATGAATGCAAGCTTTCTCCTCGGTAGTTTAAGTCAAATAAGTAGTATTTAAAGTTTGTTATCCATTATCCAGGTGTAAAAAACGAAACCTTTTTAAATCATTCAAGTTCAAGATGTGTAAAAATGGCAAATGATGAATATGCGGATGATGAATTAGAATCAGTTTACAATGGTGAAGGTAGACAAGAGCTTGTAAAAGATGATGAAATCAGCCCAGAAGAAGAAGCTTTCATGGCAGGTTATGATGATGACGAGTCTGAGAATAAAAAGGATGAAGACGATGATGATGACTATGAAAAAGCTTTTGATGAAGCTGAAGCTTCAAGTAAAAACAAGAAAAAAAAGTAACTTCTAAGCAGAAAATGTATGATGAAAGTAATACTTGATGGGGATATGTTATATGAATAAAAACTCAAGAACTATAATGCACCAATATATGGACAGTATAGGAGATAGTACTCCATTATCATCACAAAGAGAAATTGAATTAGGTGAAAGAATAAAATTAGGAGATAAAGAAGCTCTTAATAAATTAGTATATGCTAATCTTAAATTTGTTGTATCCTATGCTAAAAATAATTTAAAATTGGTTGGCATGCCATTAGAAGACCAAATCGCTGCAGGAAATATGGGTTTAATAAAAGCTGCTGAACAATTTGATTCAACCAGAGGATTCAAATTTGTAACTTATGCTGTTTGGTGGATTAGACAATCAATTCTTAAAGATTATGCTGCTAATTATTCTTCTCAAGTAAGAAGACCTATGTATGTTCATCAACAAAATTTGAAATTAAATAGATTAATGAATGAGTTTGAAACAATTAATGAAAGACCTCCAAATGAAGAGGAACTTGAAAAAATATATTTTGAAAAATATGGTGAAGAAATTCAATTATCCGAACCTCATATTAGAGGAACTTTTTCCGGATTAGAAACATCATTACAGCAGCCTATGAGGTCTGATGAGAGTGGTAAAACTACTTTTGGAGATACTATTCCTGATGAAAGCATGCCAGATCCTACTTCTACAATGGATTTAGATTCTTTAATTAAAGATGTACGAGAAGCTGTTGAAGGTCTTGATGGTAAAGAAAAAGAAATTGTTAAAAAGTATTTTGGTATTGATCAAGAACCAGTTCCTATGAAGGAAATAGCTAAAGATTATAATCTTTCAAGAGAGCGAGTTAGACAAATAAAAGAAAAAGCCATTAGTAGACTACGATATCCTGAAAGGTCAAAACATCTTAAAGTATATGATTATTAGAGTGTATGTTCTAATTCTTTCAATAAATCTTTACCAATAACATGATAAATTTTTGGATGTTGAAGAATTATTCTTAATTCATTTATTATTACATGATGTTTTTCTGGATCTTCAAAAAAGAATGCACTAAAAAGTTTTTTACCGTCTTCGGATTTAAACATTTCAAAAACTTCATTTAAAACATCATTAGATTTCATTTTGTTATAGATTTTTCTAAGAATGAATTCTGTTTTTAGATGTTTATCTTTTAAACATTTTAAAGTATATTTTAAAAGAGCGCTTCTTTTGTTAAGAATTAAATAATCTGCAACTGCATTAGCTGCGTCTTTTGAATGTTTTATTGCAGGATAAATTCCGCCCGCAGTCAAAGCTCCTAAATGTCCTGCTGCATCACCAACTAATAAACATTTGTCATTCACTGTTTTTTCTAAAATTCCATTAATAGGCATGAATCCGCTTTTTGTAGTTATTAATTTGGCTCTTTTGAAATCAAATAATAAATTAACTTTTTTTTGAAAATCATGTATTGCATGTTTGACATCAATTTCTTTTTCTAAACCTGCTAAACCAACATAAGTTTGTTTACCTCTTTTAGCAACCCAAGCCATGTATCCTGGTGCTAATTTTCGATCTAAGAAACAATGAAACTCATCATCTTTAACACCTTTAGCATGAGCATAAACTCTTTCAATTCCAACCATTAAAGTAGTGTTTTTTGAAAGACCAAATTCTTTAGCAACTTTTGAATGAGCACCATCAGCACCAACAACAAATCTCGTTGTAACAGTTTTCTTTTTGTGTTTCATTTCCAAGTTGACTTCAATAATGTCCTCTTTAATTTTTGAATCTAAATAGGAAGTGTTTGTACTAATTTTTGTACCAAACGCTTCGGCATTATCTGCTAAATATTTTAGAAAATCTCCTGTATAACTCATGAAGAAAACGTTTTTTTTGCTTGAAAGTTCAGTCACGTTCATATTTGGCGAGTATAATTTTATTTTCTTAACAGTGTTAGAAATGAGCTTTTTTGGAATGTTCATATCTTCAACTAATTCTTTTGTAAAAATTCCTGTTGTTCGAACACTAGAACCTATATCTCTATCTTTATCAACTAATAAAACTGTTAGTCCAAGTAGGGATGCGCACCTGGCAAAATTTAATCCTGCAAAGCTTCCGCCTACAACGATAACGTCAAAATCAACCATATTTTCTTCTTATCAACTTAATACTATAAAAACTTGTCTTGCTACTTAAAAAAGGTTACATTTGAATAAGGTTTAAATATCTATTTTAATTTCTTAGAATAAAAATGTTGGAGAGCATTCATATGCCAGAATTAAAAACAATAATTGAAGCGAATAATTTGCCTTTTAAAATAAAGCAAATAGCTTTGCATCTTGGAAAAACAAACTCTTATTTTGAAGGCATTTCAAGCAGAAATTTACCTGATGAAGCAGGTATTCATTGGAATAAACATGTTTATAAGAGAAAAAATTTCATTTTTACTTATGGAGTTCGAGAAAGTAGTGGTACTGAAGATGTTCGTTATTGTCAATTAGAACAAAAACTTGGTTGGAGTAAACCACAAAAATTAGTTTTATATCATAATCGTCTTTTAGAAGATAATTCTTTATCAGGAACCGTTTCTTCTGACATTGAGGATTATGTTCCTTTAATTAATCAAGTTTATGATAATCTTCTTCAAATAAAAGCACGAAGAATAAATTTTGGAAGAAATACAAAAAAAATGGCTGAAATGGAATCTATCGACTCTTCTGTTCACGGCCTGGAGATTTAAAAATGACTTATGAAATAGATAACCAAAATAATAGAATTAAAATAACAGGACCGGTTATAGAATTAAAACAATGGATGCTTACACTTGATGAAATAATTTCAACTGGTGATGCTACTTTACAAATAGCTGATGATATTTTGCATTTAGATATGATTTATGAACCAAAACAATTAGACTTAAGTTCTCACGAAAGATTACATTATAGCAAAGATGAACTTTTATATGTTCCAAACGTATCTGAGATAGCAAAAAATTATTGGTTTGAGGCAGTATTGATTCCTCATTTTGAAAAAGCAAGAAAAATAATAGGGCAATAATACTGTTAGAAAAGTTTAAAAGCAAGTTCATCATTTTATAATTGTTTTTGTAAGGTTTTAATATGATTCAACTATTAAATATACTGTTAATTATATTCGCATTCTTATTAGGACTTTTTTTAAATCGGAATCTGGCAATATTAATTAATAATTCTAAATTCTTTTTATTAAAAAAAGACTTGAAAAAAATATTTGAAACACTTGATTATAGTGTTGAGAATAATTTATTACATTTTACTAAAAAATTAGTTATTAACTTTGCAAATAACCAGATTCGATTTGAAGGTTTTTACAAACCTTTAGATGATAAAACTTGTTCACAAGGGATTTGTGGAGATTTAGTATTAATGGTTTATAATAGAATTAAACCAAAATATCATGATGATTTTAAAATTCGAGCTGTTGTTGGTCATGACCCTGATTTTTTTTATAAAGATACATTATCTGAATTTACTCATATTTTTTTAACACTTGAAAAAAAAGATGGAAAAGAATTTATCATTGATCCTACTTTCAAAAGAATAGTTTCTAAAGAAAATTATGCTTATGAAGTTATAGGAGATGCAAAACCTCTTAACCTAATAATGTATCCTGATTTGAAAATGGAACTCTCTTTTAAAAAAGGAGTGTCTTTTCCAATAAAATTTGTTGGTAATTATTTAATTCTTTTAACTCTTATAATGGTTAATGAATATGAATTTAAGATTGAACTTCAATCAAAAAGAAAAGGATTTAGATATTTTAATAGTCTGTTTGTTGTTAAATATAATCATAACTCTGTAAGTGTTAATGACAAAATAGGTTCTATCAAAAAGAGAACTGATAAGTCTCCTGTTATTAATCAAGATGTTGCTCTTATTAAAAAGAAATTACTTAAACTTGTTAAAAACGTTGAAATAAGAACAAAATAATTATAACGGTTCTACAAATTTATCAATTCGTTTTTTAATTCTTGCAATTGTTTTTAGTCGTCCTTTTGGATCGCCTAATGGTGAGTCTTTAATTTTCCACCAAAGAACTTTAATGTCATAATGTTTTTCAAGATCTGCAAATAAATGTTTAGGAACGTCTTCTGCAACTATAATTATGAAGTCCATCTTTTTAACTTCAAGTCTGTTAAGTCCTTCACTATAGCCTTTTGGTTTTAATCCTGATTTTACAATTGCATCTTTTACTTCTTTATGAAAAGTACTGTTTGCAAATACTCCTGCACTATATGCCTTATGTTTCAAACCTTTTTCTTTTGCTATTTGATTAAAATATGCTTCTGCAGCTTGACTTCTAAAGATGTTGTATTTGCAAACAAATAATATTTTCATTTTATTCTTTTGGAATTCTTTTCTCGTCAACTTCTTTAACTAAGTCTTTAATGAAACTATCAACCTTTTTTGCTCCAAGAACTTTATTAAAGAAATTTCTTGCAGTCACTGTTTTATCTTTTACTTCTCGTTCTCCTACAACAAGCATGTAATTAATTTTTTCAAGTTGTGCATCACGAATTTTTTTACCAATTGATTCTGTTCGGTCATCAAGTTCTACTCTGAGTCCTGCTGCTCGCATTTTGTCTTTAACTTCTTGGCCATATTTTGTGAACTTTTCAGATACAGTTAATATTCTTGCTTGAATAGGACTAACCCATAAAGGCATTTTTCCAGCGTAATGCTCAATTAATAAAGCCATTGTTCGCTCAAGGCAACCAATTGATGCTCTATGAATAATCATCGGTCTTACTGAATTACTTTTTTCATCAGTGTAAGTCATATCAAATTTTTCAGGAAGTGCAAAGTCGATTTGGATTGTAAACAAAGTATCTTCTTTTCCATAAACATTTTTCATTTGAACATCTAACTTTGGTCCGTAGAATGCAGCTTCATCTTCTTCTTCAACATATTTCACGCCAAGTTTATCGATGATTTTTTTCAATGTTGCTTCCGACTGTTTCCAAGCTTTTGGATTATCAATGTATTTATCTGGTTTTGAAAGATCTCCTTTTGAGAATCTATACCACACTTGTTCTTTTATTCCTAAACAATCCATGACATATTCAACTAAGTGAAGAACATCTTCAAATTCTTTTTCTAATTGGTCTGGTCTACAAATAATGTGTGCATCTGAAAGTGTAAATTGTCGCACTCTGATTAAACCATGAAGCTCTCCTGATGTTTCATTTCTAAAAAGTTCTGAAACTTCGCTGTACCTGATTGGTAATTCACGATAACTTCTTTTCTTAAATTTGTAAATCATGAACTGATGTGGGCAAGTCATTGGTCGCAGACACATTTCTTCACCGTTTGTTTCAAAGACAAACATGCTTTCTCTGTAATGGTCTAGGTGTCCTGAAATTTTATATAAATCGCTTTTTGTTAATACTGGTGTGATTGTAGGCACATAGCCTCTTTTTTCTTCTTCATCTTCAATAAATCGTTGTAAAATTCTTTTTACAATTGCGCCTTTTGGCATTAATAATGGCAATCCTTTACCAACAACTTCGCTAGTAGTAAAATATTCTAATTCTCTTCCTAGCTTATTATGGTCTCTTTTCTTTGCTTCTTGTAGCATGAATAAATGTTTTTTCAATTCTTTTTTATCAGGGAATGCAACTCCGTAAATTCGTTGTAATGATTCTTTCTTAGCATCGCCTCGCCAATAAGCAGAACTTGTTTGTAAAAGTTTAAATGATTTTATAGCGCCAGTATTTGAAACATGTGGTCCTCGGCATAAATCTTTGAATTCTCCTTGTTCATAATAAGTGATTTTTTCGCTCTTTGGTACAACAGAAGACTTTGTCTTCTGAGTCCCAGTAACTTTGTTACTGAAGAGATCTTTAATCATTTCAACTTTATATTTGTTGTTTTTGAACATTTCCAAAGCTTTTTTCTGACTAACAACATGTCTTGAAACTGCAAGGTTTTCATCTACTACTTTTTGCATTTCTTTTTCGATTTTTCCTAAATCTTCTTGTTTTATTGGAGGCATGTCTATATCATAATAGAATCCTTCTTCAATTGTTGGACCAATTGTTAATTTTGCTTTTGGATAAAGTCTTAAAATTGCTTGAGCTAAGACATGTGCTGCTGAATGTTGAAAAGTATCCCATCCTGCTTTAGAGTTGAATTTTACAAAATTAATAATTGAGTTTTCTTCAATTTTGGTATTCATATCAACTAGTTTGTTGTTAACTTCTGCTGCTAAAACTGCTCTTGCAAGGCCCTCGCTAATGTCCTTTGCAATATCGATTGCTTTTACTCCTTTATCAAATGATTTTTTTGATCCATCTGGAAATTGAATTTTTATTTTGTTTGCCATTATTTATCCCTCATATTTTTTTATAGTTATCTTTATTTTTTAATTGTTTTGTTTTTGAAGAAAAAAAATTTCAAAAACAGCTTAAGCTGTGGTTGTGGTGGTAGTAGTACTAGTTGAGAAAGTTCGAGTTATGTTTATTCTATTCATTTTACCACCTTTAATGTTTTTAATTTAAAATATGACAAGAAATATTTAAAGTTTATGTTTTATTTTGTTTATAAGAATTTATTTGCTTTTGGAAGATTCATAGGTCATAGCGATATTTCTTTTAGTGCTGCTGTACATCATTCCTAAAAGTGAGAAAACACTTGCAATTGTCCACATAAATTGTTTATCTTTCTGTTTTTCTTTGAAATTGTTTACTGTTTGTTCGTAGTCTGTGTTTGCTTGGTTGTAAGATTCTGATACTAATATTTGATTAGCTCTATCTTCTAAGCCTTGAATTAATTTGGTATCTTTTACTTGTTGTAAAGAATCACGTGCTAAGAATTCTCTTTTTGTCAAAAAAGATTCATCCAATGTTTCATTAATAAAGTTGTATTCTCGAATTATTGTTGGTGCTTCTGGAAGAGGTTGATTGATTGTTGTTGAGAGAAAGATCATTGATGTAACTGTGCAAGTAGCGGCAGCATACATTAAATTATGATAAAGAGTTGATTGTTTCATTTTAATTTTTTTTTTCTATACTTGTAGGTCTCTTATTATATAGTATTCCTTTTCCTAAACCTATTACTGATAAAACTCCTACAATCATCATTCCAAGGCCTAAATTTCTTTTGTTTTGAAGCGTGTTTTTGTAAGAAGCTAAATCTTCTTCATAAGTTCCTGCTGCTTTTAAGTATAAATCTGAGTTTTCCATTTCAGTAAGTTTATTTTCAATTCCTCTAGCAGAATCTAAATGACCAGACATTTCTTCTTTATTTATAGTTGTTAATTCTCTGTAAGAAATGCTTAAAGAATCGAATTGGTTGTTTAGTTCGTTGTATTCTTGAACTATTGCTGGTGGATTTAAAGGATTGTTTGAATAAGTGTTGCTGCTTTGTACAAAGTTTCCAGAAAATGCGCTAACAAGTCCTGCAAGTACTAATAATGCTTTAGTGTTTTCTTTCATTTTAGTAATTGGTAATGAGAATTTGTTTATAAATTTTTATTTCTCGAGGATGTTCTTTACTCGTAAATATGCTTCTAAGTCGCCAAAGTCGTATGGTTCTTCATCGATTTTATGTCCATGAATACTTGCTCCTTCTTCAAATAAGTATTGAATTAAATTGCCTGGTGCGTCTGGTAATTTATTTTGGCCAAAGAAGTTTTGAATTAATTTGCAATCTTCTTGTTTTATAAAATAAAAACCTGGGCATGTTAATGTGAACTTTGGGTTAGGCGCTTTTTCTTCAAAATAAATCACTTTGTTATTATGATCTAATTCTATTTGTGATTTTTGAGCCATTTTTTCTAATGAGCTTAAATCTTGTATTCCTATAATTGTAGAATTTTTTTCTTGCATTAATGTTTGCATTTGTTCTAAATTTGCTGATGGCCATTTGTCGCCAAAGAAAACCATGCATTCGTCTTCAAATGGTTCGACATTGTAAGTTTTGTCATATCCTAATGCAATAATTAAATCTCTTACTGCTCCTAAATTTTTACCGTATTCATTAGATCCGTTATAGATTATTTTGATTGGAACATCGTAACTTGATGCATATTTTTGTTCCCACTCTTCAAATCTTGATTGATAATAATTATTTGCGATGATTCGAACTTCAGAAACTTCTAAAAGAGATATTTTGTCAACGATGTGATTTAATAGTGGTTTGCCTGCAATATCTAGAAGTGGTTTAGGAGTTTCTTTTATGTATTGGTAATGGTCTGTACCTTCAGCACTTTTTCTAAGTCTTGTTCCATAACCTGCGCCTAAAATAATCGCTCTCATACAAGAAGTTAGAAAATATCTTTTAATTATAAGTCTTTTGTTAAGAATTAATCTACTAATGAATTTCGGCTCTCTAATTGGGCTTCTATTCTGTAAATTACAAACTCGATATCTTTGTCAGTAAATCCGAATTGTTTAAGTTTGGCTGCGTGAGTTGATGAAACAACTTCTTCTTTACTAACTTCTTTTGGTAACCCATCTCTTACTCTTACATTTGGACTGAATGTGAATGAAGAGTTTGTTGTTTTATCCAATATTTTCATTTCATAATTCCATCCTATGCCATTAATATTAACTGTTGTATCTATTTTTGCAGAAGGAAATCTTTCTTGTGTTCTTTTGAACTGTTCCATCATATTTTTTATTTCGGCTTTTCTTATTTCCCAAACAATCTCTCTTTCGTTTTTAATCACTATTCTAATTTCAGTCATTCTTAATTGTTCTGCTATAACATCTGCCATACCTAACAAGTTAATTGCATAATCATATTCTCCGTTTGCAACTGCTGTTCTGACGTCTTTTATCAAACTTTCTTCAAAATTAATACCTATAGATTTTAACTCATTTAAAATTTCTTTTTCAGTATCTGCAGTTTTTACTTGTATTGAATATTTTTTAGAAATATTTTGTAGTGCTTGGAGATAGTTCATTGTTTGTTGGCTCATTCCTTGGAGTGGTTTTAATCCGAGAATTGTAATGAAAATTATCCCAACAATAACTGCTAAATGAGATTTTACTCGATGAAACATTTGACCAATATGTTGAAATTGCCAAATAGTCTTTTTTTCACGAGAATATTTACTCATAACTCTATTCTTTGATTTAGTTTATTTAAATTTTTTCTAAAAATTAAATAACTACTCTTGAGCAATAAACCTTTTTAAATATCTTTATTTTCCTTTTGTATTATGGTATTAGGATTAGGATTTCACGCATCTTTAGAAGAGGTTGTCAAACATAAAGAACGGGATGATTATACTTTGAAAGATATTTTATTTGATCCGTTAACTTATTCTAAATCTGCGTTCGGAGAAGTCTTTAGAGATTTAAACTTTGAAAAAAATTTTAAAGGAAATGGAGAAAGAAAACGAAATTTGAATGATGTGGCTGTATTGACATCGTTTGGTGTTTCGTCAGTTCCACATGAACTAATTCATGCTGGTATAAACAAACTTACTGGCGGGGTTAATACTGAAGTTATGTTAAATGATTTTTATGGAGGATTTATTTTGAAACAATTTTTACCTGGTGTTGAATCAAAATTAATGTTTCCTTTAATAGGCGGTTATGTTAACCCGGAATCTTATGGATCTTTTGCTGGTCAATTAAGTATGGCATTAGCACCTTATGCAATGACTCCTTTAGGAATTTATTTGATAATGAAGGGTCAAGAGAAACAATCTTTGCCTTTGAGTGTGCTTGGTGCGGGATTAACTATTGGTCATGTAGGTGGAATATTGGGTGATTTCTGGAAAATTGGAAGAGATTTAATCTATGAAACTGCTGAATTAATGCAAATAACTCCTGGCGGGCCAGAAAACGAAAATACTTGGTTTTATGCAGGAGTCGCTGTTGGAGGATTCTATTTAGGTTCGAAAATTATGAGTTTATCTTATAGATCTATGAAGGCTAGTGTTAAAGCTGTCAGAAGTAAATTCACAAAAAAGAATAATTAAGAAATTGTTTATCCTACTCGGTATTCATAGGTATTTCTTTTTCCAGTGTTTTTGTATTTGATAAGGTTAGTTTTTCTTAGCTTTTTCAAAGACATAGTTACTGATCCGATTGATACGTTCAATTTTTGAGAAATATCTCTGGATGTATACCATGCTCCTTTGTTTTTACAAAGAAAATCATAAACTTCTTGTTGCCCCATTATTTATCCCCCTCTTTATGAAATTTATCTACTGAACTATATAAGCCTTTGGTTTTCTAGTATAGGATTATCCCTACTATTATGAGTATGATGCCCAGTAAAATTGCTCCTCCTGCAAGCTTCTGTTCAAATGTAAATTGTGAAAAATCCATGTTTATACTTGAGTTTAAGTTCATATTTATTTGTTTAGAGAAGTATTTATTTAAACTTTATGTAGTACTTTGGAATGGTCCTTTAAAAGAATGAAGCTTCACAAGCAGTCTTTCGATTCATACAGCCCCTACATTGGTAAGTTAAGAATTTCATGGTTCCGGTCGAGCGTTGATCAACAACCCTCATCCCGCTATTACAGTCGGCACAAAGCATATTATTAATTATGGTGTTATAAAGAATATATAAACGTTTCTATACTAATATACTAAAAAGTATATTAAAGAAGTCTTTTTTATTTAAAGAAAACAGTTTAAAGTTTCATCTGCAACAATATTGTCTAAATCTTCTTTCTAAAGATCTACCATCGTAAGGCATGTTTACAAACGCAATGTCTAATTCACTTTCAAGCGTTGCTCTAACATTTTTTCCATTCATTTGAAATGGTAAGAATTGAATTATTCCTTCATAATCTGCAACTTTAGGTTTAATTTTATTAGTATAATTTTTAATTTTATTTTTTCTAGTATCAGGAACGATGCTTGTTGGAGCTACTCCGACAAGAATTCCCTCGCCTTGAGTAATCATGTAAGGAAAATCATAAGAAAACTCCTGATAAGAAAGTCCTAATTCATCAAGTTTTTGCCTTGCAATCTCAAATGCGTATTGTTCATTAAATTCTTCTTGTGTGCTTACAGAAATACTTCTTGCAATATCTTCTAAATTGTCAATTTTTGTACTTTCTAATCTTTTGGCTAATTGTTTTAGATTCATAGTTGTTAGGGAATGAGAATTTGATTATAAACCTTTGGAATTTAAGTTTACTTAGTTTGAAATTTAAATAGAATAAATGTTGGTAATGTACTTGTTAATCGATGCTTGTCTGCATCATATTTTTTAGAACTCGCTGTTGGTTTAATATCTTTATAGTCAATTAATTCAAATCCATTATTTAATCCTGTTTTTATCAATGTTTCATAAGTATAATTGCAGATTTTGAGTTTTCCTAAACTTCCTAAACTGTTAAGTTGTGGTTTTTCATTAAAGTAGTTTCCGTAAATAATCCTTTTACCTGATTTTGTTTTTTCTGACCCGATCATGCTTTTTTTGGTTTGATTAATTAAATTAAATATTGGGTGGCCTGTTGAAAAACAAAACACTCCTCCTTTTTTTAGAACTCGATTTACTTCTTTATACAATTTATCAATGTTTTTTAAGTAGTGAATTGCAAGGCTTGAATAAACAATATCGAACGAAGAATCTTTGTGTTTTAATTTCTTACTCATGTCGCCAACGTAGAATTCTGAATTTGGAATCTTTTGTTCGTTTGCAAACTTGACTAATTCTTTGCTAATGTCAAAACCTATTAGTTGTTTATATTTTTGTTTTGAAAGTTTTTGTGCATGGTCGCCAAAGCCACAGCCCAGGTCTAGAATTGTTTTGCCTTTAACATCACCTATGAATTTAATTAGTGCTGGAACTTCAATATCTCGATTATAATCAAACCTTGTTTTATCTTGCCTTCGAGAAAGATAATGTTTTGCTAAAGAGTCATATTTTGTCATAGATCTAATTACTTTGTAAATAATATAAATCTTTTTGTTCTAAGAATTATCGAATTTTTAAGATGTTCATTATTTTATCTAGTTTGTTATTAATTACTTCTAAATCTTTACTAGACATTCTATCTGAACCGCCTTTACCTTTGCTTCCAAAACAATCACTACAATAAATTGGTTTGTTGTTACTTGGTTTAAAAGGAACTTCGCAGTCTGAACCACATGAAGAACAAACAACTTTAGTCATTTGTAAGTCTGGTCTGCCCCTACCTCTACTATTACTTCTAAATTCGCTTTTAGATTCTCTTCTACCTGTTGGTTTGTCACCAAAACTTTTCTTTTTACTAAAAGAGTCTTTATTTGTATGATTATCTTTAAAGCTTCGTTTTGTGTTTTTACTTTTTGAATATTCGAATTTTGCCATTTTAATCGGTTGTAGATTGTGCTTCTTTATAAGGTTATGTGAAATTGTTATTAGTTTAAACGATCGCTTTTACGTCCAAATCCTCTTTTACCAAAACCTTTTTCTTTTTTACCAGACCCATTTTCTGATTCATTTCTTCCTGGTTTCTTTTTAAATCTTGATTTTCCAAATCTTTTTTCTTTATTCTCAGAATTACTTCTATTACTTGATTGTTCACCGTCAGATCTTTTTCTAAATCGCGGTCTATCTCCTGATCTTCTAGAACGACCACCTGATCTGTCTCCTCCTCGATTTCCTCTTCTATTTCCATCTCGACCACCATAACTTGATGAACGTCCACTTGATTTAGCTTCAGAAATTTCTTTATAAGATTCTGAGTCAAGCTCGTTTTTGAAACTGTATTTTAGAACTGCTGCGATGACTTCGTTTGGATCATTGTCTTTTAAAAGTTCTTCAGCCAAAGTTTTATACTTTGATGATTTATCACTATTTGCAGCCATGATTTTTTCAATCACAGTTTTTATTTGAGTTTCTTTATGTTCAATGATTTCATTTCCTGAAGGAAGTTTTTGTTTTATAAGCTTACATTTATTGATTTTCTCAACAAAATTTAATTTGCCTCTTTCAGATGGTATTACTAATGTGATTGCGATTCCTTTTTTACCTGCTCTTCCTGTTCGTCCAATTCTATGAACATAGCCTTCTGGACTTTTAGGTAAGGAAAAATTTATGACATGAGTTAAATCGTTAACATCAATTCCTCGTGCTGCAACGTCTGTTGCAATTAATATTTTTACACGTTTATCTCTGAATTGTTGAAGAATTTTTTCTCTTTGACTTTGAATGATATCTCCATGAATTGCAGCTGCACTATAATTCATTTTGCTTAATTGTGTTGTTAAAGTGTTAACGGTTGATCGAGTATTGCAAAATACTATTCCGTGAAAATCTATGTAATAATCAAATATTCTTTTTAGAGCTTCAATTCTGTCTTTTGCACTAATATCATAATAAATTTGTTCAATTGCATCTAATGTAACATTATGTTTTTCAACTTCAATAAAGTCATATTCTCGCATATAATTTTTAGCAATATTTATAATTTGTTTTGGCATAGTTGCTGAAAATAACAGAACAACTTTGTCTTTTGGAGTATTCTTTAAAATAGACTCAATATCTTCTACAAATCCCATGTTAAGCATTTCATCAGCTTCATCAAGAACCGCGTATTTTATGTCGTCAAGTCTTAAAACATTTCTTCTTTGTAAATCCATAACTCGTCCAGGAGTTCCAACAACAATGTCGACTCCTTCTTTGAGTTTTTTGATCTGTTGAGTAATTGGAGAACCACCATAAACCGGAATAACCTCAACTCGTTTATCGCCTTTTAACGAATCAATTTCTTTAGCTACTTGCATTGCTAATTCTCTGGTTGGCGTAAGAACGATTGCTTGTACGGTTGAATTTTTATGAGTGATTTTTTCAAGAATTGGAAGTGCAAAACTAGCTGTTTTTCCAGTTCCTGTTTGTGATTGGCCAACTACATCTTTTGTTCCTTCTAAAAGTAAAGGTATAACTTTAGATTGAATACTAGTTGGTTCTGTGAAACCTTTCTTTTTTAAAGCTTCAATTGTACTATCTGATAATCCTAATTTTTTGAAATTTTCCATTGTTTTTCCTAAGTTTATTATTTATACATAATTAATGAGAAATTAACTACTACTACTTGTTGTTATCTGTCCCTTTAAAAAGGTATGCTATAATCAAGGCTATTTATTGTTTAAAAAGAATTTGAATTCATGATTGATATTTGTTTGAGAAGTAACAAACTCTTTTGCAAACAGGTTCTGGTTCAATACAGTGTCCATCTTTACAACCAAGATTGCATCTATTAAGTGATTTTCTTGGCAAGTCATCTCGACAGTAAACTTCGTACATGCTTGTACTTCCTGTACAATAATTTGATGCTCCTTGTTCTGTTTTAACTCCGTTAGAAGTCCAGGAGTAATCAATACTTCCTGAAGTATAAGGGTCAAAACCATTAACTCCTGAACAAATGCTTGAATTAGGGGTTACTCCAATTAAATTAAAATCGCTCTTAGTTTCATAAGAAATGGGCGTTGTGCAAACTTGTTTACAACTTTTCATTGCTTCTCCACCCATATTATCTTCACCTAGAGACATTTTATCTTGACTTAATAAAACAGTAATTACTGCTGCAATTGTAAATATTAGAACTAATGCGATAACTGAAGAATGATTTTGTTGTTTGACCATTGTTTTACCTCTTGAGTGTTATTTTATTTATTATTGAAATTAAAGTATTTAAATGTTTTCAAACACTTAATAAAGGGGCGTAAATAGGAGAATTTATAAAGAAACCATCATAATCATACTATAAGCTAATGGTAGATTACAAAATTGTTAAGTATTGCAGGTCGTGCAAAAAAAGATTCGTTGTGAACAAAGGTGAATCAAAAAAAAACTTTTGTGATAATTGCCAAGTGAAATTTAATAAAGAACAAGAAAGACTCGCTCAAGAAGAAAAAGATATTCAACAAAAAAACTAAAGGAGGTGAGAAAATGAAAGGAACAGTAAAATTTTTCAATGAAATGAAAGGATTTGGATTTATTACACCTGAAGAAGGAGATGACGTTTTTGTACATCAATCAGCACTAGTAGATTGTTCAAGTTTAAACGAAAATGATGAAGTATCATTCGACGTTGAAGAAGGAGACAAAGGACCAAAAGCAGTTAATGTAAAAAAAGAGTAAATTCACATTTCTCATATTCACATTAGTACTTATTATCAAGGAACATTATTTTTTTTATTTTTTTAAACTTTTTATTTCTAAGAAGTTTTTTTCAAACTATAATTCCAAACTTTCAGAAAGAGCTCTTTATCAAGTTTTAATTTTGAATTCTCAACTAATTTTTCTTTGTAGAAATATTTTCCAGAAACAGAGTTTGCTTCATCGGACGTTGCAACATAAATTAACGGTTCAGATCCTTTTTTTATATCAGTAATTATATATTTTGAAATCTTGTTTAACCATTTTGGAAAGTCTCGAAATATTTGAGTTGCAATAACGCCCGGATGTAAACAATTAACAACAACATCATCTTTTTTCAACCTTCTTGCTAATTCTTGCGTAAAATAAATCATTAATAATTTTGAATTTGCATAAGCTTTAGTTTGATTATATTTGCCACTGTAAGTTAATTCTTCATTTAAATCAAGTTTGCCCTTCAAGTAAAGCATTGATGAAACATTGATGATTCTTTTTAATTGACTTTTTTTGACTAAATCTAAAAGTAAATTTGTTAAAAGAAAGGTGGCCAAATAATTAACTGCGATAGTTGTTTCATATCCATCAACTGTAAGTTCTAATTTCTTTTTGTAAACACCTGCATTATTAATTAAAATATCAATTTTAGAATAATTCTTTTTAACAACTTTTGCAACTTGTCTAATTGATTCTTGACTTGCAAAATCAACAAAGAACATTTTAACATCTTCTGAATTTGATTCGGTTTTTATCTCTTCAAATGCATTTTTAGACTTTTGACTATTTCTAACAAGCATGATGATTTCAAAACCTTGCTTTGCAATTTCAATCGCAGCAATTTTACCAATGCCTGAATTACAACCAGTAATTAAACAAACTTTTTTGCTTTCTTTCATTTGAATTAGAAATTATTCTTTAATTTCATCGCCTGTTGCAGTTCCTTCAATCTCTATGAGCGCTCCTAAAGGAAGATCTTTTACTGCTAAAGCAAGTCTTGTTGGAAAATTATTTGTGAAAAATTTCGCGTAAGCTTCATTTACAACAGCGTAATCATTTATATCTGCAAGAAAAATTCTAACTTTGATTAAATTATCTAATGTCCAACCAACAGATGCAAGAATCTCTTTAATATTCTCCATTGTTCTAATTGTTTGTTGTTCTATTCCTTCTTCTAACTTACCTTCTGAGTTTGCACCGAGTTGACCTGAGAATTCCATAGTATATTCTTGATTATGAATAATTGCTTTTGAAAACGGAAGATTTCCTGGTGCTCGAATAATTTTTTTTACCATTTAAATTTAACACTTACAGGTGTATATAAATATTTTGGAAAACTTAATCGCGGTTATGTGTTTTTTCTGTAAGAAAAAATGTCAAAGCTAAGCGTAGGCGCAGTATGACGCAGAACAAAAAACTATTTTAAAAATTCTTGGACTCTTTGTCTTAATAATTCATATCTTTGTTGTGTTATAGGATATGATAATACGTAATCTCTTGTTGAAGAGAATTCTTTTGTCTTAGGAATTCCTTGAGGAATTATTGTACTTTCAGGAAATTGGACTCTGGTAAAATCTTTTTCTACATCATCAATTTTATTAAAGTAGTGGGATATTTCTTCACCATCTGGCAAGACTGCATTTGCCCATACAATCTCACCACCTAAATAATCATTTACAACCAAAGAAGTTACAGCACATTGCCCCCATGCAGGATTGCCTGGAGTCCAATTTTCACTATCGGAACTACTCTCTTTAGTCCAAGAATTTTTTAATGCTAATTCCAATTCAGATTTGTTTGTCATAAAATATGGGAATGAGAATTAATATATTAAGTTTTCTGTTCAAGTAATGTCGCTTAACATTCACGGTGTTAGACGACCCGACCGAAGGGAGAGCCTGCAAGGCGTGGTCGGAGCGGAGAGAGTCTTATTGTTCTTCCGAACGAAGTGAGACTATTATTAAAGGGGGGCGTTTTTTGTTTTACAATTGAAGTTTTTTCAAATCAATTTTATTAAAATCATATAATTTACTCTCTTCTAAATCATAAAAACAATCTTCAAATTTATTTTTTCTATTTGTTAAATTAAAAAAATTCTTTTGATATAAGTAAATTTGAGATTTTAATGGTTTTCCAGGATAGCAATAAAGTATCCACTTTTCATGACCTTGAACAAAATCATTTGACAGTTTAATTTGACCTTTTAAAATTAAATAAAACATCAAATTTTCTTCTAAAAAAAAATTCAACTGATTTTCATCTAAATTCTCTTTACCAACTGATTTTAAGTCTTCTAAAATATATTTTTGAAAAACTTTGTCTTTAGAATATATTTTTTTCAATTCTGAAAATAATCTAAGAAAATCTTTTGATTCTAAATATAATTGATTCCATGTTGTGAAAGAAACTCCTTTTGAAATATAATGTGGATGCTTCCTTAAAACTCTTAAAAAGTCGTTTTTATGATGTGTAATTAAAGACATGAATTTGTTTTTTAATTCAAATGCTTTTTCATTAGAATATAAATATAAAAAATCCCCATAAACAAAATTGAGTCCTATAAGTGGAGTTATTATTTTGTCCCCACCTTTAAAAGTGAATTTTTCCATATATTGAAAACAAGATTTGGCATTTTGAGAATTTGAAATTCTACTCATAGAAATTGGAAATAATAAAATTCCTTCCTTCGCTGGAAGTTTATTTATATCAAAAAATTGATTTGTTAAGTCAGCCATAAAAATTACTTCAATTTAAAACTTTAAATACTTTTCTTTTAGCCCCCCGTTTTTTATTTAGAGAACAATAAGATTTCGTCTAACATGAGGGTTAAGAGAAATTGCTGTAGGCAATTTCCCCTTTAGGGCGTAACGACTGGAACGGATGTGCAAGGAGTGGAGTTTTAACATCAGGGTGCCTGTTATCTGTCCCGACGACTGAAAGGAGGAGAGCGCAGCGTGGCACGGAACGGAGTGGAGTGAGTTCGCCGTAGTCCGCCGTTAAAGCGCAGAAATTTTGTCTGGAAGATGGTCAATTCCGCCAAATTCTTTAATAGGAATAGATGTGATTTTCTTCTTAATCTCAGGTTTTACATGAGTGATAGTCATTTCATCTATTCCGCCGATAGATTCGCAGTCATCTTCAATTAAGACATCAGGAATAATTTTTTCTGCGACATCTTTGTATTCTTCATTTTTTTGGCGGAATAGTAATTGACCATCTGGAAAATTAAATTTTTTTAGAATATTTTGTATTTGTTTAACTTCCTCAGATTTTTTTCTAGAAGTTAAATACAAAATTTCTGCGCCATCATTTTTCCAATTTTGCAATTTCTTAACTGCATTACCAACAGGAACATACGATTGATAATCATGCACAGATTCCTCTTCATTTTCAACTTGTTTGACTATCTCATCTCTGCTATGACCAATAGCAGTTTTGTGCATGATTATTGTTCCTTCTGTAAATATAAGTATCTTCATATGATAAGTTAAGAAATTGTTTTATATAAAAGTATCGAGGCGGGCGGAGGCGAATTACAGATAACATCGGGATTATGAGAAGTTTCTGGAGCGGAGCGGAAGAAATTTGGGAAAATGGCGAGCCGAGCCATTTTCTTCATAATCCTTGTTATATGACCCGAACGAAACGAAGTGGAGTGAGAGCGCAGCGTGGCTTGAGTTTGTTTTTGCGCCCTTAATCATCACTAGAAATTATTTTTATAGCTTCATCATTGATAATTGCTGCTTGATTGTCCGTTAATTTGATTATCTTATCTTTGACATCAGAATAATCTTTTAATATCTGATTCATTTTGTCTTGATATTTTTCGTTGCCACAATGCGGCAGAATTATTTTATCAATTAACTTAAGACCATCAAAGGATTTAAGATTCTGTGCTTTACTTGGGTCATCAAGCAATTTGACTGGCTCAATAGTCAATCCTGCAAGAACTGAACCCGCACTTGAACCAATGTAATATTTCCCGCTTTCAACGAGTTTCTTGACTATTTTATCAAAACCAGAAGCAAGCGCTTTTTCTAAAAGATAAAATGTGTTTCCACCAGCAACAAATATTATATCAATATCTTTCATTTGTTCTTGCAGGATTTCTTCAGTTTTATTAGTGATATTAATATCAAGAATCTTAAATCCGAGTTCAGATAATTTATTCCTGTCATCATCAACAAAAGACTTGTTTTCATAAACATCTGCCGCAGTTGGAATAAAGGCGACAGTTAAATCTGATGGAGGACAATCAAGCAGTTCTACAAATTTATCTAAAACCTTACAAGCAACTGATGTTAAAAATAATTTCTTCATATTATATTGAGATTAATTTACATATATAAAACTTCTGGGCGCAAAAACAAATTTCATATAACATCGGGATTTAGAGAAGTTTTTGCGAAGCAAAAATTTGGATGAAGCCTGCAAGGCGGAATCTCTAAATCCTTGTTAAATGAGGGTGAGCCGAAGGCGAAAGGCTGCAAGCCGTCCCCGAGGATTTGCGAAGCAAACCGCAGAGTAATTTTTAGTGGCGTTCTATCGCATGAACGAATGCGATATATAGAGAACAAGAATCGAGGGGGACAATCTTTTTTATTTTTTTAGGGGAGGGGCTTTTTTAAGAAGAAAGTTGTTTAATGACATCAAATATTTGATATGATATTTTTGATATGTTTTGTTTTAATTCTTGTCTATTTAATTTTTGTAAAGAATTACTTAGATAAATAGGTTTGCCTATATTTACAATTATTTTTTTAAATATGTTCCCATCATATTTTAATCCGATCGGTATTATTGGGATTTTTTTATTATACTTTCTTTCAGCTAAAAAAGCCATAGATACAAATCCAGTCTGAGGGTCGAGAAAATTTTCATCATTATTTCTTGCGTAAGTGGGAATGATTTTTGCTTCACCTTCAGGAAAAATAACAACAAAATCTCCATGTTTCAAATGAATTAACATTTTTTTAATACTTGCTAAGTTTGAACTATCATAATTTCTTATTTTCTCTTCTGGAATTGCATTATTTAATCTGTTCTGAAACAATTTATCATCTCTTTTAATAGGTAAACAACCTAAATTATACAGTAACTTATCATATAGTGGTATTGAAACAAACGTTTCTACTGATGTTGCAAAGAATAAAGGTTTATCAATTACTGAGATCAGAATAAGTGGATCAAACGCAGCATGATAATGATGTGGTGCCAATATGCAAGAACCTCTTTTGGGAATATTTTCAATACCATTTATTTCAATTCGAAATAATATTTTATTGATTATTTTAGAGATAATCATTCCTGATTTAATATATTTCTTTTTGTATGTTAATTTATTTAAATCATTAAAATAATCATTAATCTTATTTTCGTTGTTATCAAAATCCAAGAATACCTTTTCAATATCTAAGTATATTTTATTCTCAGAAGTCTCATCCAAAGCAAAATTAGAAGAATTTAATTGTTCTTCTAATATTTTAAACAGATTTGCCAAAAGTTCCTTTATTTGAGTATATTCTTTTAGAAATATTTCAATAATTTGAGATTCATAACTTTTTTTATTTAACAGTGATATAAACTTTTTTTTACTTAATACAAATTCTTTATTACTTATCAGTTCATATATTTTATTATGTATTTCAGAGACAAATTTTCTGTCAAAGGAAGATTGTTCAATTAATTTTTTTGTTAGATGAATTTGTTTTCTAATATATTTATCTCTTTTAGTCTTATCTAAACCTTTCTTTTTTCTTTGCAAATATCTTAATTCGGATAAAAACTTATTCATTTATAATATTGCATCATGTTTATATATAAATTTAGTGTTGTTCAGCCCCTACTCCTTTTTTCTTTTGTATTGATTGCCCCCCTCTACTTTTGAGCCACTAAAAATTATTTCATTTAACATCGGGCTTAAGGGAAGTTTTTTGCGTAGCAAAAAATTTGGGAGAGAAACGAATTTTGCTTGGCAAAATAGCGAAGTGGTCGTTTCGAACCCTTTAAGCCCTGTTAAGTTCGTTTCCCATACGAAGTTTGGGAAACCTGCGTCCGCAGAGTAAAATTTGAGTTCCAAATAAATTCGACCCAAGGGAGTGTAAATGTCCGAAGGACTAGGGGGTTCCGTTCCATCAAAAGAGCGAAGCGGTACATTAAGAACAAGTATTAAGGTACACTAATTTAGTAATTTAAATTAATAAAAATTATAGATGCAAATAAATAAAATACAACTCTTTCCATATCAAAGAGTGTATAACTTCTAGCTTCATGAGATTCAATATGCCTATATGGGAAAACTACTCTCAGGGATGCCTCATGAATTGGTTTATCTACCCAGTAAGAATCATTATTATTATTTATATTAGAATTGAATGAAATAACTTTTGATATCATGTCCTTATTGAGGCTGGGATTAGCTTCTTCAGGATTTTTCGTTTTAATAGCCGTAACTTTCTTCACATAAGGTTCAAAACAGCCAATCATATTACTAAAATTATTTGTAAATTCATTTTTTCGTATTCTGTCAGAAGAAAAATAAGCTGAAAATGATTCATAAAATCTATCAGATAATCCATTTAGTCTTATCGGACCATCACATTCTAGGTTTGTAAATAGACATTCTGTCGCCTTTTTCAAATCTTGTACTTTAATTTTTTGTAGTTTGCCTGAAAAAGGATGAGGTATTTCTGAAAATTGAAGTAAGAAATAAGAGGATATGTCTTTTTTCACCATGTCAACATTCGTCTTTTTTCTTATCTTTTGTACCCTAATTTTCTTCTCAATGGGTATGTCAATAGATCCTTCTTTTAGAACTTGGTTAACCTTAAGCCTTCGGAATTCAGGTGTCTTTCTCCAAATTCCTTCTTCTTTTGTTATTAGACCAAATGTTAGTGCTGTGTTTAATAAAGAGGAGCTTTGGTTATTATTACATCCCGCCTGAGATGCAATTTCTTTATAATCTCTTTTATTATTGACTGCAAGAAGTACTGCTTTTCCATGTTTGCCTTTACATATCTCAATAATCGCTTTTTTGAGCTTATCAATATCAGTCATTTTTTTGAATTCCTATTCTTGAAATCCCATGTTTTTAATGTTCCTTCAGGAACCCCTAGTAATTTACTGATTTCACTATAGGGATAGCCTAAACCTTTCATTATCTTCAGTTTCTCTGCATCTTCCTTACCTTGTGTTGCAAGCAGCGCAATTATTGTGTCTAGCTTTTTTAACATTTGATCTTCTTTCATTTTAACCTCAAGTAAACAGTACGATTTCCTTTTTTTACAGATCTAATTAAATCTCGTGAATTTAAATTTTCTATTGCTCTTTCGATTGCCTTCTTTGTTTTTTTGAGTTTAGATGCCATTTCTTGTTGAGTATATCTCAAGTCACATAATTTTAGGACATCTAATTGCGTGCCTTTTTGAATACCATACTTCTCCTCAGAAAATGCAGGAACCATTAGAGATATAATTATTTCTAATTGGTTTTTAATATCTTTTAAATCTTGTTCACTCATTTTCTTTTCCATCCTTCCATCTGCCTACAGTTCTTTACACCAACAATAGGATTTATTTCATCGCTAGAAAACCCAAGGCGTTTAAGGGTATTAATTTTATCATCCTTATTATCGATAGATTGGACTGCGATAATTGCAAAAATTTTGTCAAGTTTTTTGCTTATTTCCTCGAATTGCTTATCATTCATCTTTTTTTTCTCCCTTCGATTTATTTTTTCGAATTAGGTGAAGTGTTACCTTTACATTATTGGCAGTTTTTCCTGTAAGTTCAGCAATATCATTTATTTGTAAACCCATACTGTCAAGAAGCGTGATTTGTTGCCGATATTCTTTGTCGCCAATTGCTTGTATAGCAAGCAACTTAATTACTGTGTTGAGTTTTTTTTCGATTATTGAGAACTGGTCTGAGTTCATTTTTTCGCACCTTTCTTTTTTGCTCTAACAACATCAATAGTTCCTTTTGGGATTCCCAAAAGTTTGCTGATATCAATATTAGTAAATCCTAATCCTGCTAATGTTTTTATCTTATCATCTCTTTCTTTTCCTTGTGCTGCAGTCAATGCGACTAGCATATTAAGTTTATTATTGACTTCCTGTAAAAGATCAATTTCACTCTTTGGTTTTGCTTTCATGCTTTTTCACCTTTTTTAGAATTGATAACTCTTTGGATGCGTGAGCTGCGCTTATTCCAAGGATCTGTGCAATTTCAACAGAACTGAGGTCTGATTTAGCGAGCTTTGACACTTGTGCTTTGATGTTACCTTCCTTCTCCACAATTTGGTTGCCCAATATCAATCCAAGCTTCTTGTCAATTCTTTGTAATAGTTCTATGATATCATCGTTTTTCATATTTTTCCTCCAATTCTAATCAAGATATGGTTTTACTATATAAATTTAACCTTTTTTAATAATTATAGACGAGAAATAAAATTAAATAAAATTTTTGGTAATGCGTATTTATAAATAAACGCCATATTTGTGTGGTTTTTATTACTTTTTGATACAGCAGTTTATTGTTTCTGCGTAGCAGACTATATGTCTGAAGGACCGGAACCCCCTATTTTTGTTTCTTTTTTCTAAAAAGAAAATGGAACTCAATTTTATTGAACTTAACATGTATTACATGAAGTGGAATTTCGTGTAATACGGAAATGTTTCGGGTTTTTTGATGGTGATTTTATTAAGAAGTTTTGTTTTAGAGCTTGTTATGGTTGATTTAGTTGATATCAAGAAACGTGAAATGATTATGAAGGGGTTTTCTAAGCAGACGATTAAAGCTTATTCTTTTCATTATTCTAAATTTTTAAGGAGTGGTTTGTCTCGTGAGGATTATGTTTTTTTTTTGATTGAACAAGGGTTTGCTACTAATTCTATTCGTCTTGCTAGTGCTGCGATTAAATTTTTTACTGGCAATGATTCTAAAGTATTTATTCCAAAGCGTAAAAAGAAGTTGCCTGTTGTTCTTTCTAAAACTGAAATTAATAAAATGATCAATGCTCTTGATAATATTAAACATCGATTAGTTATTTCTTTACTTTACTCTGCTGGCCTAAGGGTTTCAGAGCTTATTAATTTGAAAAATTTTGATATTAGTTTTGTTGATAACACTATTCATTTGAAAAATGCTAAGGGCGGAAAAGACCGGTTTACTATTCTTTCTAAAAAAGTTAAAAGTTTATTAAAGAATTATCAAACAGGAAATAAGTATGTTTTTGAGTCAAGAAATGGTAAGTATTCTTCTCGTTCAATTTCTGAAATTATTACTCGAGCGTCTTTCAAAGCAAAAATCAATAAAAATGTCACTCCTCATACTTTAAGGCATAGTTTTGCATCTCATTTGTTAGAGAACGGCACTGATATTCGTTATATTCAAAAGTTACTAGGTCATTCGCGGTTAGAAACAACTTCAATTTACGCTTATGTTGCGAAAAAAGATTTTTTAAAAATTAAAAGTCCATTTGATTAAGTCATATGTAATTCTAGAATGTCGTTATTTTTTAATACATGATTTAATGACAATTTTTGTCCTGGAAATTTTGCGCTAGGTCCAGTCACTCTGCAAAACTTGAATTTCGAAATAAAATCTTTATGCAGTTTTGAACAAACATCTTTTACAGTTGAGTTGGTTGTAATAATCAATGGTTCTTTCATATCTACTTCTTTAGCTGGTTCTTTCATCCATAGTTTCATTAATTCTAATCTTTTGAAAATTAAAACTCTTAACTCTTCTAAACCAGTTTCTTTTTGTGCAGAAACACAAAGATCTGCTTTAGTTAATTTGATAACTTCTTCTAATCTTTCTTCACTTACAGAAT
Source organism: Candidatus Woesearchaeota archaeon (assembly GCA_937912225.1). Classification (GTDB taxonomy): domain Archaea; phylum Nanobdellota; class Nanobdellia; order Woesearchaeales; genus JAHIUF01. Next base: position 33,819 of record CALDOJ010000031.1, on the reverse strand, counting down.
CAATTTTGTTAAGTATAGTTATTCCTGGCAAGTACTTTTTATTGTTTTCAATGCAATCAATTAGTTGGTCAACGGTTATGTCTGAACGAATAATTACATCTGCATTATTTATTTTGAATTCGTTTAGTACAGCTTTAATTGTATCTCGTTGAAGAGATAGTTTAACAGTTGCACCAAGTCTGATTCCGTCTTTTGCAGTCTTTTTAATTCTTACATCAGGTCTTCTTTGATTAACTCGAATATGCGAATCATAAACTTCTTTCATTAAAATATCTAACTGTTCTGGATAATTAACATCTATAAGAATTAACACGAGATCTGCGTTTTGCATAACTGACAAAACTTCTTTTCCTCGACCTTTACCCGAAGCTGCTCCTCGTACAATTCCTGGAACGTCAAGAATCTGAATTTTTGCATGGTCTTGTTCCATTAACCCAGGGATTACGTCAAGTGTTGTAAAGTCATAAGCTCCAACTTCAGAATTTGCATTTGTTAAAGCGTTAAGTAAAGTAGATTTTCCAACAGACGGGAACCCTAATAATAAAGCAGTCCCGTCCCCAGTTTTTCTAACAACATAACCTTCGCCTTTCTTGCCACCTTTTCCTCGAGATTCTTCTTTATCTTTAAGCTTTGCAAGTTGAGCTTTATACATTCCAATGGCGTGCTGAGTTTTCTTATTATACTTAGTAGTGCTAATTTGTTTTTCTAAGTCTTTAATTTTCTCATTATAATCTGCCATTGTTCTTATTGGAAATGTTCTTGTTTATAAATTTTAATGAAAAAGGTTCAAAAGCGTTTATTTATTTAAGAATTAATTAGTATAATAAATTATGTGTGAAAAAATGGTGGTTTCACTTTTTAGTGGTTTCAAATAAGCAGAAAAGTTTATATACTATCTCAATTAATTTATCTATGTATGTATGTTTAAGGGGTGTAGGAAATGAGAAATTCAACTAGATTATTCTATATTGTGGTTTTACTAGCCATGCTTTTGTTCACTACCAACTTTGTGTTGGCTTTGAGTACCGTGACTGTTCAGTCGCCAAGTTCAGGACAGAATGTGTCCGGAACAATTCTACTGAATGCAACGACAGATTTGAACGCGACAACAGTTGTATTTATGTGGAATCTATCGGGTGCTCTCGTTTTAAATGCCACAATTATAAATAGTACTGCTGATGATACTGTTTTTGAAAACGCCTCTTTCAATACAAGTCTTTTATCAGACGGAGTTTATGATCTTATTGTAAATGCTACTAATCTTACTGGCGGAAAAGCTAGTTCATCAAGTGTACTTGGTGTTAGAGTTGATAATACTGCCCCTACTGTATTTTTAGAAACTCCTGCTAATGGTACTAATACTACAAGCACTACCCCTGCTTTCGAATATAATTTTACAGACGGAATCTCTACTTATGCTAGTTGTGAGTTGTTTGTTAATGATTCGTCAAAAGGTACTAATGCTACTACTATGAATTATACTACTACAACTATTACTTCTTCTGCTTTAAGCGAAGGAACTTCTACTTGGTATGTTAATTGTACTGATAAAGGCGGTAATGTTGATATGAGTCCTGTTTATACTATAACAGTTGATTCTGTTGTTCCTGCTGTAACTGCAATTACTACTCCTGCTAGTGGTGCTAATGTGACTGGAGTGTATGTTTTTAACGCAACAGTTAGTGATGCTACTATTGGTTTAGATGTTGTTCGTTTTAATGTTAGTAATGGTTCTAATACTATTTGGTTAACTGCAAGTAATCCTGGTGGAGATTTTTGGAATGCTAGTCTTAATTTATCTACTTTGGTTGAGAATAGTCATACTGTGACTGTTTTTGCTAATGATACTTTAGGTCAGTTAAATTCAACTGTTACTACTACTTTTACAGTTGATAATAATGCTCCTACTGTATTTTTAGAAAGTCCTGCTAATGGTACTAATACTACTAGTACGACTCCTAGTTTTGTTTATAATTTTACTGATGCAGCTTCTACTTATGCTAGTTGTGAGTTGTTTGTTAATGGTTCTTCTAAAGGTACTAATGCTACTACTATGAATTATACTACTACAACTATTACTTCTTCTGCTTTAAGCGAAGGAACTTCTACTTGGTATGTTAATTGTACTGATAAAGGCGGTAATGTTGATATGAGTCCTGTTTATACTATAACAGTTGATTCTGTTGTTCCTGCTGTAACTGCAATTACTACTCCTGCTAGTGGTGCTAATGTGACTGGAGTGTATGTTTTTAACGCAACAGTTAGTGATGCTACTATTGGTTTAGATGTTGTTCGTTTTAATGTTAGTAATGGTTCTAATACTATTTGGTTAACTGCAAGTAATCCTGGTGGAGATTTTTGGAATGCTAGTCTTAATTTATCTACTTTGGTTGAGAATAGTCATACTGTGACTGTTTTTGCTAATGATACTTTAGGTCAGTTAAATTCAACTGTTACTACTACTTTTACAGTTGATAATAATGCTCCTACTGTATTTTTAGAAAGTCCTGCTAATGGTACTAATACTACTAGTACGACTCCTAGTTTTGTTTATAATTTTACTGATGCAGCTTCTACTTATGCTAGTTGTGAGTTGTTTGTTAATGGTTCTTCTAAAGGTACTAATGCTACTACTATGAATTATACTACTACAACTATTATTTCTGGCGCTTTATCTGTTGGAACTTCTACTTGGTATGTTAATTGTACTGATAAAGTAGGCTATGTTGACATGAGTTCTGTTTATACTATAACAGTTGATAATGTTAAACCAGCTGTAACAGCTATTAATTCACCTGCAACAGGTGCTAACTTAAGTACTGGAATAATTACTTTCAACGCTACTGTAAGTGATGCAAACGTTGGTTTAGATGTTGTTAGATTCAATATTACTAACGGTTCTGGTACTGTTTGGTTAACTGCAAGTAATCCTGGTGGAGACTTTTGGAATGCTAGTATTGATGTTGCGACTTTAGATCAAGGAGCTCATACTGTAACTGTGTTTGCTAATGATACTTTAGGCAATCTAAACTCTACTGTAAGTTCAACTTTCATAGAAGATAATGTTGCACCTACTGTTTCATTAACTACTGCTAATGGCACTAACACTACTGATTTAACTCCTGATTTTGTATATAGTTTTGTTGATGCAACTGCTACTTATGCTAGTTGTGAGTTATTTGTTGGTAATGTTTCTAAAGGAACTAATACTTCAACTATGAATAATACTGCGACAACAATTGTTTCAACTGCTTTATCTGCTGGAGCTACTGATTGGTATGTTAATTGTACTGATAAATCCGGTAACGTTGATAAAAGTCCTGTTTATACAATAACTGTTGATAATGTTGTGCCTGCAGTTACTGCAATAACGCCTGCAACAGGATATAATACTAGTCTTGATTTCTTTTTTAACGTTACTGTAACTGATCCTTTAGTGGGCATTGACACTGTAAGATTCAATGTAACTAATGGTTCTAATACTGTTTGGTTAACTGCAAGTTTAGCTGGTGGTAATTACTGGAATGCAACTGTTGATGTTTCTACTTTGGCTGAAGGAAATCATACTGTAACTGTTTATGCTAATGATACTTTAGGTAATCTGAATGCTACTGAAAGTATTATTTTTACATATGATAATACCGTACCTGCAGTTTCAGCAATTAATAATCCTGCTAGTGGAGTAAATCTAAGCACAGGAACAATCACTTTTAATGCGACAGTAACTGACTCATATTTGGATGTTGTTGGAGTAGCTTTTAATGTAACTAATGGTTCAACTCCTATATTATATACTGCATCTAATACTGGTGGTAATTTCTGGACTGTTGGTATTGATGTTGCTACTTTAGCTGATGGAGTTCATACTGCAACTGTTACTGCAAATGATACTTTAGAAAATACTAATGATAGTGTGTCTGTAACTTTTACTGTTGATAATACTGCACCAACTACTAATCTAGAAACTGCTAACGGTACTAACACAACTGATTTAACTCCTGATTTCAGTTTTAATTATACTGATGCATTATCCACAGAAGCTAGTTGTTTCTTATATGTTGGAGGTGTTGAGAAAGGAAGCAATAATAATACTGCTAACTTTACAAGCACAACTATAACTTCAACTGCTTTAACTGTTGGAACATATGCTTGGTATGTTAATTGTACTGACAGAGCTGGTAATGTTGATATGAGTCCGGTTTACTCAATGTCAGTTGATAATGTTGTTCCAAATGTTTCAACAATACATTCGCCAGTTGCTGGAACAAACTACAGTACTCAAACAGTTTTATTCAATGCAACTATTACTGATGATACTTTAGATGTTGTAACTGTTAACTTTAATATATCTAACAGTTCTGACTTCATAATTTTAGCAGGAAGTAATACTGTTGGAAACTTATGGAGTAATAGTATTAGTTCAAATTCTCTAGCTGAAGGAAGTCATACTGCAATAATTTTTGCAACAGACACGGTAGGTAATTTGAATAAAACTGAAACTGTTTCATTCACAGTTGATAGATCAGCACCAACTGTTAACTTAGAAACTGCTAATAATACTAACACTACAGATACAACTCCTGATTTAAGTTTCAACTTTACAGATGCTTATTCAACAGGTGCTACTTGTGAATTATTTGTAAATGGTACTTCTAAAGGAAGTAATGCTACTACTGCTAATTTTACTAGTACAGCAATAACTTCAGGTGCGATTCCTGTTGGAACTTCAACTTGGTATGTTAATTGTACTGATCGAGCTGGTAATGTTGATATGAGTGATGTTTATACATTAACTGTTGATAATGTTATACCTGTTGTTTCAGCTATTAATTCGCCTGCAACTGCAGCTAATTTAAGCACTGAAACTCAAGTTTTTAATGCAACTGTAACTGATGCAAATATTGGATTACAAACTGTTTCATTTAACATTAGTAATTCATCTAGTTCAATAGTTTATGCTGCAAGTAATGCTGGTGGAAATTTCTGGAATGCAAGTGTTAATATGAGCACTTTAGCAGAAGAATCTCATACTGTAATTATTGTTGCAACTGATAAACTAAGTAATGTGAACAAATCTGTAACAAGAGTTTTCACAGTTGACCGAACTGCACCAACAGTTACAATAGAAACTGCAACGTTTAACACAACTGATACAACACCAAATATTGTGTTTAACTATACAGATGCATTATCTGCAACTGCAAGTTGTACATTATACTTGAATGGAACTGCTTATGGAGTAAACGCGACTACTGCTAATGCAACTGCAACAACAATAACTGTTAATGATACTTTAAGTACTGGTTATTATGCTGCAATCGTTAACTGTACTGATGGAACAAGTAATGAAGATGCAAGTAGTGCTGTTAATTTCAGAGTTGTTCTACTTCCAACAGCAACATATAATTCGCCATCTACTGGTGATTTCTTAAATGAAACAGCTGTGGTCTTGAACATTACAACTACTGGTTTAATATCAACTGCTAAGTATCAAATAATTAATGGTACTAATGCATCAGATATTGTCTTAGGTTGGACTAATATGACTAATACTGGAACTGATCTTTGGACCGCATCAATTAACGCATCTGCGCTTGAAGAAGTTAATTATACAATTAAAGTAAATTTAACTGATTCAATCAGTAATGTTAATGATACAGAAACAATTGTTGTTATCTTTGACCGAACTGCACCTGCAGTAACTGCATTTACTTTATCAGATGACACTCCAAACAGAGCATCTAATGTAACTGCAACTTGTACTGCAACAGATAACTCTACTACTTATGGTGGAACTATCTCAACTCCAATAACTGGTTTAAGTACTGAAACTATTGGTGATGCAACTGCAACTTGTACTGCAACAGACGAGGCTGGTAATACTATAACTTCAACAACGACTTATAGAGTTTTATCAACTGGTTCATCCGGTGGAAGTAGTACTTACACTGCTCCAAATCCAAAGAAAGCCGGAGCTTGGACAACGGTAACTAAGAATAATCCTGCAGTATTAAATATTAACAATGATGCTATTGGTTTAACTGAAATTCAAGTTAATGTTAAAGAAGGCGCTACTAATGTAAAATTAACTGTTGAGAACCTTCCTAGTAAACCAACAGCAACTCAAGAATCTAAAGGAAGAGTCTATAAGTATTTAGAAATCCAGAAGACCAATCTTGAAGATGGTAATATTGAAAACGCTAAGATTAAATTTAAAGTAGCTCTTTCATGGTTATCTGAAAATGCTCTTGGTGAAACAAATGTTGCTCTGAAAAGATATGTTGGTGATGCTTGGGTAGATTTACCAACAACAAAGACTAGTGGAGATGCAATATATATTTATTATACTGCAGAAACACCTGGTTTTAGTTATTTTGCAATAGGAGAAAAAGAAGTTATTGAAGTGCCTGTTGTTGAACCTGTACCTGAACCTGTTGTTGAGCCTGAACCTGTTGTTGAGCCTGAGCCTGAACCTGTTGTTGAGTCAATGGTTGAAGAAGAAACTTCTTACGACTTAGTTGGTGGAATACTTGCTTTAATTGTAGTAATTATTCTTGTAGCTATTAGTTTAAGTAAGAAGGATGAAGCTGCTGAAAGAACAATCAATGCTCACTTGAAAAAAGCTGAAGGACATAAGAAACAAGCTGAAGATCACTTTGCTAAAGCTAAAGAACATAAGAAACAAGGTGATGATGAAAAAGCAATGGCACATACTAAAAAAGCTTTACATCATGAAGAGCAAGTGAAACATCACAAGAAACTGGCTGAAGACAGAAACAGAACTCATAACTTGGATAAAGCTATGAAGATTCATAAGAAAGCTGAAGAACATTTCAAAGCTGGTGATGAAGAAAAGGCTAAAGAGCTTTACAAGGAAGCTGAAGATCACAGGAAGAAAGCAGAAAAAAAGTTTTGAATAAACTTTTAATTTTTTTATTTTTTTTTTAACTTTTTAATAATAAAAAATCAACAAAATTTGAAATTTTGTGTGCCAGAATTTTAATTCTGAGCATGCCATTAACTTTGTTACTGAGCATTTTTACAATATCTTTAAAAGGTTTCAAACTTTTCTTTTTTATAAGAGGTGGGAGATTAAGGAGAACTCCCTATGAATTGGTATCAAAGACTTGGTTATAAGAAGAATCCATTAGAGACTGATTTATTAAAAGTTACTCCTGAGCTTACTGTTTTTCAAAAACAGATTGAAGAACTAATTTATCGTGTTTATGCTGGTAATATTGTTTTAATTGAAGGACCTGTTAGTAGCGGTAAAACATTAATTCTTAAACATGTTATTAATCATTTTAAAGGTGAGAATAAATCTATTTATATAGATGCTAAAAAGACCAGTAAAAGGTTAGATATTGAGATTGTTCTAAAAAAGAGTCAAAGTTGGACTCAAAGAATTCTTGGTAAGTTACCTCAGAAAAAAATTCTCTTTTTAGATAATGCAGAGTTTCTAACTAAGAAGAATCAAGAACGGATTAAGTATTTTTATGATCAGAATTATTTACAATCAGTTATTTTTGCAGTGTACGACAGTTCCAATCTTACTAATAGTTTGAAAGATCGAATTGGAAAAAGAATTTTTAAATTATCAAGACCTACCTTTGAAGAAGCAGTAACAATAACTATTGCTCGTCTTGGTGATGATATTTTAACAAGGAGTTTAGTTCAGAAAATTTTTGTTTTATCTAATAAAAATTTAACTAAACACTTGCTTAATTGTGAGAAAGTTTTGAATCATCTTATTATTCAGAATAGGGAGAATATTTCAAATGAAGAATTAGAAGAGTTATTGGGTGGTAGTAAGTGAATAATAAAATTTGGTATAAGGAAAAAGGATTTTATAATAACCCTTTTAGTATTAAACCAGCCGCGTTTCATGACGACTTATCAGGTCCTTTGGCTAAATTTCGAAGAATAAATAATTTGATTGCTACAGGAAATGTTTGTTTAATTACTGGTGCTTATGGTTCGGGAAAAACTTCTATTTTGAAACGAGTAATCCATCGATTTCGCGGCGATAAAAAAATAGTTTATTTTTCTTGTAATCGGCGAGAAGATGTTCTTAATCTTGATAGGTTTTTACTTGAGAGAACTTTTTTTAATAAATTATTTGGTTTGAAATCTAAAGGCATGATTCTTTTATTAGATGAAGTTCAAGGTTTATCTGAAAAAGAAAGTAATTCATTGGCTTATCATTATGAACAAGGTTATTTTAGAGCAATTGCTCTTGCAACTAAAGATCAAACTGATTTAGTTTTAACTTCTAGATTGAGAAAATTAATCGGACCTAATGTTTTTGTTTTACAAAGATTGAATTCTTTGGAAGCTGTTGAATTAGTTCGTCGTAGAATTGGTCCTTTAAAATTTTTATCGGATTCTATAATTAGAAAAATTTATCGGTTAGATCCTAATCCTCGTGCATTGCTTGAAAATTGTGAAGATGCTTGTCGTAATGCTTTTAATGCTGGTTCTAAAGAAGTATTATCTAAACATTTACCAAGATAGACTTTTAATAAACTCTGAATTGAATGTATTTTGCGGCTTTTGAACTTTCACCATAGGCACTGATTCTTAAATAATAAAATCCTGGAGTTGTATATTCTGGAATATTGATTATGAAGTTAGTAAATTCTTTATCGCCTTTTTTCAGATTGAACTTTGTGACTTTTTCTTTTATTCCAAGATCTCTGATTATAGCTGTTAAAACAACATCTTTAGCATTTATTTTTCCAACATTTTTTACAGATGCATAAACTTCTAAATCATCTCCTGCTCTAACAAATTCATCTGCTAATCGTATTCTAGAAATACTAATATCTGCTTTTGGATCAGTTGTTACTTCTTCTTTTTTTGGAATGACATAACTTCCAACTCTATAAACTGAAAAGTGAGCGACTGTGAATGTTAATGTTTGAGTATTTGAATCATAGTTTTGATTGTAACAAATATTACTTGGACAAGGTTGGCCTACTTGATTAGGATTAGTTGTGAATTCTTCTGATCGATAAATTCTATAACTGCTTGGAATGTTTTGTAGTGTTATGGTTGCTTCGTGTCCTGCAAAATCTGGGATTAGTTTTGTATTAATTCCAATCATTTGATTTGTTATAATTACTGCTTTATCTAAAATTGAAACGTTTTGAACAAAATTAGATAAATTTAATTCTTCATCACCAAAATCAATTCCTCCAACTGCTGGGTCTTCGATGATTACGTCAGTAACATTTTGTGGGTCTGGAATGTTTTGAAAGTCTGTCGTGTTTCCATCAAAATTTTCAACCAAGTCAACATTTAAAATTGTGAAAATCCATGAATGCTCTGCTGAGAAAACTCCATCACTTACAATGACTGTTATTTCATAAACATCTGCTGAATTATAATTGGAAGAAAAACTTTGATTTTGAGTTGTAGAAACTAATTCTCCATCTAAGAACCATTCATAAGTTAATTCGTCGTTATTCGGGTCAAAAGCGATGATATCAAAGAATTGCTCTTCACTTTCGTTGATTATAGGATTTGTTAATGGAAAAAATGATTCTATAACTGGTGGATTATTTGATCCTATAACTTGAACATTAATTGTTTCTTGATCTGTTAGTTCAGAATCATTTACTACAAATTCTATTTGGTATTCGCCTTCTTGCGCGTAGTTTGGTGTCCAAGTAAAGATTTGGTTTTCAAAGCTTGCACCTGTTGGTAGATTATTTGCGTAATAAATTAATTCTACATTATCAACATCATTTGCAGTTACAGAAAATTCTAATGTTTCATTTTCGCTAATTGTTTTATCTCCAATCAAATCTAGTATTGGTTCGTCGTTTATGGCTAAAACTGAAACAACTAATGAATCGTTGATTTTAAGTCCTGATTCATCTTCTGCAGTTATTGTTATTGTTTCTTCTCCAAACCAATTAGTTTCGGGAATGAAAATCGCTATTTGACTATTCTCATCGATGAAAATATTTACGTGGTTGTTGCCAAAGAATTCATAAATCAAAGTATCTCCATCAGGATCAGTAAAATGCGTGCTTAATAATAAACTATTATTTGAGTCTTCGTTGAATTCTAAATTAGGAATGGGTGTTATTAAAATTGGTGCTCTGTTATTATTTGTAACTGTTAAAGTCCATTCTTTTGATGTGGTATGTGCTGAATCACTTACTTTTACTGTTATGTTGTATTGTCCTTCTGATTCGAAGTTTGAGCTGTATTTGTAATCGCTATTTGTTGATACTATTTCGCCGTTTAGTGTCCATTCGTATGTTAAGGTGTCGTTTTCTGGGTCGCTTGCTGTTATGTTGAAGTATTGTTCTGAGTCTTCGTTAATGGTCGGATTATTTGTTGGATAAAAAGAGTTAATGATTGGTGCTGAATCAAAATTAGACACTTGAATGTTTATTGTTTCTTGATCTGTTAATTCTGAATCATTAACAATAAAAGTTAATGAGTAAGTTCCATTTTGATTAAAATTTGGTGTCCAAGAAAATATTTGGTTTTCAAAAGTTGCACCTGTTGGAAGATTGTTAGCATAATATGCTAATTCTGCATTGTCAATATCGCTTGCATTTACAAAGAAAGTTAATAAATTATTTTCAAAAACATTCTTATCTCCAATAGTTGAAATTGTTGGAGCGTCGTTTATGGCTAAAACTGAAACAATTAATGTGTCGTTGATTTTAAGTCCTGATTCGTCTTCTGCAGTTATTGTTATTGTTTCTTGTCCAAACCAATTATTTTGTGGTGTGAATGTAACTGTTTCATCATTGTTATCAATCAAAATATTTATTTGGTTGTTGCCAACAGCTTCATAGGTTAATTCATCTCCGTCAGGATCTGAGAAGTAATTATTTAATGATAAGAATTGATTTGAATCTTCGTTGAACTCAGTGTTTGGGATTGGTGAGATTAGAGTTGGTGCTCTGTTAACATTTGTTACTGTTAAAGTCCATTCATTAGAAACTGTGAACTCTGAATCGCTTACTTTGACCGTTATATTGTATTGTCCTTCTGATTCAAAATCTGTATTGTGTGTGTACTCGTTGTTTGTTGAGGCGGTTACTCCATTCACTAACCATTCATATGAAAGTAAATTGTTTTCTGGATCTGTTGCTGAAATGTTGAAATATTGATTTGAATTTTCATAAATTGTTGGATTATTTGTTGGAAAAAAATTGTTGATGACAGGAGCTTCGTTTACATCAATAACTGTTAGATTAAATTCTTGGAAGTCAAAACGATTTCCATCGCTTGCAATAACGTTTATTGTATGTTTTCCAATATCGTTGGAGGTTGTAAGCCAGTTTATGACTCCTGTTGTTTCATTAATTTGCATTCCTGTCGGGTTTGAACTTAACAGGTAATTGATTAGGTCATTATCAGGATCGGTTGCATCAACATCATAAACATATAATTCATTTTCATTAATAGTCAATGAAGGAGTGGTTTCAATAACTGGAGCTCTATTAGAATTTAGAACTGTTAAAATCCATTCATTACTTGTTAAAGATTCGGAGTCGCTAACAATGACTGTAACATTATAAGTTCCTTCTGAATTATAATTTGACGTGAAGGTATAATTTTCATTTGTTGAAACAATTGCCCCATCTAACAACCATTCAAAAGAAAGAGCGTCTAAATCTTCATCAGATACATTAACATAGAATAATTGTGATTCAATTTCGCTAATTGTTGGATTAATTTCTGGATAAGCATAATCTATTGTTGGAATATTATTAGTAACAATAGTCAAATCAATTTGATCATTAGAACCTGAAACCCAATTTAAAGAAGGTGTTGCAATAGTTCCATCTACAAAGACAATTATTATGTCACTTGGAACTCCTCCTTCAATAGTTTCTGTTGTACTGGTATCGTCTGAAGGAACTATTATGTCATATAATCCTCCTGCTAAAGTATTGGTGCTAAAATATAATTCGCTTAAATCAACAACTGCATCACTATTTGAATCAATCCAAGCAAGAACTTCAAGACCTGCTTCAACATTGCCTTCGTTAATATAACCCCAATATTCTGATGGTGGCATTTGAGCAGATACAAAATTAATACTGATTACTAAGAGGATTAATGACAAAATTATTTTATTGGTTTTCAATTAAAAACACCTCCATTAAAATTCCAATTAGTATTTGCAGATGTCATGACCCAATATCCATAACCAGGAATCATATTATGTAATGAATTAAGAAATGAAGGTTTATCAGGATTATAACTAGTCCATTCGTTGTTTGTTGCGTTGTAGGTAATAATATTTTCATATTCGCTATAAACATTATTAAACACATTGCTTGGAGTATTTTCTGTACTTGAAGGATAACCAATCAAATTCAAACCTGTGCTTAGACTTAAATTTACTGGTTCTCGTTTTAAACCTGTTATTGTAAGGGTGTCTGCAGATTCCATATTGAGCCACAAACCATTACTTTCATCAATATTATGCAGTGTGTTTAATATGTCTGGTTTATCAGGGTCATAACTTGTCCAAACGCCATTATTGAACGCGAACGCACTTGCTAAAGAATCAACAATTGATTCTAAAACAATATTGGCTGATTCTTCATAAAAATAATTATTTTCAAAATCACCAACAACTGGAACAAAAGGAACTGATATGATATTAAGACCTGGAACTAGATCTATTTGAAATTCTTCTAAAACTACAACATCTGCAATTCTTGTTTCAAAAAATTCTCCGTCGCTTGTAGTAATTGCAACTGAATAAATGCCTGTATCTCCTAATTCTGTTTGCCAGTAAAACACATAACTGTTTCCTTCTCGTCCATTATAAACAAATCTAGAATCATTAATTGTTGCAATTATTTCATCATTATCAGGGTCCATTGCTATTGCTGAAAACCTAATATTTTCTCCTTCTATCCCAATTGAATTAGAAAGGTCATTCATAACAACTCGATGATTAACTTCTGCACCTTCATTAAGTACTGTAAAATTATCTGTTTGGCCAGAAATTGTGTAAATAACATCGTTAATTTTGTAATCGCTAACAAAGTCCATGTAAACAGAACCATTTATGTAAAACGGAACTAAGTTTTCATTTCTAATTTCATAAATGCAAATGAATTCATCACCTGATAAATCAACAGATGTTCCTTCTAGGTAAACAATTGCTTTTCCAATGCATTCTTCAGCAGTTTCTTCAGTCATAGTATTTGTAATCCATCCACCATTAGGTTTTAAATGAACTGCCATAGGATAATCTGGTGTGTGAGCACTATTCCATTCAGTAGGTGATCCATCGCTATAATAAGTATTTCGATGTAAACTAGTTGTATGATCAAGAATTATATGTCCTGAATCTCTAACATTTCTAACTTCAGAAACTGAATTCATACGCTCACCACCATTATAGATGTTGTCTGGATCTGTTGAACTCCAAGTAATTCTTAAATCACCATTATTAATATCTAAAGGGTGCCATTCAGTTCCTGTTAGTGGTTCTAAGTAAACAGTTAAATCTCGATCACTTGTAACAAATAAAGTGTAAGAATCTGATTGATAAGCTTGATGTGTGATGACATAAACATATATTGCATTTGGAATATTTATGAAAGTTGCAATACCTGATGAATCTGTTGTAGTGGTGTTGCTAAAATCTGAATCTGATACTCCGACCAATGTAACTATTGCGTTTTCAATAGGTGTGGCTGTATTGTTTTCAAGAACTGTAAATGTAATTGTTGCGGCAGATACTCCTTCTACTAACGTAATTAATAAAGACGCAATTATTAGTATTTTTAGGAATTTCATTTTATTAAAGTTAGTTTTTTAGTTAATGAATGTTCATTAGTTTTTAATCTACAAATGTAAATGTTGCTTGGTTGATTTTGTGCTTGCCAGTTTATTTTATATTCGCCAGGAATAAGTTCTTTATCAACTAATTTGGCTATTTCTTCACCCCTTAAATTATAAATTGTTAAGTTAACATTGCTTGGTTCTGTAATTCCAAATTCTATATTTGTTGAAGAATTAAATGGGTTAGGATAATTTTGTGATAAAAAATATTTGTCTGGAATAGAATTATTATCTGGATTGGTGCTTGTTGTTGTAATGGATAAATCTGTTCGTTCGTTAGTTCCAATATTATGAGTTAATGTTTGATTTGCAGGAACATTATTAATTAATGGAAAGGTTGTTTCTCCATTTTCTGCACCTTCATCAACTTCTATTGTGAAAGGGTCGTCTGAAGCAACTATTACATTATACCATGCTTCAGTTCCATTAATTATTATTCCGCCGTTCATTTGTCCAAGCAAAAAATCTAAACTATCTTTAACAATTACATCCCATCCTTGTTCAGGTAATTCACCATTATAAGTTATAGTTCCCCAGTGTTCTGCTGGCAATTCTTCTCGTAAAGTACTTAGAACAGCATCTAATCCTTGATTGTATAAATTAGAATTTTGTTCTTTCCAAGAATCATAAAAGTTTTCAAGATTATTTTCTCTAAGCGGAACTAAAAATTCTGGGATATCTCTAGAATAATATTGTTTGAACTCATCAAATACTTCTTTGTCAATAGATTGATTAGTTTCTGAACTAACTGGATTAGTAAAACCTAATACTAAACTAAGAATTATCTGGCCTAATTTCATAAGTTCCCCTCAACACTAGAAAATGAATGGCTGGTATTATATAAAGGTTATGCTGGTTACCTATTTTACAGTAACAACTAATTTTTAAAACCAAGTCCTATAGTATAAATATTTGTATCAGAAAAGTTATCATCTTGTGCATCAAATATTAAATAAAAATTTTTGAAATTAACACCTGTGCTGTAATTGATGTATTGATGCAGTCTATTATTTGAAGTAACTTCTCCTCCAACAGTTAATCCTGCTGCAAAATATTTATGAGTATATTTCATAAATGCTTCACCATTCATATTGTCTTCAGAAACAGAAAAATGCAGTCTTGTTACGAATTTGCTTATATCAAAACTAGAAAATAATCTTGAAGATTCAAAGTCATACATTTCTTTATTATAATCATGCATTCTAGAAATAGTTCTTGATTTATTTTCAAGTTCATTCATTAGCAAATAATTTTCTTCGGCCAAAACGCCTCTTTGCATATCATCAACATCGTTAGTTCCAAATGATAACCAAATAGTTCCTGCAAAATCTTTTTTTTCTTTCGCATAAGTTCCAAATGCACTCATTAAAAAATCATTTTGTTTATATGAATTAAAAACCATGAAATTTGGATTCCAAGTATTATTTATGTGCATATATTCCCAAATGGTTTTAACTCCTGATTCAAGGCCAGCCCATTCAGCACCTATTAATGAACGATTATCGTTTATGATTCCTGGAGGATCTCCAAAACTTTCAGAACTATTTTGTATGTGCATTCCGGACAAACCAATCAAATCTGTGTTGCTAAAAATTCTTGCTATATCTGCTGAATAAATTTTAGTGTTATCAACATATTTGGTTTCTGGAACATCTGTTACATCAGTTCCCATTGAAGTTCTAGTAGTGATTTTTTTTGTTTGTAAATCTTCTCGTACGCTTTCTTCATAACTTAAATCAACTTTAGTTTTTTTTGGTCTGAAATTGAAATTAACTCCTTTTTCTTTTGTAATGAAGTTGTCTCGAGTTACTTGTTCGACATTTATGTCTCCTATAAGTTCATTAGGAGTGGTTGTTTCTGTAACTGTTCTTTTATTTTCCCAATCTTTATCATAGAATCCTTTGACGAAAAAAGGTTTGAATTGGCCTATTGCTTCAGAACCCCAAAAACGATTCCAAGTATCAACTCTTGTTCCAAAAATATTTGTGTAAATAAAATTGTTGTGCGGACTACCAAATAATAATCCTAAATGACCAGAACCTTTTATGTTGACTAAGTTTTTCCAACTTTCAGAATAATTTTTTATCATAGTTGAATTATCTTCGGGTCTAAAAGAGTAAGTTCCATATTTCCAAAACTCTGTAAGTTCTAATCCTTGAAAAGTATTTATTTGATCGGGTACATCTGTGTCTGGTTCGGTTCTTTGATAAAAATTAACGTCTGCTCCTGATGAAAAGTTTTCAAGAAAATTTTCTAAATTAATGGTGTTATATTGGATTGCAAAATCATCATTTTTTTTAGATTCTGGTTCTGCTTGAGCGTTAATGCCACTAGATAAACTTAACATCAAAGCACCTGTAAGCAAGTATTTTTTAAATTCCATTTTAATTAAAATTATCACTGGAGAATTAAAACAATTATATAAAGCTATTCTGTTTCTCGACGACAAAACCCTTCGATTACCAAAACCTTTAAATACGGCTCGTATATTCTTCTCTTTCGGGGAGTGAATGAATGAATAGAAAACTTAACATTTTACTTTATGTTTGCTTATTTATATTACTAATTTCAAATTCTTTAGCATCAGATATTCCTCAGTCTGACATTTCTGTAGTTGAAATGATTATTGAAGACGATAATGAAGCGGAAGTCGATCATGCAGTTATTGGAAGCACTTATACTATATATATAACTCTATTAAATGCAAGCAATGAAACAAATGCCTTTTTTCAATCAGAAGTTGAATTAACAAACGATGATGATGAAGATACTATTTCTTTAGTTGGAGCAACTGTTAATGATAATGAACTTGTTCCTTGTGGAGATGAAGGACATGATGCTTGTGAATTTTTATTAGGAAATGTTGTAACTCTAGAATTTGACTGGACTGCATCAACAACAAGTAATGAAAGAACATTTGAACTAACAATTAATGACACTCCAATTGAATTTAGCGTAGATGATACCTTTTTAGTAAACAGTGTAATGGATGAAGTTGCAAATGTTTATGATTCAATCACTGCAACAATTATTGGAAACAGAATTGAAGTAGATATTACAAATATAGATTTTGATGGTACGGTATTTGAATATATGGTGATTGATTACCCGGGTATTACATATATGCAATACAATTGGGGAACTGTATGGTCTGGATTTGATTTAGAAGGATTCGTAGAAGAAGAAACTGAAAATATAACTTTAACATACTTTGACATTTTTGATACTGATTATAGTCATCTTTCAACATTCATAAATGCATACTGCCAACAAAACATTGGCAATATTCCTTATGAATTAGAAGACTGTGATTATGTACATCAAAATTTAACAGTACTAAACTCAGTTATTGAATATGCAAGAACATCTAATTTTAATAATGATGCATGGGATTTTGAAGGAAATATTAGTAAAGAAGGAAACGACTTATATATAGAAGCAATATATGGAGATTCAACTGATGACGTACTAAGTAAAGTTAGTTCTGTATTAACAGAAACAATACCAACATCTCCAATACCATTACTAACATTCTTAGACTTTGTAGATTTTCGAGATGTAAATTCGGACGTTTTAAACAGTACATCTGGAACAATGGTTTATGATGGAAATGGAATAACATCTGCACCTGACACTTATACAGTTCATATGAATTATGAAGATCAATATAATAATACTGGTCAAATAAATATAACAATCACAGTAGAAAACACTGTACCTACTGACCCAACAATTACTTTAAGCGAACCTGCATATGCAGAAAACGATTTATTTTGTAACGCAACAGGCAGTGTTGACCCTGACGGCGAAGCAGTAACTTATGTTTATGCTTGGGAAAAAAATACTGTTGAGCAAGGAAGCTTAACAACTCACACAGTCGATTCAAGCAATACTAGAGTTGGTCAAGACTGGACTTGTAAAGTATATGCAACTGACGGAACTGCACAAACAGATACTTTTTTTGAAACTGTAACAATTGAACTTGGAACTAATACTGCTCCAAATATTACTGGAATAATTGGTGATGTAGAAACGCCAGAAGGAACTCCTGTTACAATTGATTTATCAGGATTAAAATATGATTTAGAAGATGAACTAGAAAATCTTGAATGGAGTGTAACTGATGTTAATGAAGAATTATACTTAACTTCTCCAATTGTAAATGAAGAATTAGAAATAAGTCCAATAGAAGGACAAAACGGAGTAGACACTTTCACAATAAGATTAACAGATAGTGGAGGATTATTTGAATCTCAAACTATATTTGTAAATATAACTTCGGTTAATGAAGCACCAATAATAACCTCACAATCATACGCAGTAGCAGTCGAAGATGAAGAATACAGTTATGATGTTGAAGCAATAGATGGAGATGAAGATACTTTAACATATTCATTAGACCCAATTTCACCAAGTGGAATGGACATTGACCCAAGCACAGGATTAATAACTTGGACGCCAAATAACGCTCAAGCAAACACTAACAACGGAATATACCCTGTAGCAGTTGTAGTACAAGATTTAGAATCATCTACTAATCAAACATTTTTCATAACTGTTGCTAATGTAAATGACGCACCAACAATAACGGGCGTTTCTAATTATCCAGGTTTAACAAGCTTAACTGAAGACACAGACTTCTTACTTAATGTAACTTCTTATATTGATGATGAAGATAATGAAAATCAATTATTAATAATTACAACAAACTCTGAATACGCAACAGTATTTGGACAAAACATAGTATTCCAATATCCAAATGGAGTATTGAGCGAGACAGTTACAATAACAGTTGGTGATGGTGAGTTAGAATCATCAGATGAAATTGTTCTAACAATAAATGCAGAGAATGATATGCCATCAACACCAAGTATTGATTTAACACCTGATTCTGCAGTAGATTCAGATGATTTGGTATGTACTGTTACAACTGAAAGCACAGATGTTGATAGCTCAGTATTATATAATTATGTTTGGAAAAAGAACGGCGTACAAGATTCAACAGAAGAGATTGCAAGTACCAGTTCAACAATTACCAGCAGCTCAACTAATAGTGGAGAAAACTGGACTTGTGAAGTCTATGCAACAGATGGACTTTTAACAAGCGGAACAGTATCTGATTTGGTAAGTATAGGACATACTGCACCAACAAATCTTGATAAAGTTGATGTTTTGCCAAACGTCGCATATTCAAACACTAATCTAACTTGTTTTGTTAATGGGAGTGACTCTTCAAATTATATTTATCAATGGAAAAAGAATGGAGTATTAACAAGTTTAACAACACAAATAGTTGGATTTGGAAATACTAGTAAAGGTCAAACATGGACTTGCACAGCAAAAGCATTTGATGGAGTTGCATACAGTGCATCAAAGACTGACTCTGTTCAAATATTAAATTCAAAACCAACAATTATCAGTCCAAATCCAAGTGGAACGACTACCAGTATAACTGAAACAGGCAGTAAAACATTCTCAATTACACCAGGAGATGCTGATAGTGGAGATACTTTAACAACAACTTGGTACAAGGGTTCAGCAATTGTAGAAAGTGCAACAAGTTATACTTATACTCCAACATATACTTCTGCAGGAATATACACTATTAAAGCAGTAGTCTCAGACGGGTCATTATCAACAGAAAGAAAATGGACTCTGACAGTAACCGACTCAAACAGAAATCCAACAATTGAAACAATTGGAGCAAAATCTTGTAATGAAAGAAACGCTTGTTCTTTTTACATTAAAGCATCTGATGACGATACAGATGATTCAATAAAATACTATGATGACAGCACATTATTCACAATCAATAAAGATTCAGGAGCTGTAAGCTTTACAGCACCAAACGTTGCTTCAGATACTGCTTATACAGTAAGAATAACTGTAGTTGATAAAAAAGGCGGATATGCAACAACAACCTTCCCATTAACAATTAAGAATGTTAATAGAGCTCCAGTTTTAGCGCCTGTAGGTTCATTATCTGCAATACAAAGCAATGTATTTAGTAAGCAATTATCTGCAACAGATGCTGACGGAGACACAGTAACTTATATAGATAATACAACTTTATTCAATATTACAAGTACGGGTTTGATAACATTTACACCTGCTCAAGCACAAGTAGGAACTCATACAGCAAGAATAACTGTTTCGGACGGAAAAACTGGAACTGATTATGAAGACATTGTTGTATATGTTCAAAATGCGAATGATGCACCAAATATAACTGCGTATGCACCAACTGATTCAACACCAAGTATTGTAGAAAATGATAGTTTATTATTTAACATAAATGTAACTGATGTTGATGGAACAAATCCAAATATTAAATGGTACAAAAACAATGTTCTTGTTAACCAAACAAACACTTACTTGTTCAAAACCACTTATACAAGTTCAGGAACTTATACGATAAGAGTCGATGTTGATGACGGACTTGCAACAGACACTAGAACTTGGACTGTAACTGTCAATAATAGTAATCGAGCACCAGTTATAGGAACATTATCTGCAAAAAATGCTTATGAAGAAACTCCATTCACTTATACAATACCAGTAACTGATGCTGATGGTGATGTGTTAGTTTATTCTACTGATTCATCATTATTCACAATTGGCTTATTAACAGGAAAAATTAGTTTCACACCTGCTCAACCAACTAATGCAGTTGATTCTCACACAATAACTGTTTATGTAGCGGATGGGTCAACAAGAGTAAGCAAAAATTTCACATTAAACATTAACAACGTAAATGATATTCCAGTACTTGCACCAATCGGAGCATTAACCGCAGTTGAAAATGAAGTATTAACTTATACAGTTTCTGCAACTGATGGAGATGGAGACACAAGAACTTATTATGATAATACGGATTTATTTGATATAAATTCAACTTCAGGATTAATCACGTACACACCTACATACCGACAATCTGGCAGCTATCCAGTTCGAATAACTGTCAGAGATGGTAATGGTGGAAGTGATTATGAAGATATATCTGTAACTGTACTTGAAATAAATCAACGACCAAATATTACTGATTACACACCATCTGCTTCAAGCATTACTATTAAAGAAGACAATTCTTCAACATTCACAGTTAATGCAAGTGATGCTGACGGAACAACTCCTGGAGTATTCTGGTATTTAGATGATGTACTTGTAGAAACAGGTGACTCTTACACTTTTGAAGGAGACTTTACGAATGCAGGAACTAATGCAGGAACTTATACAGTAAGAGCAACTGCAAGTGATGGAGATTTATCAGACTCACAAAGTTGGACTTTAACAGTAACTAGAACTAGAGATTCGGATGCTGACAACGTACCAGATTATACAGATAACTGTCCTTTAATATACAACCCTGATCAAGCAAATACTGCCTTCTTATGTCAAAATAATGCGGACGGCGACGATGTTCCTGATGATGAAGATTTCATATTAGGAGATCTTAATAATTTAGAATCAAACGTTGAAAATACTGAATTTAAAATCGGTGATGATGCTGATTTAAACAAAGTAATTAATGGAACTCAAGAAGTTGCGCTTACATTTAAAGAATATGATACGACAACTGGTATTGCAACAGAAAAAGAATTACTTACTTTTGACTTTACATTTGCATCTAATACTAAATTAGACTTAGGAAATGTTACTGTTAAAACTCAAGAAGAAGATGCTACTACTGGAAGTGTAATTATTAACGGAATCGATCTTTCAAGTCAATCAGAAACAAAAACAGTTTATATTAATAATGTTGATAGCACAAAAACTAGTGTTTGTGTAAAAGACGCAGAGATTGCTTCAATTACAGAAATTAGTAGTGGTTGTAATGGTGCTAACGAAGTAAAATTACCATGTTCTGCTTCAGGAACTTCAAGAACTGTTGGTAGCAATACTTATACTTGTACTATTGTTGGTGACCGATATAAAGTTGAAGGGTTATCACATTCAGGAGTTCAAGAAAATTCATGTACTGCTTCATGGAGCTGTGATTCATGGAATACTTGCTCTGGAAGTTCACAAACTTGTACTGCTTGGACAGATGCAAATAGTTGTGGAGAAACTTACAGTGGCGTAAACACTCAATCATGTACTGATCCAGTATCTACTGGTGGTGGAAGTGGAGCTACTACTACAACAACTCCAACAACAACCACGATACAACCTTCAAAATCAAAAGCTTGGTCAACAGTGACTGCAGGAGAAGAAAATTTATTAACATCTGATGAACTTAATATTTATGAAATTAGTTTTACATTAGCAGAAGATACTGCAAGTGTAAGCTTATCTGTTACAGAAACTGACGATCCTAATCATGTTAAATCAGGCAATGTATTCAAATATTTTGAAATAGAAGCGACAAATTTTAATGATTTAGAAGAAAATGTAAGAATTGGATTCAAAGTTGACAAGGATTGGTTATCTTCAGAAGATATTGCTGAGAACGAAGTTGTATTATACAGATATACAACTGATTGGGACGCACTTTTAACAACAAGAATTGGTCAAGACTCAACAAGTATTTTTTATGACGCGTTTACACCAGGATTTAGCACATTTGCAATTGGAGTTTTAGAAACTGTTGAACCAGTTGTTGAACCAGTCGTTGAAGAAACTGTTGAAACTACAATTGAAACAACAACTGAAACTACTGAAGAGACAACAGAAGTAATAGACGAGACAAACGAAGGTTTAACAGACATTACAGGAAAAGTTATTGCTGAACCTGGAGATGGATTTTTTAAGTGGATTCAATTATGGGTTTTACTAATTGTTTTTGCAATTGTATTTATTGCTTACTTGATTTTACAAAAGACTAAGAATCCAAAACAGAAAGTACAAGAACATTTAAGAAAATCATCATTTCACAAGGACCAACGAGAAATGCATAAAGGTGAAATGGAAAAATATCGTCAAGTTAAAGATGAGAAATTAGAATATAAGCATGGTAAACAAGCTTTAAAACATGATGCTAAAAGCAAAAAATATAAAGAGAAAGCAGAAAAGTTACATAAAGTATCAAATTTAAAGAAAGCATTAGAACTTCACAAAAAAGGTGAAATGTTTTATGATGCTGGTAAATCTGACGTTGCACAACGTTATTATACTTTGGCTAAGAAATACAGGATGAGAGCCAAAATGAAACCTTAATAAGTTTCTAAAAAACAAAAGAGTGTGAGAACTAAACTAAATTGAGGAATGCAAATGAGCTGGTATAAAGAACTTGGATACAAGAAGAACCCATTAGATACAAGTATTTTTAAGAATACTCCTGAAATAGTCTTATACGAAAAAGAAGTCAAAGAACTAGTTTACAGAATTAAATCAGGGAATATGGCTTTAATACAAGGACCTGCGGGTAGTGGAAAAAGCTTGTTATTAAAACATTTAATTGATAATTTTAAAGGAGAAGGAAAGGTTATTTATTTAGACGGAAATGATACTAGTAAACGTTTAGATATTGAAGAAGTTCTTATTAATAGTCAAGATTTCAAAAAAAGATTTTTTAAACAAAAACCTAAAAATATGATTTTATTAATGGATAATGCAGATCAACTAACTCGTAAAAACAATGAACGAATAAAATATTTTTATGATCAGAAATACTTAAAATCAGTAGTTTTTGCTGTTAAAGGAAATCCTACTTTTCCAAAGAGTATACTTGACAGAATTGGAAATAGAATTTTCAAATTAGAAAAACCAACAAACGAAATTGCTAGAAAAATAACTATTAACAGATTAGGTTTTGACAATTTATTGAATAAAACAATGATTCATAGCATTTTTAAGTTATCAAAGAGCAATCTTTCACAACATTTGATTAATTGTCAGAAAGTATTTGAATATATGGCTGAAGAAAACAAAGAATCTGTTTCTGAAAAAGAATTAAAACAATTACTTAAAACAAAAATATCAAAAGAAGAACAAGCAACTAATTATTGTGATGACTGTGGTGAAAAACTTAAAAAAATTAAATCTCATTGGAGATGTAAAGAGTGTGATTTGTTTTGTAAAAAATGTGGAACTATGATTAATGAAGAAGATAAGACTTGTCCTGGTTGTAGGGCAAAGGTGAATTAAAATGGAAATAGATGAAACACTTTGGTACCACGAACAAGGATTTTTTAATAATCCATTTAGTATAAAACCTGCTGCATTTCATGATGAGATGTTTGGATCTGAAGAAGAACTAAGAAGAATAACTAATAATATTGAACTTGGAAGAGTTTGTTTAATTATTGGCGAGTATGGAACTGGAAAAACAACTTTTCTAAAAAAAGCCATGAATAATTTTAGAGGTCAAAAACGAATTGTTTATTATAGTTGTAATAGACGAGAAGGAGTTATTGAGTTTGATAAATTATTAAAAAATAGAACTTGGTTCAATAAATTATTTGGCATCAAAGCTAAGAACATGATTTTATTATTGGATGAAATGCAAGAGTTAAATCCTGTAGAATGTGATGTGTTGGTTGATTATTATAAAAATAGTTTTTTTAAATCAATAATTTTAGTAACTAAAGATAAACGAAAAATCAAATTGACGCCTGAGTTAAAAAAATTAATAGATAAGAATGTTTTTGAACTTCGAAAAATAAATGCACAAGAAGCAATTCAATTAGTTAGAAAACGATTGGATGATGTAGATTTTTTACCTAGTGATGTAATTAAGAAAATTCATCAATTAAATCCTAATCCTAGAGCTATTCTTGAAAATTGTGAAGATGCTTGCAGAAACGCATTTGAAGACGGATCTCCAGTTGTTCTAGAAAAACACGTTAAAGCTATTAAGCAACGTAAAAAATGAGTTCTGAAGAAATATATCTTAATGATAAACCTTATTTTAAAACAGGTCCTGTTTTAAAAATGGATGATAATTATCGAGACCGATTTTATAGACCTGATTCTATTAATGCAGATGAACTAAGCTTTGAAGAACAAGAAGCGATTGCTCTTGTATGTGCAGAGAATGGTTTACAAACTGGCAGACAAAATTCTTATCTTATATCTCTTGAACAAGAATTAAAACCTGAATCTGAGAAGAAGAATTATTCAAAACTATCTGAAATTAATGATTTTATTCATTTAGCTACTTTGAAAAAAACTAATGAATTATATTTTGCAGGACATAAAACTGTTTTTGATTTAGTTAATCATTATTATGCTTACGGAAACATTTATTTTAATGAAAACTTTGAAAGTATTTCTCATCTTCATAGTAATAGAAATGCTTCTTTAACAAGAGAATTGGCTATAATAAACGATGTTCGTGATTTAATGCATGAATTGGCCAAAAAAGCGCCTTTACAAGTATTTTATACTCACCACATTTATCAGCGTTATATGACTTCTGTGAATATGGGTGTTTTAGAAGAGGACATTGATGGAATAATTGATCATTTATTCAAGAATTATGATTTGTTTGCTATTTGTAATCATCTTGTTAGGACAGAATCTGATTTTTTTGATGTTTTTCGTCACGATCCTGATAAATTGTTTGCTGAAGCTGAACGGCAAATCAGTGGGTTGTCTGAGGATGAAGTTGTCACAACTCATTCTGGCGAAACTAATGGTTATTTAGAAGGAGAACTAGTTGTTCCTAAACCTAGTTATTATGATGAGTTTAAAAATTCTGAAAATAGGAGTTTTGCCGAAGAACAATTCTTTTTTCCGTCTTTATTTGATAAATCTTCTGTTTTGGAGATTTATGAACAAAATTCTATTGAAAGAAGTTATTTGTTAAGTAAAAATCCTGAATTGTTTGAAGTTCAGAATGAACGAATGAAGTTGGTTTCTGAAGCTAAGGAAAAACATCCTTTACTTGATGAGAAAATAATTGAAATTATTCTAAGACAAGGTAATTATTCTGTTTATGTTCAACCACGAATTCTGTAAAGTTTAATTGTTGTTACTACAAAGTAGTTAAAAAACGAAACATTTATATAGTAAAAGCTTCATTTTAGTATGAAAAGAGGTTATTTTTACTATGATTAATCCTAAAATTCAAATGATGAGATTGGTTCAAACAAGTATTTTACCGTCTGATTATGGCGTGGATTATACTAAGTTAAAATTCAAACCAATGACTTTTGAAAACGAACAAGGAGAACTGTTTGATGTTTATGTTCCTTTAGAAAGTAATGTTACTCAAATGATTGTTGATCCTGATAAACCAGAAATTGAAAAACTAAGAGATGCATATTATCTAACTCAAATTATTAATTCAAACAAAAGTGTTTCTTTAGATGACAAAATTGAAGGAATAGTAATTGAATCAGGACCAATGGTTGGAATTTATAGAGAAGAACACTCAAATGGACAAGTAAGATATCGAAATGAAGCAACACACAAGTGGATTTCAGTAAAAGACGCGTTTATGAAAATTTCAGAAAATCAAGATATATTTTATGAAAAATTTCTAACAAAAGAATTCTTAAAAGAGGTGAATAGAATATGAGTGAAAGAGACTCTTACTTAGGACCTGCTTTATGTATGCTAATTGGAGGTTTCGCTGCACAGTATATAGGTACTTGTGCTCGAGAAATGGTACTTGAAAATAGAATTCCAAAAACTGCTATTATGGAACAACAAGACATTATGGGAGGACCAAAGAATGAATCTTTTTATGTTGTAGATAATGATACTTTAATCACTGCAGTTGACGGTGAACCAGTAACAATGTATATTAAATGAGGTGAAAAAAAAATGGATGATAAACAAAATAAAAATTTAACAATGGGCCAATTAGAATTATTTGGATCATTATACGGTGTTGAAAATAAAGAATTAAACACTGGAATAAATGTCAAAGAAGCTGAAAATTATGCTCTTGTGACAAAACCTGAAGCAAAACCATTACAATTGAAAGGAAGAGTGTTTGAAAAATCATTGGCTGATTTAACAACCGAAAATCCACACCTAAATACTGCAACATACGAACGTGTTGGAACTGTAATTAATGATAAAGGTTTTCACATTGGTTTAGCAAGACAAGATATGCAAGAGAGAATACCTGAAGGCATAGACTTTGTATGCGGATTAAAAATGGAATTTGGCGAAGCTTACGCTCCAATAATTACAGGAATTGGATATAAAACCGTTCCAAGAGAAACAAGATTAGATTAAAAGAGGTAAATAAAGATGACTAAAATAACACAAGAACAAAATATGATTTCGGATAAACAACTTGGAATGAATGTTGAATCAATAGATTTGATGTTTGGACGAACAAAAGGTTTTATGACTACTTCATTAGAACTTATTGCTAGTCAATTTGAAAGAGGACAATTTGTAAGACAATTAGTTTATAATAGTGTTGATGCAAATTGTACTAATATTAATGTTTCTTATGAACATGATGATCAAACAAATTTGACAAATATAGTCTTTGAAGATGATGGTGATGGAATAACTTTAAGCGAAGAAAGACATTTTTTGACAACAGTAGGAAGTTCAAAATATCAAGGCGATACAAGTAAAATAGGTGAATTCGGAATAGGATTTATATCTGTATTTGCTGAGAATCCAACACAGGTACAAGTTGAAACAACAAGTAAAGAAGGTTCATATGCTTTGTTGATTGATTCGCCAAAGACAAGTATTGGTGGAAAAATAATTTATTCTGATAAACCAAATGATGCAACTGGAACTGTAGTAACAATGCAAATAGAAGAAACTAGAGCAGAATATGAACAAAGAGAAAATTTAATACTTTCAGAATTAAAAATGTGTTCTGGACAAGTTAAACCAGAAATACATTATCAAGAAAAAGAGGTGCAATAAAATGTATGGACACGTATCAAATATGGAAGAAATGGTAACAAGATCATTTAGACTTGAAGTTGATGGACTTTACGAAAACGAAGTTGAGTTTAAAGAAGTAGTATAGGTGAAATAAAATGAGTAAACTATTAGATGCTTTTAAAAAAACGCTTGCTATTGACGATGTTGTCTTATCACAGAATAGAGGAGTGAATAAACAAATCTTAATTAATCATAATTGGGGTAATATGTCATTAAGCTTAGAAGATTATACTACAAAGATGACTAAAACAGCTGCAGATCAATTTGAGAAAGGACAATTTGTTAGACAATTAGTATACAATGCAGTGGATGCGGATTGTGATAATATTAATGTTAATTATGAACGAGATAATAAAACAAATACTACTACTATTACTTTTGAAGATGATGGTGTTGGTATGGATCTTGGTGATATTAAAAATTATTTGTTATGCGTTTTTGGTTCTAAACATAGAGGAAAGAAAGCAAAAATTGGAGAGTTTGGATTAGGATTATTATCTGTTTTTTCTGAAGATGTGGAGAAAGTTAAAGTAGAAACAACTATGAAGAATGAAACTTATTTAGTAACTCTTGATCCGCCAAAAAAAGGTTATTTGGGTGATATCGTTCGAAAAGATGAATCAAATGAACAAGATGGAACAATTATCACTATGGAACTAAAAGAAAGTCGAGAAGCATATCAACAAAGAGAGAGTTTATTGCTTTCTGAATTAGAATTATGTTCTACACAAGTAAACCCTACAATAAATTATCAAGGAAAAGAGGTAAAATAAAATGGAATTATACATATCACAAATAAAAGAGTTGCATGAACAGTTATTTGAGGAAGTAGTTAATGTTGGAAATTCAATGCAAGAATTTAGAAAACAAACAAAATTGCATAAAAGTAAAATTTCTGATACTTCAAAAATAACTGATCCTGTAGAACAAGAATACGCTAACAAATCAAATGCTATTTATGAATCTCAAATTGTTATGGCTGAAAATATAACGCAACAACTATTTGATAAACTTGGATTTCAGATTTCATCAGAGCAAGATTCTCATAATAATACTCAATATCGTTTAAGAGAGGCTATAGGCGTTCCAGGAGTATTTGTTTCAAAAGCACAAGCTTATGAACGAGTAATTGGACCTTTATTGCCAAAGAAATAATTAAATAAAAATGAATCCGTCGCAAACTCAAGATTTATATCAAAGATTAGGTGTTTCAGATAAGGCAACTAAACAAGAGATTAAACATGCTTATAGACAACAAGCTAAAGCTTGGCACCCTGATAAGAATCTTGGTAATCCTCGAGCAGAAATTGAGTTTAAAGCTGTTGCAGAAGCTTATTTTATTTTAGATGACGATAAAACTAAGAGTGAGTATGATATTAGTAAGGTAGTTAAAACTAACTCTAGAAGAACTGAACCTAAAACTTCTAATCCTGTAGAATCTGAGTTTTCTGATATTGATTTAGATGATAGAGTTGGTTGGCATAATTTCTGGAATTTTCAGAAAGAAAAATTCAAGAATACTCAAGAAGTATTTAAAAAAACTATTGAAGAAACTATTGATATTAATGAAGTTTATAATTATGAAACAATTGTTACTAATCATACTAAAATTATTAACAAGAAATATTATTAAAACACATTAAAAATTCTAAGTATAAAAATAATATATATCAAGAGTAAGATTATTCCTTCCCAACGTTTTAAACTTCTTTTATGCATTATAATTAGTGTAAGAGCTGTTGCAAGTAACATAATAGGCATTGCCCAATGAGTGATTGATTCTGTAACGGGTATTTCTCTAAACAAACCGGTGAATCCTGCAACAACTAATATGTTGAATGAATTTGAACCAACAACATTTCCAAGAGCCAAATCAGGTTTGCCTTTTTTAATAGCCGAAATCACGACTGCGAGTTCAGGAAGTGAAGTTCCAAGAGCAATAGCGCTAGCAGCAATTACTTCTTTACCAAATTGAATTATTTCTGCAAGGCTAATAACTGCTCTAATTGATAGCTCTGCACTAAAATAAATGAATGCGCCGCTAATAATTAAAATTAAAAGATGTTTCCATTCAAACTTGGCTTTGGTACTTGTTTCACCTGTACGAGTAATAATTAAAATTACAATATAAGCGATGTATAATGCGAATAAAATAATTGCTTCTGAAGGTCTAATTATTCCTTTCCAACCAAAGAAAGTAATTAAAATTGCTGAAATAAGAAATAATGGTCTGTCTGCAGGGTGAAATTTTGATTTGAAGATAAGTTTCTTGCCAATTATTCCGCCAATTCCAAGAATTAATAGTATGTTTGCAATATTTGAACCGATAACATTTCCCATAACTACTTCTGCAGAATCCTTAGCTAAGGCAATTAATGAAATTGCGAGTTCAGGAAGTGAAGTTCCCAAAGCAACGATGGTTACTCCAATCAAAAAATTTGGCATATGAAAATATTTTCCAATAGTTTCTGCAGAGTCAGTAAAATAATTTGCAGATTTAATTAGAACAAATAACGCGAGTGCTAAAAGTACAATCCAAACAATAAGCATGATCATTAATCTAAATAGTTATTCGTTAGTATAAAAGAATTTCGGAAATTACTTTTTTTCTCTTTGAAGTCGTTTTGATTCTTCAACGATTAATTTGAATAAACCTTCGATCATATCAGGATTTAAACTTGCATCTTCAGCAAGACCTCTTCTAGCAGCATATAATTCTTTTTCTCGTCCTGGTTGATAGACTTCTAGGTTGTGAGTTTTTTTATAATCTCCAACTTCTTGAACGATGTTTGTTCTTTGCGAAATAATATTTATTAATTGATAATCTAAACCATTTATTTGTTTTCGCAATTCTCCAAGATAATCTTCATGTTTTTTATCCATGAAAAATTAGAATTTGAACTTATATATAAAGTTTAGTGCTTACGATTCTTAGCTTGAATAACTACTACGAATAATGCTAACAACAGAATCAATAATGGAAAAAAGAAATTAACAAAATCAAGTTGAATAGGAGTTGGTTGTTCTAAAGTTTTATCTGCTTGATTAAACCTTTGAGTTACATCATCACATTGATTTTCATAATAACAAACGCCTTGTTTGTATGCGGTTGGACAACAAACTTCCACACCATTACAATTAAGATTGGATTCGCAGAGTTCATAGCAGCCTAATTCGCCACAAGTATCTGTTTTAATCACATTTGCAAATACACTCGGATCATTAATTGCAAGACTAAGAAGTGCTATTACAACTATGAATCCTGCCGCAAAAACTGCTTGGTGATGATGCATAACTCTATTAATGAAAGAATTAGTATTTAAGGTTTTTGTAAATATGTGACAAAATTGTAAAAAAAAATAGTTAATTGTTGTAGTTATTGGACATTTTTTCTTTTTCGTGTTGTAAATGTTCAAGTTCTTGGTCAATTTCATTTAAACTTTTCAACCTGTACAAAATAGTTTGTGCTGAGTGGTATTCTCCAGATTCACCAGAATAATGGGTTTCGAATGCTGCTGCTTGATTAATGTATTG
Organism: Candidatus Woesearchaeota archaeon; assembly: GCA_937912225.1. Lineage (GTDB taxonomy): Archaea > Nanobdellota > Nanobdellia > Woesearchaeales > JAHIUF01. The sequence goes on along the minus strand of CALDOJ010000031.1, from coordinate 2,637 downwards.
TTCTGGTATTTGGGCTAATACTTCTGCAATGCTAGGTTTGAAAAAACCAACATATCCATAACTGTGATCCGTATAAATTTTATCTAATTCTATCATTGGTGGAGTTCGTTCTGTTGGTTTTGGATCCCATGTAAAAGCTACTCCTCTAGGGTCGACTGGTTCCATATAATATAAATCTCCATCTTCATGTGGTTCTATATGTGTTTGACCGCTGTATGTTGTACTTGCACATCTCATAACTGGTTTTATTCTTTTAACAAGTTCTTCTAACTTACTATTTGATATTTTTGGTATTCCCATTTTTTTTGCCTCCTTATATTAGTTTTAATTCAATGCCTGCAATTATTTTTTCAACATGTTTTTCGCCCGCCATTTGTTCGATTGTTTCTTCTAGTTGTTCTTTGCTGGTTCTTACAGCATCATATGAAATTAGTGGGTCCCAATCTCCTGTGTAATCGTAGCTTCTGTGTTTTCCATCGTGTTTTGCAACGACCATGTAAGGTGTAGCGGTGCTTCGAAGATTTGATCTCTTGTTATTTTCTTCATACATTGTTGCTTGTACGATGTATGCTGGTAATTCTTGCATTGCAAAATCTCTGGCTGCTTCGTATGTTTCGAATGATTTTGTTTTATCAAACAACATTCTGTCCAGATACAATTCTTGTTTGTGTTTTCTTTGTTCTGTTGCTATATCTCGTTTGTAAAAAACGTGGTAGTCATTCATTTTTTTACCTCCTATTCTTTGTTATTTGCTAGTCTCATTAGACCAAGCTTTTTTTCGTTAATTTTTAGTTCATATCCTGAAACAATTTTTTCTACTCCACTTGTTCTTGTGGCTTTGTCAACAATTTTATCTAAATTTGATTCGTTTGCTTTGATGCCAGTGTATGTTCTGGTTGAATAGTAGTCTATTTCTCCCATGCAACTGTATGGTTGTAATCCTTTGTGTTGAATGTAAACCATGTAGAGGTTTTCTTCGTCAGCTAGTGCTTCTTTTTTACTGGGATTGCTAGTTTTGATTATGTGTGCTGGGTAGTGGTTATTTGCAAATCTTTGAGCGCATTGGTATGTTAATGAGCGATGGATTCCTTTGGCGCTAACAGTTCTTTCTTTAAAGTTGCTGTTTGTTCTTCCATAACCATATAATACATAATATGAGTTCATTTTTTCCTCCACTTTACGTTGTTTTTACGCAAAGCAATCATAGTAATGTAGTACTAGTATTTAAAGTTTACGTTTATTATACGTTAAGTTAGCGTTTCTGAAACGTAAAATATATAAATTCTGTTCATTTAATAATTTAAAATGAGTCCTGATTATTTACAATCAAGAGTTGCAGTTGATGCGGTAATATTCTCTATTGACGACGGTAAATTAAAACTTTTATTACATGAAAGAGAAAAAGAACCTTTTGAAGGTTTAGCAGAACTACCTGGTGGTTTATTACTTACTTCTGAAGCTGCCGAAGATGCAATGATGCGAAAATTAACTGAGTTAATTGGAACGAACAAAGTTTTTTTCCAACAATTTCATACATTTTCTGATTTAAATCGTGACCCTCGAGGTCGAGCAATTTCTATTGGATTTATCGCATTAGTTAGTTCTGACTATGTTGATTCTAATTGGTTTGATTCTGCAAAGTTACTTAAAATGGCTTTTGATCATTCAAGTATTGTTAAAGAAGCATTGTCTTATTTGAAAAAAAATATTTCTTCATTAATAGTTCAACAGTTTTTACCAAACGAATTTCCGCTAAATAAATTACAAGATGCATATGAACTAATTGAAGGAGTTAAATATGATAATCGTAATTTTAGAAAGAAAATGATTTCTTCAGGAATTGTTAAAGAAACTGGGAGTTTAGAAATAAATGTTTCTCATAGGCCTGCGAAATTGTTTAAGTTTGTGAACTAATTGGTCTATATCTTTTTATAATTGTTTTAATTCCTAATTGTTTATGGAACGATTTGACTCTGCAATTGATAAGTTTTTATTAAGAGATGTTACTTTAACATCTGAGACGGGAATTATTTCTGTATTTGGACTTAAAACGCATTTAATTGCCGAAAAATTATTTGAAAGCATTTGTCTTTACAATTCAGGAATTGATCCTGAAGTTTTTGAATCAAGAAAACCTGACGTCTATAAAATGCTTGAACATTATGCAAAAGTTGGTGCATATATTGCAACAATTACTGATTCTTATTCAAAAGTCTATGATGTTGGTTGTGGAATTGGTTTGCCCTTACTCGCTTATTCAAGTCTTACTGGAAAAAATGCTGTTGGGATAGATTCTGATTGGAATCAAATAAACTTGGCAAAAGGAGTTGATAAAATGCTTGATTCGAAAGTTCATTTTTTACAACAAAATGTTGAGAATATATTAACTTCGAAGAATGTTGGCAAAGATGATTTTGTTCTTTATTGTGGACGAGCAGAATGGTTAACGACCTTTCAAAGTGATTTGGTGAAAGAGACTGGTTGTACGGCAGTATTTTCTACTTTGGCTAAAACTGCAGAGCAAGTACCTGAATATGTTAATTTAGTTGCGAGCAAAAGTCTTGCGCATATTAAAGATGTTTTCTTTGAAGAAAAAGAACCTGATAGATTGGTTTTTGTTGCTAAAAAATAAAATCT
>CALDOJ010000030.1 GCA_937912225.1 Candidatus Woesearchaeota archaeon | reverse complement strand
GTATAGAGGTGTTGCTATTTCCAATACCGTAAGTAAAGATGCTTAATAATATTATTGGCAATATAAATACAGCTTTATATTGCAACTTTTGAATAGTTAATACTGAGAGTAAAGATAGAGACAATATCTGACCGGTAGTTCCATCATTGATAAATATAGAGTAGTAAAATGCCAATAGACTTAATAATAAATATTTCTATGGATCAAGAAGATGGTGCAATTCTTTTAAGATTAGCACGTGAATCAATAACAACTGCGTTCTCAAATGATGAACCGAATATAAATGAAGCTCTTCACATGGATGAAGAACAAGGAGTATTTGTTACAATTCATAAAAATGGTGATTTAAGAGGTTGTATTGGTTATCCAGAACCAGTGATGCCTTTATATAAAGCAGTTATTGAAGCTGCTAGAAGTGCTGCATTTCAAGATTCCAGATTCTCACAAATGATAAAGACCGAACTTAGAGAGATAGATATTGAAATTTCTGTTTTAACAATACCAGAACTTATTAAAATTGAAAAACCGGAAGATTATTTGAAACAAATAACAATTGGTGAAGATGGACTTATAATCAGACATCCGGCAGGTTCAGGATTATTACTTCCGCAAGTCGCTACAGAGAATAATTTTAGTGTTGCACAATTCTTAAACTGTTTGTGTCAAAAAGCTTATTTGCCTTTCTCTGCTTGGCAAGATCCACAAACACAAATTTTCAAATTTCAAGCAGAGATTTTCTCTGAAAAATAGTAATATTTAAATATTGTTTTCTGGCTTAAAACATTGAGGGTATGGTGAAGAAAAGTTTAGAACAAATTCTTCTAAAAGAAGAAGCTATAGCATATACAGAAGAAAATACTTTAGAAGTAATAGATAAAGATAGAGCTTACAAAACTCTTGATGATTACTTTATGAAGAAAAATAAACTTATTAGAGGCGTGTGGGCTTTATCAAAAAAAACCGAAGACCACATCCCGTACAAAACACCTAAATTTCTAATACACTCAGCAGTTATTGGTCCTTTAAATCAACGAGATCAAGGAATAGCTGCACAAATTCTAGGTTATGAAGGTTGGAAAACAACAATTGCCAATTCATTCATATCAACAGGAGTCTACTGGGGAATAGATATGTTTGCAGGATTCGGATTAGGATTAGCAGAAAAAATGATGACTTCATTATCAGGAATATCTGATGAAAAAGCTACAATGATTTGGGCTACATATATAACTGTTTCAAGCGGAATTAGAATATATTTTGCCAATAAAAACAAAAAACCTTATTCATCAACAGGATTTGAAGCGTTGATAAACATTCCTTCTTGGTATGAACATGCAAAAGAAGCAATTCATAAGAAAACAAAAAAAGTTAAAAAATATTTGAATAAAAATCCCTCTCCGTATTGAAAAAGACTTTTAAATATAAACTATTTCTCTTTAAAAAATGGCTAAACAAGTTATTTTAGCAGATACTTATGGTTTTTGCTACGGCGTAAAAAGAGCAGTAGATATGGCTAGTGAGCAGAAGAAAGCTAAAACACTTGGCTTCATAGTTCATAACAAAAATGTTGTAAATAGACTTTCTAAAAATAATGTTAAACCTGTTAAAGATGTTTCTGAAGTTAAATCTGGAGTTTTTATAATCAACGCTCATGGAACAAAAATCACTACTGAAAATAAAGCAAGAAAAAAAGGTTTGACGTTAATTGATACTACTTGTCCTTTTGTTAAAAGAATTCACAATTTAGTAACAAGATTTGAAAAAGAAGGTTACCAAACAATTATTATTGGCGAACCAAAACATCGAGAAGTTGAAGGAATCATCAGTTATGCTAATAATCCTATAATTATTGAACGAGCTGAACAAACTAAAGGTTTAAAATTTAAAAAAGCACTTCTAGTTGCACAATCTACTCAAACAAAAGAGTTATTCGATAAGGTTCATTCATTATTAAAAAAATCTGTTAAAAATTTGAAAGTTTTCAACACTATTTGCAATGCAACTATTGAAAGACAATCTGCAGCAAGAAAACTAGCAAAAAAAGTTGATTTAATGTTTGTTGTTGGCGACCCAAAAAGCGGAAATACTAAAAGGCTTTATGAAATTTGCAAAGAACAAACAACTACCAAAAAAATTCAAGATGCGAAAGATATAAAAGCAGAATGGCATAAAGATAAAATTGTTGGTGTTACAGCTGGTGCATCAACACCTGATTGGATAATTGAAGAGGTTTTAAAAAAATTGAAAAAAGGAAAAGATTCTTTCAAAGAAACACTTGCAAAATACAAGCGATTAATTGAAGAAGATGTTCAGTTATTCTTTAATGAAAAAATTGCTAAAGGAAACTTAAGCATTCAAATGGAAAATTATTATGACCTTCTTCAAAAATTTGTTCTTTATGGTGGAAAAAGACTTAGACCAACAGCTTTAGTTATGGCTTACAAAGGCTTTGGTGGAAAAAAAGATATTCTTAGAGAAGCTTTATCGGTTGAACTATTTCACAACTCAACATTAATCCATGATGATATAATGGATGAAGATGATGAACGAAGAGGAAAACCAACTGTTTACAAAATTTTAAAGAATGAATATCTAAAAAAATTCAAAGAAGTCAAATATAACGGTCCTTTATTTAACAAAGAATCTACAAGATTATCAGTTTCTAACGCTATTTTAATGGGAAATATTTTGTTAACTCTTGGAACTGATTGTTTGAGTCATTCAAAAATAGATGTTAAAAGAATTCGAAAAGCTTTAGAGGTTTATCAACACGCGTATCTTGTTGTTAATGACGGACAATTAATGGATAATCTTCTAGAGAAAAAAATTAATGCTGTTGAAAATGAATATGTTGAAATGGCAGAGAAAAAAACTTCTAATCTTGTCATGGCAGCTGTTGAAATAGGTGCTGTTCTTGCTGGCGCTCCAACAAAGAAAATTAATGCTTTGAAAAATTATGCAAAAGATGTTACACTCGCTTTTCAAATCCAAGATGATATTATGGATATCAGTCCTCATATGAAAAAAGGTCATGAGCTTGGTTCGGATATTAAACAAGGAAAAAGAACTCTTTTAGTTATCAAAGCATTAGAACTTGCAACAAAAGAAGAAAAGAAAATAATCTTAAAAACTCTTGGAAACATCAAAGCCAGTAAAAAGGAGTTATCAAAAACAATTGAATTATTATATTCTACAGGAGGCGTTCAATACGCAAAAGAATTTGCTCAAAAAAGAATTTTGCGTGGAAAAGAATGGCTCAAAAAAACAGACTTGAAAAAAGACAGTTATAAATTCTTTTATGATTTTGCAGATTTTATGGTAAACAGAGATATCTAGAATTATCTTTCTATTTTGTAGCCTTTAGATTGTTCTAAAAACATTTGAGAGTCTATTAAAATTTGACCGTCTGCAACAAAATCAAGATCTAAAGCTCTGGCTAATTGAATTTTTAAAGGATTATTAACCGATAATAAATGAGTTCCTTCTTCTTTTTCAGCTCCTTCTTCAAATAATTTATTAAGAGGTTTATTGTAATGAACAAGATTGTTCTTAACACCTTCTCGTTCAATTGCAACAGTGTATCCTTCATCAATTGAGAATCCAGAAAAAGATTTTCCATAAGAAAGATCAATTTGTACTAACAATTCTTGATTATTAAATGAGGTGAAATTATACATATGTCTTCGTTCATTTTCATTACTTAAATCAGGAACAGAAATCGCTTTTGAGGATTCATAATATTCAGGTATCAAAGACCAAGGATGTAATAACAAATTATCCGTTAAATCTGCATCAGATTTAGGAGAAGACCATTTAAAAGTTAATTTTTGGGCTTGTGCAATTCTTTTCATAAGTTCAGGATTCAAACCAAAAGAATGATTAATAACTTTCATAGGCAATTCAATACCAATTCTAAACTGATATCTTTTAACATGTTCAAGTAAAAAATGATTATCAAGAATACTACTTCCATCTCCAAATGATCTAGCAAATGGTTTTTCAATTATATTAGTGCCAAAAGCCCATGATTTCTCTAAAAGAAGAGGATGAATATCATCACCAATTTCTTTATCTTTAGCAGTAATAGCTACAAAGTCTGGTGAATAATCAACTAATACTCTTTTAGAATCATCAAAAGTTTTTATTTCAACAGGAACAATCTTTGTAGAAGCAGTTTCTCGTAATTTTTCAGCCAAAGTATCTGATTTCTCTTGGCTAGTCGTTGAAATAACCACGCTATCAAATCGTTTTCCATAATCATGAGATATTATTCTGGCTGTATGATAACCAAACCCACCTGCACCAATAATCAAAGCATGTTTTCTCATAAAAAATAGGTAATGAAAAATTCTTTATAAACATTCACCAGAAATCTTATTTTCCGAATCGTCTTTCACGATTAACATATTGATCTACTACTTCAACTAAATCTTCCTTTTCAAACTCAGGCCAACATTTTTCTAAAAAAAACCATTCTGAATAGTTGGATTGCCAAATTAAGAAATTTGATGTTCGATGATCCCCTCCAGTTCTAATTATCAAATCTGGCTCATCAGGAGTGTATAAATAATCTTGAAATATTTCTTCATTAATTTCTTCAGCTGAAAGTTTCCCTGACTTTACATCTTGACTTAATTTCATAACTGCGTCAACAACTTCTTCTCGACCACCATAAGCCATTGCAAAGTTAATAATAAAACTCTTATGATTCTTAGTTCGATCCATTAATTCTCGCATTTTTTCATAAACATCCTTTGGGAATAAATGTATTCGGCCTATGAAGTTTATTTTTATATCTTCTTTTTCTAATCGAGGATCGTTTCCTAATCTTGTAAATTCGCTTCTAAAAACTTTCATTAAATATTCAAACTCTTCTTTTGGTCGGTTCATATTTTGCATAGAAAAAGAGTAAAGTGTTAATTCTTTGATTCCTATTTCACCAGCCCAGTCCATGAGTTTCTCTACTTTTTTAGCACCCCATTCATGTCCTTTCCAAGGTTTAAGCATTAATTTTTTTGCAAACCGCCTATTTCCATCTAAAATAACACCTACATGCTTAGGAACTTCATTCTTGGTCGCTCTCATTTAACCTTAAAAAAAAGAAGGAAATATTTAAATGTTACTGAATTTTGAACTTATTATGGAGGAAGAAATATTTTTCGAAGAAGAGGAACAAGAAAAGAAAAAAGGTCCTTTAAAATTTATTTTAGCTGTTTTCTTAATATTTTTGATAATTGTGATGATAATACCACTTTATGGTATTAGAATTGATCCTCAACCTGAAAGAATTCCCAGTATTGAAGAAGTATTTGTATATGAAAATAATGACTTAATGAAAGAAACAATCACCTTAAAAACTCAAGAAGATTTTTTACATTTTTTTGACCCAACTGATCCTTTAGTTAAAAGAACTGCTAATAAAATAGTATCTATTGCTTGTTCTGGAGAAAAAATTTGTCATGCAAAAGCAATTTATTATTTTTTAAGAGATAATTTTGATTATATTTCTGACCCGGTAAACTTTGAATATGTTGAAAAGCCTCAAGACATGTTATTTTCTGGAGGTGGCGATTGCGAGTCAGGCACTCTATTAATGGCCAATCTTATGGAAGCTGTAGGTATTGATTCTGAACTTGTTTTTATTCCAAACCACGCGTTCTTAAGAATTAAGTTACCTGAAGCTTCTAAGAGATATAAACAAGATCAATTATGGGTTTATCTTGATTGGACTTGTAAACAATGTGATTTTGGAGAAATACCAATTGGAAATCTAAATCAAAGAATGAATTATTTAGGATTGTATTAATCTTCTCTACACTCGGAACATTGCTTTATATCAGCACTTTCAACTAGCCTGTACGAAAAATTACCACAAGATTCACAAATACCTGGTTCGCTTCCTTTTTCCCAGTTGATTGGTTTACTACCTTCTTCTCGAAGATTAAGATTTTCAACTATTAATTCAAATAATTGAGGTTCAATCTTTAGAATATCTTTCATAGTTAAGAAACCAACGAATCTAGTTCCATCCAGAACTGGAAGTCTTCTAATTTCATTGTTCCTCATAATCATCATAGCTTCATAAATATCTTTTCCAGGATCAATTGTAATAAGCTCTTTTGCCATTAAATCATTAGCAGTCACTTGTTCAGGATTCAAATTTTTAGCAATTAGTTTGTAAACTAAATCTTGTTCAGTCATGATACCTACAACATCTTTTCCTTTCTTGACTAAAACACTTCCAACCCTATTTTTTTTCATAGCTTTTGCACATTCTTGAGCAGAATCAGTCACTTGAACAGAGACAGGTCTAGTAGTCATTGCGTCAAAAACTTTAATTCCAGTTTTCATAAATTCACCTTGGAGAATTTATGGACCAAAAAAGTTTTACAATTTTTTGATTTCATATTTATCCCCTATTAAAATGAAAGCATTTACTCTTTAAAAATGTATTGATATTAGAAGATAAAATAGAAAAAACAATCTTAAATTCTTAATTTTTCAATCAAATCTAATGATTCAATATCAAGTTTTGAAAATGCAAACCATTTTCTACCCAAATCTTTTAAAGAAGCACCAATGTGATAAACTTCATCATGGTCAATTATTAAAAATCTATCATGCGACTTATCAAATTTGTTCACTTTGATTGATTCATATTGTGAGTTAAACTTTTCTAGATCTAATCTTAATGTTTCCGAAACATTCTTAGTATAAATTATGACTTCTACATTCTTTGTTCTTTTAGAAAATAACGTTAATACAGAGTCATCAACATAATTATCAATAAGAATAATAGATTTTTTCGCACTTCGAATTAAATCAGAAACAAAGTTGTATGCATCAAATATCTGACCATCAAAGAAAATTCCTTGTTTTGGAACATTAATTTCTAAAGCATCAAACACTTTCTCAAAATTTTTACTAGTTTTGATTTGAAAGGTTAATTGTTTTCTTTCAACATCATCAATTCTGCTAAAAATACTTGCATTTTGAGAGATAAATCGTCTCATAGCAACAAAAGCTCTCACAATTAAGATATTAACTTCAACAGCTTGTTTGCTTCTTAGAATTCCAGCAAGCATGGAAACTCCTTGTTCTGTAAATACATATGGAAAAAATCGCTTTTTGCTCCATTTTAAATTTGCAGTCACAAATTGTGACCGCAAAAAATCAAACTCTATTTTGTTTAATTGAAACATAAAATCATATGGAAATCGTTCAATATTTCTCTTTACAACTTGATTTAATACTTTTACTGAAACTTCATAAAGATCTGCCAAATTACTATCAAGCATGACTTGAACTCCACGAACAGAAAATATTCTTTTACTAATGTTAATTTTGGAAATAATTAATGATTTATCTTCCATACATTCAATCTAGAAATAATGTTTAATAAAAGTTCAGTAGATAATTTCGGAAAATCTACGAAGAAAAAAAGAAAAATAAAAAAAATAAAATTCTAATAATTAATCAGAATCTCAACATCTTTGCCAAAAATTCCTTTTAAGTTTTCAAAGACAGGTTCTTTAATGAAAACTTTTGCAGGTATTTCTACTGCAACCAAAGCCTTTTCCAATTCTTCTAATGTAGATTTTGTAACAGTTCCTAATGAACCATCTTCATTAATTGGGGCTTTTGAAAGTTCTTTGTCTTCATTATCAATATCATGGATGATAAATGCTTCTTTTCCTAAAAGAATTACTTCTCCAAACTTCTTTCCATGTTTGACTCTAATTTTAGTCTTTTCTAGTTCACGTCCTCTTTTTCTTTGAATATACTCAACCATGAACTTCACTAGTTCTCGACTATCTTTGTTAACTTTTTGAACTTCAGTTTTAGTCAATTTTTTCTTGTCGTAATCTTTTTTTGCAACAACGACTGACTTTAAGATTCTCAAGTATTTTTCAGGAATTAAACCTTTAATAACTGTTTCTGCTTCAAAGATTTTAATAATTTCAGAGTCTTTAACTTTTTCAACACCTTCAAGTCTTAAAATATCTCTGATAACAGTTACAACACTTTCATAATGGTGTAAAACAGATTCTTCTTCTCTGAAAGTTTCGATTTGTTTGAATAATTTATTCAATCTATCTAAGTACTTTTGAGCTCCAGTTAATAGCTTGTCTAATTCAGCACCAGTTATTTCTTTCTTAGTACCATGCTCTAAATCTTTTCTAGTTTGGATTATATCTTGTAAAATATCAACATACTCTTTTTCTAAGAGTTTTTCTTTCTTAACAAATACATCCATTAATACTTCAGGAGTTTCTTTTGGTGTTGGTGGCGGTATGCCAAACAACATAATTGCTGCTTGTGAAGGTGTTAATGTTGCATAGAATAAATCTTCCATTCCAATATCTCGAAGTTTCAGTTTTATTCTTTGAATCATTTGTTCTCCAGTAGACTTAAACATATCAATTGCTTCTGGACTTGGTTTTACCCTCCCCATTTGCAACAGTTGTTTCCAAGGCATGAAAATTCCTCTATCATAGAATGGAACTCCATCTCTTAAGAAAGTAAAGATTATTGGATTTGCTTCTTTGATGTTATCCCAGAAATCTGTTAAGATATATACTTGGATATTAATTTTATTTTCAACACCAGTCATTTTTCCAGCGTCAACACCCATACCAATAATAATGGCTCTCAACTTATCTTTTAACTCTGCTCGAGTCATCTTCTTAACATCTGTATCATCAATTACAATAAATACATCAATATCTGATTCAGGTGTTGCTCTTCCTTGAACTAATGACCCTGCTAGAACATATGAAACAATGTACTTTTCAAACTTCTTCAAAACCATTGTTTTGTGTACTTCGGAGATTTTAATTGCTGCAAGCATTCCTTTATCATATACTGGCGCAGACATCGCCACTAATTGTAATAAATCATATTTTGCATCATAGCATGATTGCCATAATTCTGTTAGAATAATTGTTTCAGTGTTAATATTCTTATCAACTTCTTCACCCATCTTTTGTATGATTCCTGCAAGTTTTTCTTTTAACTCTTCTTTAGACATTTTTTTGCTGTCAGAATCATCTACTAAGATAAGAACATTAATTTTTTCTTTTTCTTTCTCATCTTTTTTAGGTGGAAGCAAAGCAACACCCATTATGTAATTATCAAATTTATCAACAATCTTTTTTTGAAACTTGTCAAGTTTTCCTTTTATAGCTTCAAGTTTTTTCTTTGTTTCATCTGGAATTTCAGCTGGTAAATCATCTAATTGTTTTTTAGAATTTGTTTGTTTTTTCTCTTTTTTATTTGCCAATAATATCACCTATAGATTTTATGGTTGAACATACAGCTCAATTGTTTATAAAGTTTGTGAAAAATAAAATAGAAATATTTATTAAGACTAAAGATATAAATTGTTATAACTTAAAAATGAAGTATTAATTTTACGAGGTTTGATAAAAATGACATCAACAATAATGACTAATCCAAAAAAAGATCCAAAAGATCCTTGGCACTATGATAATATAGAAGGAACGCTTAAAAAAAGAAAAGAAAGCAAAAATGATATTCTAGCAACAATAAGAACTATGGACGCAAATGTTTATACTGAAATTGGAAAAGTTCTCCAAAAACACAGTAAAGATGGCAGCATCCAAATGACTCTTCTTCAAGAGAATCATAAAGATTATAATGCTAAAGCAGCTGCAGAAGTTGAAACCCTTATAGATAAATTATACAGTTTAGATTCTCAGTTTCATCCTTTAAAAGGAAAACTTAATTTAGACAAACTAGAAGATAATTATTTCAATAAACAAATGATTGAAGAATTATATACTCCTCATAAAGAACAGATAAAAAGAGCAGTTAAAAAAAGTAATTTCGATCAAATTTTACAAGGAACTCAACAACAAAATATACGAAGACTTGATGAAAAACTTGATGATCAAACAACAAAAGACATTGATGCTGAAAAACATGGAGAAGGCATGCTTAAATATTTTCTAGACTTACACAAAGTTGATAAATCTAAACTTTCAGGTAAAAACATGGATTATTTGAAGAACAATGTCGCCAGTCTTGCCATGAACCACAATGCAGGACATTTAAACAAAGACGCTATATACGACATGGCCTCAAATTATAAGTAGTTACTACTTAAAAGTGGTTAAAAAGCGAAACATTTAAATACTAGTTCTGACAATATAGTGTTTATGACGCCCAACCCTACTCAAACAATTGACAATCTAGTTGATAAAGTAAAACAAGATCAAAAAGATTTGCTTACAAAAGCAAAATTTGCAGAAAGTAATTTACTAGTAAATATAGGAAATTACATTCAATCTAACAACAACGGTACATTAACAACTTCTGTCTTAAGTAGACAAAGTGCTAATTATAATAATGATATAGCCGAAGGAGTTAAAGATGTAATAGATACATTCTATGATTTTAGTAACGAAGCCAACCCCCTACATGGAATTGTTAATACTGATGCAGTAACCAACCCTTTGTTAAACGGACTTTTACAAGAAGTATTAATGCCTGATAAAAAAAGCATTATGGACTTAATTGGAAAAGATAACTTCGATAGAAGTTTTGAATATGCATTCTCAGAAAATAACAAAGCGTTACAACAAAAATTTCCAAAAATAGGAATGGAAAGGCTAAATGTTTCACAAAATAAAGAAGGATACGCAGATTACTTAATGAGTCAATACAACTTACAAAACACAGATGTTGACAGACCAACAATCATAGGATCTGCAGAGAACTTAATGGCAAGACATATGTACTACGGACTTGATAGAACAGGACTAATAGATGAAGCTCCTAGAAGAAGTGACATCTCAATACATCAAACTCTACCTCCAAATCTTTAGAGGTAAATTTTTTATTTTTTTAATTAATTTTTTTATTATTCTTTTTAACTAAAAACAGGATCCATCAAATACAATTTATCTTCTTGATAATCTTCAATAGCTTCAATTACCAACATATCATCCCAATCATTCGGAATAGGCATTTCTAGAACATAAAACGTAACCTTATCAGTGTCATAAACTTGAGATTCAGACATTGTAAAATTCATAACAACTCCACCAGAAGGCCAAGTAGAAATATTAGTTTCATTCAATCTTAAATTATCAGAATCCACACAAGTAGGACATTCGCCCCAATCATTCCTACCACCAATACAACCAAGTTTACAAGGATGTTTAGTTTCTGCAGGAATAGTTATTAAATCTTCATACAATAAAAATCCTTCAACAAAGTAAGTTCCTGGAGCAAACTCTAAAGTATAAGTATCAACAGCAGCAATAGGTGCTGATTGTTGTTGATCAATTGCATCTAACAGTTCTTGTCTTTCATCAGCAGATATCTCACCGTTTGTATAAAGATTTTCAATCTGTTGAAGTTGCAAAGAATTATCCATGACAGATGATGCATTCCCAGGTTGATATAACAAAAATCCTGAGATAGGAACAGGCGTTTCAAAAGGAGAACTTTTATTTCTAGCAATATTAAAAATCACTTTATCAAATTGTTCTAACTCAGTTGCTTCTTGATCATAAATCATTACTGCTCCAGCACCATAAGTATTAATCGCATCAACATTGTCAACAGTTCTTTTTTTGATGACTACTTCTTTTTCAACAATAGGCCATAATTCAAATTTAAAACTTTCATCAGGAGAACTAGTAGCAGGATTGTTGAAATATTCAACGTTTCCAACATAACCAAACTCTTCATAAACTAATTGTCCCCCAAACTCACAATAAGGAAGCTTTCCTTCCCAAATAGCCTTACCATTTATAAGCCTTGTTTCTCCAAGATTATAATCATAACCGCAATAATAAGATATTTGAACTTCTTCTAAAGGTTCACCAGTATGTTTGTCTTCAGTTTCAATTCTAACAGTCCGATCAATTAATTGATGAGTTGCATCTAAAGAAGTTGTAAAAGGAATTCTTTGTTCTACTGCTGTAACATTAGAATTCATAGGAATATTATCCCTAAGATTAACTTCAACAGCAAAATAAAAAGTAAAACCTTCATTGTTAAAAGCTTCTTTTTCAGTAACTTTGATTAATAAAGGATAACTCAAATCATAATTAAACCTATAATCTGACATTAAAAAATTAATCCATTTTAAGAAAAATAAATTTCCAAAATCAGGACTAGTAGGTTGTATCAATTCAGAATCACCAATATTCAAATAAATAGGTTCGTAAGTATATTGAACATTAACTTCTAAATCAGAATACAAAGCCCCGTCATCAGAAGGCAATATATCAAATAAGCTCCAAAAACCATCTTCATAAACATCATCATCTGTTTCTTCATTTAAAATAATTGGTCTGTAATTTGCAACATTCTGAAATTGTACAAATTGCATATAAGGCAATATGATATCCGCTAATTTTTCTTCAACTTCATTTCGAACCCAAAACTTTTTACTAAAACCAAATAAAGTAATTTCAGCCATAGGAGGGAGTTTAGACTCGTCTAAACCTGAATAAACAGTTATCAAATCAAGAGTGATTGCTTCAAAAAAAGTAGCTCGGTCTTCGGCTTCAATAATATCTGAAGACAATTCATATATTTGTTTTAAGTTAACACTTAATTTAGTAGAAAATAATTCTAAATTTTCTTCAGACTCAGATGAAACAGAAGATACTAATAAAGGATAATCAAGTTTAAAAAATACATCAGATTCTCCAATCATCACATCAACTTCTAAAGAACCAGTCTCAACTACAGAAACTAAACCTTCTAGAGTTCGAAATTGTCGAGTACAACTACTTAATTCATTTTGAACATATAATTCTAATTGTTCTTCAATAGAATTAGGACCTGCATAACCTTGAATAACACATTCATCATCCACTTTACAAAGAGGAGGTTTATTTGAAGCCATACAACCAATACTAGATGCAGAACAATCTTTTAAATAATGCCAATAAGGAACTTTTAAAGGCGAAAACATAAGCACATCTGACTGAGTAGGTATTGGTGAAAGAACAAGTCCTTGAGTGTTAATATTACCACCTGTTTTTCCAATCTCCTCAAGCCCTTGTTTTGCAACTGAGGATAAACAAGTAGTTACAAAAGAATGAACTCTTTTAGCATCTAATCCTCCTTCAAAAACAATTTCAACATCAGGATCAGAATTTATTTGAGTTTTAACAGTGATAAGAAGAGCAGCAACTATCAACAACACTATACCTAAAATCACAAACACAGTTACTTGTCCCTTTTTCATAATACACCTCTTTTAAATATCTCCCCAAATATCTTCTTCATCAACAGAATAACCTTCTTCTGTTGAATAAGATGCAGGGTTTCCTGTTGCAAAAATATTTTCACTTATAGGTCTACAAAAATCTTTTTTAGCACTGCCAAGATTAGTAATAGGATCAGTTCCTAAAGCTCCAGGCGGAAATAATCTCTTAAATTTAAAACACATTTCAGTATATTTATTCTCGCTTAAATCAGCAGTTTCTATATTATCAGTTTTTCCTGCTTGTAAAGTTCTCCAAGTATTAATGGCAAATACTGTTGTTCCATCTTCTTTTTTGAAATAAACTTTGTAATCAACATCTTCGCTCACTCCACCCAACACATAAACAGATGAGTAAAGATAAGCAGTAATATTATATTGCATTCTTTCAGTTCCAAATGTAAGCACTAATGAACAATCCGCACCATCACATTCTCGAAGTATACCTGGTTGATTAACACTTCCTCGGCCAATATTATTTGATGCTACACAAACACTTTGAGTAAGAGCATCTGAACTAACAGTATCTAACCATTCTGAAAAATCAACAATCCAACTATCTTCATCAGCCCAACTTCGAGCTATTGAACTTAAAGTTCCATATTCTTCAATAACAACACCCCATAATATTCGAGAAATGATATTAGCTGTTTTCTCAGCCTTCTGATTATGAACTCTTATTCTTTGTTCTTCTTCTCTTTTTGTTAAATCATTAGCTAAAGCATTCATGTTATTTTCATTAATTTTACCATCTTCACCTACTAACCCGGCAGTCTCCTCACCAGCAGTTTCAAGATTCGCAACAGTATCAGCAACTGCCTCACTAAAATCTTCAGGTTCAGTTGGATTAGTTTCAGGATCATCATCTTCTATGGCCGCTTTATTACTTTCTTCTACTTCTGCTGCGGCAGCATCTTGCATTTCTTGCAAAATAACTCCTGTCTCAGCATTCGCATTTGCTTCTTGAGTTCGTTGAAGATCTTCTTCTCCTAAATCCTCTTCTGATCTTCTACCTTCTTCAGTATTCATTTCTTCGACTCTAGTATTTAATGCACCATTATCAGCAACTAGATCTCGAATATCTTCTTCTGCAACCGTATCCACATCCTGACCTTCAAACACTTGTTCAACAATATCTTTATCTAAATCAGAAGCAGGTTCAACATCTTCACCACCACGCTTTTCTCTCCAAACACGCGTTAAAGAACGTACAAGTTCTCCAGCAGTATATTTTCCAAGAAGATTATCTCTCTGAATATTTTGATTAAAACTTCTTAAATCTTCATCAGTTGGTCTTGGTAAAGCTCCAAATTGAGCTAACCAGCTAGTACTTGGTTTTTCACAAGCACCACTTTCAATATCTTCAATACTACAAAGTGCATATTGACAAATATTTTCAGTCGGAGCATAATGATAAGTTCTAGTATTTTCTGTTAAAGAACCTTGAAGTATGAATCTTCCTAAAGAATCAGGAATATCGCACATAGTAATTTCCCAAGCAGATTTCGTTTCCAAACCATCATCAGCCCAATCACAACCCCATTGTTTAGAAGCTCCAATTAATACATTAGGAACAAGATATTTAACATATGTTGCAGCATTATCAATCGCATTTTTAACAAATCTTACAGGACCTATTAATTCTCCTGCAGTTCCAATTAAAGTAGAACAAATATAAGCATCATTAATAGCTTCACAACCATTAACATCAATCCCATGTAAAGAACTTTCTTTAAAACAAGCCAATACACTACATTGATTATCCCTATAAGATTTAATATGACCAGCTACAGCAGGCCAACAACCCAATGATGCAGCAGATAATATGCTTTCAGCAGGATCCATCGCATTTAAATTTTCAGTATAATCATCAATCATAAAATTTTCAGTCCAAGTAGCTTCAGCTCCTTGATCAGCCATTTCATCAGATAACGAACAAGAAGTAAGTGAACAAGCTTTTCCTAAAATTCCCAAAGCCCAATTACCTTCTGTTTCGCCACGAATAACAGCTCCTAGCTCACCAACAGCACCTGCTTTCATAGCATCTTCAGCAGTTTTCCCCACCTTATAAGTTTGTGAACCAGCACGAGTAACAGTTTTCAAAGCAACACCAGTTGTTGCTAAAGTTACTCCTTCAATAGCTTTACCAACAATTTCAGTAGCAACACCTGCTGCTTCAACATAATCTAAAGCAACACCAACTGCACAAAGATCATTAAGAGTTGCAGCTGTTCGATCTAAAAAATCTAAGAAGTTATTATCAACTAAATCTTTATTTTCCCATTCTTCGATTTTTTCAATAAATGCTTCACCAGGTGTTCCTAGTATAGAATTAATAAATTTAAACTCATAAGTGACTGTTTCAATTTCCTCAACATCATAAACACCCATACTATCAGCAACCGCTATAGATATATTACAAATATATTCAAAATCGTTTTCTAAATGATTAGCATTTAACTTTTTATACTCAAATTCAATTTTATTATTATTCCCAAACTCAAGTTTTTTATCAAGTATTATTCGTTCTCTAAAAGGGTTATATGAAGAAATATTATTACCAACTTTATAAACACAATCAGTTATTTGTTGATTTAAAACAGTAGGATTATTACATGTTCGGTGATTAATTTTAAAACCACCAAATGATGAAAAAGGAATATTATTATCCAAAGCTAATTGCAACATTATTCGGTCGATACTTCCAGGAGCAATCGGATCTGTTGATATTGTAAAGCAATCAGGAACTCTATCTCCAATTGTTGGTAATACTTCAAATACAAAAGGAGTTTCTAAAATATTTCCTGCAGTATCTTCGAAACTAAACTCTAACTCAGTCGTTCCTGCATCAATTCCAGATACAGACCATTCACATGTATGAACTCCGTAGAATTCAACGCATTCAACAGTTTTAACTCCATCTCCATTTAATTCAGATAAATTAACTGTGCCAGTTACAGCTCCAACTTCTTCAGTCAAATTAATTGTTATAGTAAGAGTGTCCCCTTCTTGAATTTGTCCATAATCAGAATCTGACTCAACTGCTATATCTAATAATTGAGGTGCGTCAGAGTCACAAGTCACCCATACTGAATTCATTCCTCCTGAAATAGGATTACCTGCATCATCTTGACTAGGCACACCCATAGTAGAACTTATCATTAATTTTAATTGGTCACCAGAGTTACATGATGGTCGAACTAATCCATGACAATTAGTTCCAGTACAATTATCAACCCAATGTTTAGAACCATCAAAATCAAAGAAAACCATTTTTTTATCAAAATTTCCAAGACCATCTTCTAACTGAATAATAACATCGCTCATCATATTATCAGCAACATAACAAATATCATCTAAACAAGAATCAGTTCCCATCCAAGAAACACTTGGTCTAGTATTATCAATTGTAAAAGTATAAGGAATAGTGATAAAAAATTCATCTCCAGTTGTATTCACAAGTCTGAATTCTAATTCAACATTTGCATTAGTCAAACCTAAAATTAAATCTTCATAAATACAATGATAAGTTGAACCATTCAAATCACATTGTCCCAAACCAACATAAGTATTATGACCATATATTCTGTTCAAAACAGAAAGGTCAACGAATATTGATAATAAATTATCACTAGTAACATCAAAATGTAAGTCAACTGCTAAAGGATTAAAAGAAACATAATCTATTTCTTGATTACTTCGAAAAAATTGAACATTAGAAGCTTGCAGTCCTGAGACAAGATTAAAAGAAATTAACAGTGCGAATAATATGAAAAACTTCTTCAATGTACCTACCCTCTTTTAATCTCTTATGCATGCACTATTATATATAGTTTTCTATAATTATAGTTGGCAACAAATAGTGTTGTATAATTGGCTAAGCAAACTATTATTCCAAAAGACCAATTAAAGATGACTTAGTCTTTTGTTAAAACTTCTATTTTCGAAAAGTTTTTTAATGACAAAAGAAAGAATACAAACATGAAAAAAAGAGGATCATACTTTTTCGTTCTAGATGCAATGATTGGAGGAACAATTCTTTTAATTAGTTTAGTCATCATTTTTAATTCATATCTTAATACCGCTGATACAAAACAAAGCTATGTATTGGCACAAGATATAACTTCTTTTTTAGTAAATGCAAAGATTCATGAATTCATAGATGCTGTCGTTCTTGATATGATTAATGATGGTGAAATAGCAAATATAGATAATACTTATTTACAACAAATAGCAATATTTCATGATAACGACCCTGGCACTTGCGGAATTGGAGATAATCTAAATTGTGCAGAAAATCTTACAGTAGATTTAATGAATGCAATTCTACCAATTCAATACGGTTATAATTATACTATTGAAAATAATGGTTTGAGAACTGTTATTGCCTCCAGAAATCTTGATAGTTTTGAAACATCTGATTTCGCTTTAGCATCTAGAAAATTAACTTTTTTCAAATTAAGCGAGTCAGAAATATTTGGGCCCGCAATAACTGAGGTGTTAATATGGAGTTGAATAAAAAAGCCATTATGTTCACCTTTTTATCGGTTATGATTGCAGCACTGTTTTCAACAATGTTTACTGCAACTAAACAAAGTCCGGTTGATGAAAAAGTTAATTTTGCAAATACCCAAATCAGAGTATTAAACGAACATGTTGAGAATTTTGAAAGCTATGTATTAAGAAGTTTAGAGATTTCTGGATACACTGCGTTACAAGGAATGATTCAATACATTGAAGATACAAGCACTTTCTACTCAGACACAGGAGATATAAATAATAGTTATAAAAACTGTGTTCAAACAGGATTCATAGATGGCACTAGCACTGATTGTCCTTTCATGACTGACATTGATGATAAAACAGTTCCTAGTCTACTCGATTTAGTTGCTGCATTATTCCTTGACGAATTAAATATTGATTTAACATATTCTGTTTTAGATATAGGTATTGAACAAATAGGTTCTTTTGAATTGAAAACTTGGATTAATATAACTTATAATGCTGATCATTCATATGCAAAATGGAGTCAACCAAATGAAAGATTAGAAACAACTATTTCAATTGTAGGATTAGAAGATCCAATTTATAATTCTTATGGACCTGCAAAAGGAATCGCTTCAAACACTTTCAAAAAAACAACTATTACAAAATGGAACAATAGTGCAACTTTAGATTTTCTAAATGCTCAAGATTATAGAACTTTTCCAGGAGTTATAAATATTGATGATGGAGCTGGAGGTTCTACAGATTACCTTGCCATGAGTTTTATGGAACGATTAACTGATACTACTATGGACAAATTTGCAGCTTATAGAATTGAATCATTTATACGTCCACAAGATGTTAGTCCAGATGATAATACTTCTTATGTTGATTTTGTATTTTTGAAAAATGTTGATTGGATTTGTGATTTTGGTAACCCAACATCATTATACACTATAACAGGGTTTGGTTCTGAATTTATATTAGATTTCATTCATTTAGCAACACCACCATATAATTTAACAAGGAGCGATTGGTTGAATAATGGTGTCTGCTAACCACTCCAGAATAATTAACAAAGTTTATATACCGTTCTGATAATAAAATAAACCATGGTAGAGGGAACTATAACTACTGGTGTAGATGACTTATTGGAATTTCTTAAAGGGAAGAATAAAGTAGCTACAGAAGAAGCTGCTAAAGTATTAGGTGTTTCATTAAAAGTTGTTCAATCATGGGTTGATTTCTTAGTTGAAGAAAAAATTCTGGGAGTAGAATATAAATTTACTAAACCATATATTTATTTAAATCAACCAAAAGAAGAAAAGAAAGCAGTTATTGTAGAAGAAGAAGTTTCAATAGATGAATTTAAAGACGCATTTAACAAAAAAGCTAAAGAAAAAGACATTCCAGCAGAAAATGTTAACAATCTTTGGAAGAATCATTTGTTACAAGAAATGGAAAAAAAGAAAGAGTTCTTTTTCAGGGAAGCTAGAAAAAAAGGTTTTTTTAATCAAGAAGAATTGTGGATAAATTATAAAAAAAATATAATAAAGATGTAATATGAACTTTGGAACTTTTATAGAAAGAGATATGATTGAATTCTTGGAGAGAGAAGAAGAAAAGAAAAGAACTAAAATTGAAAATGTAGAAGAAGAAACCGATTTTTTCAACTTTCAACAAGACTACTATCAAGACTTAATTAGAGCTTTAGATAAAGATGATCTTACAAAAGCCAAAAACATTTTTGATGAAGTAAAAGGTCGATTTGCAAAATCAACTAATAAGATTGAAAAGAAAAAACTTAGCGTGCTTCTTGATGACATTTACATGGAGATAAAAAGACACAGTAAGAAAAAAGATAGTGGAAAACAACTTGATGAAGAAGTTAGAGAACTTGAAGAAGAAGGTGTTTTTGAAAAAAAACTTAATGAAGTTTCTAAACAAGAAAAACTTGCTGAAGAAGGTAGAAGACAAAAAATAATTGATGCGGTTTATGATGGAACTGATAAGATTAAAGTTTATCTTGAAAAAAGAGATTTGATGGCTTCCATGATTGAATATAAGACTATGAAAGTTAAGTTTGATCAGTTCCCTGAAAAGTTTAAAGAAGAGAAAGAAAAATTATTCAATGAAGTAATAACAACTTTTTATCAAATCAAAAAGCTTGAAAATGACTTACAAGATGAAAAAGAAACAACAACTCGAACAGAACTTAAAGAAAAAGACAAAATTATTGCAAAAGCAAAAGAAATTACTGAAACCATAACTAACAAGATTAGTTCTTATCTTAAAACTAATAACATTAAAGATGCAAGATTAGAGTATAAATACTTAAAAGCAGTCTTAGATGCGTTCCCTGAAGAGTATCAAGAAGAAAAAAAAGAGCTCTATGACCATACAGTAAATATTTACAATCAAATAATAGAACTAGAAAAAACAAATAATGAATTAGAAGAAAAAAGAAAAGAATTAGCTCCAAATAAACTAGAATTAACAAAACCAGAAATAGAAATTCCAATACTAAAGGTTAAAGAAGATATTATACCTGAAGGAGAAGTTCCTAAACCAACAATAGAAAAAATAGAACATAAATCAGTTCTTGATAAATTAAAATCAATTTTTAATCTTCACAAAATAGGAACAGAATTAAAACCGTCAGAAAACATAATAACAAATAACATACCAAATCCTCCTGAACCAGAAATTAAACTAAAGAGTAAAGAAACAAACGAGTCTAATGAAAAAACCTCTGAAGTTTCAAAATTCCCAACACCTGATGTGATAATTCAATCAGAAGCTAAAACAAACACTAAACAAGAAGTCAAACCAATTCCAAAACTTCCTGAACTTCCAACACCAGAACCAATAGAAACTAAAAAAGAGATCAAACCAATTCCAAAACTTCCTGAACTTCCAATACCTAAAATTATAACACCAGAACCAATAGAAACTAAAACAGAAATCAAACCCACAATAGAAAACATCCCACCACCACCTCCACCAATAGTTAAACCAATAGACATCAAAACTTCTGTTCCTAAACCAAAATCTAAAGATAGTTTTAAAGCATTATTAAAGAAAAGACAAGTTATAATTAAAACAAATAGACAAACTAGAATGCTTACAAAGAATGTAACTAGTTTCTTAAAAAAGAGAGAATTAAAAAAATCAATGCTTGAATATGAAAAGTTAAAAACTGTCTTTGAAGAGTTTCCAAAAGCTTACAAACAAGAAAAAGTTAAGATGTACACTCACACATTAGATGTCTACAACCATATAAGACAAGCAGAAAAAATTTTCAGGAAAAAACTTAAAACTAGAAAACAAAAAGTCATAATTAAACCAACAAAAAAATTATCTAAAGAAGAAAGAACAACTTATTATTTAAAACAACAAATACACGAAGTAATTCAATTACTAAAAAACAGACAACTAGAAGAAGCAAACATCAAATTATTAGAAATAAAACATCAAATTACAAGAATGCCAACTAATATGATGGAAGAAAAAACAAAATTTGAAGAATTAGTAAAAGAAATTACTCACAAAATAAACTTATTAAAACAAATAAAAATAATACAAAAAACATGACCGAAGAAAAACAAAAACCAAAAGAAGACTTAATAGATAAATACTCCATTAATGTAAACAATATAATAGTAGAAATTAGTATTATTGCATACGAAGATAAACCAGTAGCTCAATACGCTGCATCAATCACCAACATCAGTGATACAACAAAACTTATCTTAGAAAAAATAAGACAAGAATTCGTAACAAAAGTTGACATGACAGAAATTGAACGGTCAGAAGACAAAGAATTAACAGATATTAAATCACGATTCCAACATGAAATCAGAAATCTAATCAACAAATATTTTCCAAAAACAGATCGTAAAACAGTAGACATGTTAGTCAATTATCTAATTGAAGAAAACTTAGGATTAGGAAAAATTGAAATTCTACTAATGGATCCACAATTAGAAGAAATTGTAATCAATAATCACTCAGAACCAGTATGGGTTTACCATCGAAAACATGGTTGGCTAGAAACAAACATTAAAATCATAACAGAAGCAAGAATCAGACATTATGCAACCATGATTGGAAGAGATGTAGGAAAAGAAATTACAACTTTAAAACCACTAATGGACGCTCACTTAATGACCGGAGACAGGGTAAACGCGACATTAATGCCAATTTCAAGCAAAGGAAACACCATTACGATTAGAAAGTTCGCAGCAGACCCTTGGACAATCACAAAATTCATCAAAGCAGGAACAACATCCTTAGAAGCAGCAGCATTCATATGGCTAGCAATGCAAAACGAATTATCAATACTAGTCGCTGGAGGAACAGGATCAGGAAAAACATCCATGCTTAATGTATTAGGAAATTTCTTTCCACCAAACCAAAGAATAATTTCAATCGAAGATACAAGAGAGCTTACACTTCCATCAAACCTACACTGGGTTCCAATGGAAACAAGACTTCCAAACCCGGAAGGAAAAGGCGGAATTGAAATGCTTGATTTACTAGTAAACTCTTTAAGGATGAGACCGGACAGAATATTAGTTGGAGAAATTAGAAGAAAAGAAGAAGCACAAGTATTAATGGAAGCAATGCATACAGGTCACTCAGTATATGCAACAATTCACGCTAACAATGCAGAAGAAGTAGTAATGAGACTTACAAACCCCCCAATTGATATTCCAAAACCAATGCTTGCATCATTATCACTAATTCTAGTTCAAAACAGAAATCGAAGAACAGGAAAAAGAAGAACATTACAAATAGCAGAAGTAAACGCTAGTGGAGACTCAAGAGTCATCATGAAATTAAACGTTCAAAAAGATGTTATTGAAAAAATAACTGAATCAGAAACAATGATGGAAACTTTAGAATTATACACTGGATTTACAAGAGACGAATTAGAATTTGAAATAGAACAAAAAGTAAAAATATTACAATGGATGGTGAAAAACAACATTGAAGAAGTTAACGAAGTCGGAGAAACATTAGCTAAGTATTATCTTGGAAGACTAAAACTAGAATAAAATGTCTATTTACACTAGAATCGCATCAAAGTTTCCAAATCTAAAAAGAGATTTATGGGTTGCAAAGATCAGAGATAAACCAGAAGAATATATACAAAAAACAGTAAAAAATACTCTATTTGCAGGCGTGTCATTAACAGTTCTCGTATTCTTTATGGTTGACAAAATGAATCTTTCACTGATAGTCATACCAATTGCATTCATGATAATCTCGCTAATTATATTCACTGTGCTTTTCAAAACTGCACAAACACAAATTCTAAAAAGACAAAAAATGATTGATCAAGAAGTATTATTTGCAGGAAGATTTTTGCTTGTAAAACTAAATTCTGGAACACCACTAATAAATGCATTAACAGATGCTTCAAGAAGTTACGGAGTTGCAAATGATTATTTTAAAGAAATAATACGAGATATAGATACTGGAACACCATTAGAAGAAGCACTTGAAAAAGCAGCAAAGTATAGTCCATCAAAAAGGATGAGGAAAATATTATTTCAAATCAACAACGCTTTAAAAATAGGAATTGATGTTACTAAATCACTCGAAGCAACACTTGACCAAATAGCAAGCGAACAATTAATTGAAATTGAACGATATGGTAAAAAACTAGGAAGCGTTACAATGTTTTATATGCTCCTTGCAGTAGTTATGCCATCATTAGGGCTGACAATGTTCGTAGTTGTTGCAAGTATGGTAAGCATAAGTGCAGATCTACTATTATTCATGGGTCTTGCAATACTATTAATGATTATTAACTTTGTATTCATATCTGTTTTCAAATCAATAAGACCAAACGTTAACATCTAAAAAAAATGGACAATATTTTATACCTAGAACAATTTGGAAAAGCGTTCGTACCTGAAAGAGTTCGACCAGAATTAAGAGAATACTTATTAAAAGCAGGAGTTAATGAAGTTCCATACAAATTCTTTGGAGGGCTATTCTGGGTTACATTAGTAATAACTTATCTAATCTATTTTTCATTAATATTCAACCCAATATCAACAATGGGAAGCTTTATTGTTCTAATAATGACTTTCATCTCGTGGTTCGTCATACAAACAGCAATAGTATTTTTTACAATAATGATAATTTATCTCTATTTAAACATTGAGATTTATAAGAGAACAAAACTAATAGAAGAAGCGCTTCCAGACTATTTAACACTAGTATCAACTAACTTGAAAGGAGGAATGGCTTTTGAAAAATCATTATGGGCAGCTATAAAACCTGAATTTGGAATACTGGCAAAAGAAATAACTCTTGCTTCAAAAAAAGTACTTACAGGAAATGACGTTAGCGATGCAATGACAGAATTTTCAATGAAATATGATTCGCCAATACTTCGAAGATCAATTAATTTAATAATTGGAGAAGTAGAAAGCGGAGGAAGAATAGTAGATATAATAGATCGAGTAATAGAAGACTTAAAAAAAGTTTACCTCTTAAAACAAGAATTAAGAGCAGCAACTGTAACATACATTATATTCTTAGGGTCGATTGTTATTTTTATAACACCAGCTCTATTCGCACTATCAGCTCAATTACTTAAAATCATTCTTGGAGTAACTAGTCAATTAAGCGGAGCAACATCATCAATGGCATCAATGCCATTATCAGTATCATCATCAAGCATAAAAGAATCTGACTTTCGAACATTCTCAGTTGTAGCAATAGGAATTATCTCGTCATTCTCATCAATGATAATCTCAATTATTGACCGAGGAGATATTAAAGGAGGACTAAAATACATACCAGTTTTCTTTACAAGTTCAATAATTTTATACTTTATATTTATCAATGTATTAACAAAACTATTCGGTGGACTTGCAGTCTAAACAAACCAATAAAACAAAAGACCTGAATAAACAAAGTCTTTTGAATATTGATATGTGAACAAAAAGTTGCACATCAATAAATCGCAATATTTATATAGTATAAAGCAGAATAAAAGAAGATATTATTTAAAAAAAAAACTTGAGGTGTAGAAAATATGAGATTCTTTGATAAAAAAGGACAAGCAGCTTTAGAATTCTTAACAACTTATGGTTGGGCGTTCTTGATTATATTAGTAATGGTTGGAGCTCTAGCTTACTTTGGAGTATTAAGTCCAGAAAGATTCATCCCAGAAAGATGTAAACTAACTGGAGAAATTGAATGTAACACATTCCAATTATCAACTAACAGCATAAGACTAAATTTACAAAACAACTTAGCAGATGCAATTGTAATTATTAGTTTAAAATTAACCGATCCAAAAACAGGAAACACCGAATTATTACCTATAATGGGAATTAATAGAACAGTTAATGCTTTTAATAGTGTAGATTTAGCAGATGATGGATCAGATGGAAATTTTTCAACTTTTAGTACTATGACTCTTACTGCAGGTGAAAAGCTTAAATTTAACATGGAATTAAAATGGTACAAATCATCAGCAGGACCTAATTTTATTCGAACAACAACCGGAGACATTGTAGCTACGGTATCACCATAAAAATAAGAGGTAATGAAAAAAATGAAATTCAATAAAAAAGGACAAGCAGCACTTGAATTCCTAACAACATATGGTTGGGCGTTTTTAATCATTCTTGTTATGATTGGAGCATTAGCATACTTTGGAGTATTAAATCCGGACAGATTCGTTCCAGAAAGATGTAAACTATCAGGAGAAATTGAATGTGATGCATTTTCCATAACAGAAGATAGTTGGAGACTTTCTGTGGCTAATAATTTAGGAGATGAAATTAATATAACACAAATTAGAATTTTAGACCCTAAATCAGGAAACGCAGTAATTAACAGTTCATTTACAACCGGTAGTCAAATTAAAATAGCTGCATTCCAAAAAGCTGATTTAGGTAATATGGGACATAATTTCTCAGATGCCGATGCAGGCAATATTCAAGCAGGAGAAAAGAAAAAGTTTAATCTTGAAATTACCTGGTTTAAAACCGCTTATGGAGTAAGTTATTCAAGAATTGCAACTGGCGATTTAATTGCAACTATTTCCTAAATAATTTTTTTTATTAAAAAAACTTGCCAGAACTTTTAGTTCTGAGCATTTTTTCTTTTTCTATTTTTTTATGATAATATTTATACAATCTAAAAATACTTTTTTGAGCATAAATCTTTGAAAAGATTTATATAAGAAATAATTCTAAATAATGAACATGAAAAGAGGTGCTAGGAAAGGACAAGCAGCAATAGAATTCTTATCAACTTACTTGTGGGCTATATTTGGAGTTCTAGCAACAATTAGTGCATTAATGTATTTCGATGTTATCAATCCAGAAAAATATTTTGCAGAGCAATGTGAATTCGGAGCAAATATTGTATGTGGAGAGTTTGTACTCAAAAAAGTAGATAATAATAACTATAATATGCTTGTAAACTTTCGTAATGACCTTGAAAGAGCAATTGAGCCAGTAAAAGTCAATATTATTGATGCTAAAACGAAACAAGAATATGAATGTAATGAAGACCCTGGTTTTGAGGTTTGGTGTCCTTTTGATACAGACACAGCTAACTGGTCTGCAATTTCAACAGTTCCAGATTTAACAATGCTTGGAGATTATCAATGGAATCCTGGAACTATTTGTAAATTCAAATTCTCTGGTTGTGATCAATCAGTTGTCAAAGGATTAAAAGAAGATATCAACATACAACTTACTTTTAAACGAAAAGGAATCAATACTCAACAACACACTATAGCTGGAAGGATTTATGCGAATGTCCAATAAAATTAATTCTAAAGGTCAAATAGCCATTGAACACTTAAATATTTACATGATTGTTGCTTCAGTAATGTTATTATCATTTAGTGTTTTGTACTATTTTGATTTTTTCAACATGGAAAAATTCACTGCTGAACAATGTGAGTTTGGAGCAAATTTTTTATGTACAGAATTTGCATTACAAAGACAAGATGATAATAAATTTGATTTATACATAAAATTACAAAATCTTATGAATAAAGAAATAATTGCGAACAATATAATTTTAGAAAATGAGCTTGGCGAAGAATATGTTTGTGGAAATGGAGGAACAGGCGGAGTATCAATTATCTGTCCTCATGAAGGTTCTAACCCGTCATGGACTGCCAATCCGAGCAGCGATACATTAGTTGCAAGCACTGGCGAAGCTTGGACACCTACAAGGCTTTGTCAATTAGAATTTAGAGAATGCAATGAAGAATCTTATGTAGGACAAAAAGAACAAATAATAATCATTTTTAAATTCAAAGGTTCAGATCAAACATTAACTCATTTAACTCATAACAGTACAGGTTATCTGTCTATAAACGTAGGATAAGAATAAAAAACGTAAACTTTTTAAATAAACTTTTATTCACATTTGCTATTAGTTCTTAAATCTAAATGTTTAAAAGGTGATATTAGGATGGAAAAAGTATTAAAAACCGGAACTACAACTGTGGGTGTAGTTTGTAAAGATTGTATTATTCTAGGAGCTGACAAAAGAGCTACAGCAGGACATTTCATAGCGAATAAAGACGTTGATAAAGTTCAAATAATAAATGATTATTTAGCAGTCACAACTGCTGGAACAGTATCAGATATTCAATTAATGGTTAAATTAATCAAAGCAGAATTAAAACTTAAAGAGCTTAGAACAAAAAAACAACCAACTGTAGAAGAAAGTGCAAATTTATTATCAAGCATGGTTTATGCAAACATTAGAAAAATGTCCATGATACCAGGAGTAAGTCATTTCTTAATCGGAGGATATGACACTGATAAACATTTATTTGATTTATACCCTGATGGGTCAATTGCTGAACTTAATGATTTCGTATCAAGCGGTTCAGGAAGTATGATGGCTTATGGAGTCCTTGAAACAAAATTCAAAGCAGGAATGTCAGAAGAAGAAGGAGTTAATCTTGTGATACAATCTTTGAACGCAGCTATTCAAAGAGATTCAGCTAGCGGCGAAGGAGTAGATGTTTTCGTCATAGAAAAAAAAGGTATAAGAAAAGCATTTCACAAAATGCTCAATACTAGAATTCAATAAACAAACAAAAAATAAAAATTAAATTCTTTTTACAAGTTAATTTATATTATTGTATTAAGAGAGGTAATTAGTATGTCTGATATTTTAAAAGAAATAATGAAGCACTTACCTGAAAATAAGATAAGTGATGCCGGTTTTGAAGGAGCAAATATTGTTCTATATACAAAGAATAAAGAGTTCTTTCTAGACGATAAAGGTATAATTAAACAAATAGTTAATAAAATCAAAAAACGAATCGAATTAAGACCTGACCCAACAACTTGTATGGACCAAGAAGAAGCAGAAAAGAAAATTAAGAAAATTATTGGAAAAGAAGCTGGTCTTGATAATATTATTTTTGATCCTCAAAGGTCAATGGTTGTTTTAGAAGTTGAAAAACCAGGTTCAGCTATTGGACGAGAAGGAGAAAATTTACAAAAAATTAAATCAGAGACTTTATGGGTTCCTTTAATTAAAAGAACTCCTGCGATTAGAAGTCAATTAATTGAAAATATTCGTTCTGTTTTATACCAAAATTCAGATTATAGAAGAAAGTTTCTTCACAAAACAGGTGAAAGAATCTATAATGGATGGTTAAGACAAAGAAAAGAAGAATGGGTTAGATTAACAATACTTGGCAGTGGACGACAAGTAGGAAGATCATGTTTATTCTTGCAAACACCAGAATCAAGAATTTTACTTGATTGCGGTATTGATGTTGCATCTAAAGATCAACCATATCCTCATCTTGAAGCACCAGAATTCGATATTAAAGAATTGGATGCAGTTATAATTTCGCATTCACACGTTGATCACTCAGGTTTAGTTCCTTATTTATTCAAATATGGCTATAGAGGACCTGTTTACTCTACTCTTCCAACAAGAGATGTTTCAGCTCTTTTACAACTTGATATGATCAAAATTTCTCGTGGAGAAGCAAAAGAACCAATTTATTCAAGCGATGATGTAAAAGAAACTGTTAAACACACAATTACACTTGATTATGAAGAAGTAACTGATATTACACCAGATGTCAGAATCACTTTGTATAATGCAGGACATATTCTTGGAAGTGCAATGATTCACATTCACATTGGAAACGGACTTCATAATTTTGTATATACAGGAGATTTAAAATATGCAAAAACTAATCTTTTAGCTCCAGCAGCAACAAACTTTCCAAGATTAGAAACTTTAATGATTGAAAGTACTTATGGGGCTCGAGAAGCTATTATGGGCAGTCCTAAAGAACAAGATAATATTCTAACAAAGATCGTTACTGACACAGTTAAAAGAGGTGGTAAAGTATTACTTCCAGTTCTTGGTTCAGGTCGAGCTCAAGAAATTATTGTTCTTATTGAAAGACTTATTAGAGAAGGAAAAATGGCTGACATACCAATCTATATTGATGGTATGGTTTGGGATATTACTGCAATTCATACAGCTTATCCAGAATTTTTAAACAACACTGTAAGACAACAAATCTTTCACAAAGATAACAATCCTTTCTTAGCAGAGAATATTAAAAAAGTCGGAAGCGCTAAGGAAAGAAGAGAAATTATCGAAGAGAAAGGACCTTGTATTTTATTAGCTACTTCAGGTATGCTTGTGGGAGGACCTTCTGTTGAATATTTAAAACAAATTGGAGATAATCCTAAGAACTCACTTGTATTTACTTGTTATCAAGGCGAAGGAAGTCTTGGACGAAGAATCATGCAAGGAGTTAAAGAAATTTCTTTCAAAAATGGTCAAAAGAATGAAGTTTTAGAGTTAAAAATTGAGATTCATAGAATTGAAATTACAGGTCATTCTGATAGACGAGAATTAATGAACTTCGTTGCCAAATGTAATCCAAAACCTAAAAAAGTTATTGTTAATCACGGAGAAAATTCTAGATGTTTGGATCTAAGTAGATCAATTCACAAAGCATATAATATAGAAACCATTGCTCCAAGAAATTTAGAAACACTTAGACTGAAATAAACTAAAAATTTTCTGTTCTAAAATAACAACTTTTATATATTCTTTTCTCAGAATAAGACTTAGAATGGAGTATGTAGATACTGGAACAACTTTAATCAAACATAAAGGTCTTTATGATTTTGAAGGCACCTATCAAATGATTCTAGCTTTTCTTTATGACAGACAATATTTTGTTCAAGAAGATAGATATAAGGATAAGAAAAGAAACGCTCTTGGTAATGAAATTAGAGTTGTAATTAGTGCTCAAAGAAGAATTAATTCTTACTATCGTTACGTTTTCAAAATAGATATGTGGGCGTGGGATGCTAAAGAAATTGATGCTGTTGAAAATGGTAAAAAAGTTAAACGAATGACTGGAAGAATTCTGTTTAAAGTAAGTACAGGTTTTGATATTGATTGGACTAATAAATATACTGGTAGTGCTTTCAACGAATTCTTAGGATCATTAGTTAAAAAAATGAAAAAAAACGAAATAAAAATTCTTAACGAAGATTATCAAGAATATGAGAATTACGCTTTACAAACTCAAATAAAAAATTATTTAAAGATGGAAACTGATACAAACGCATACTAAAAAGAGTTGAAATCCTTATGGCAGAGATAAAAACACTAATTGAAGGAAAAGAGCTTAAATATAAAGGCTTAATAGATATCAAACAATTATATAGTACTATTGATCAATGGTTTAACAAACACAGGTATGATAAAAAAGAAGTGAAAAATTATGAGTTTGTAGATGAAGATTCTAAACAAATTGAACTTGAACTTAGACCTTATAAGAAAATTACTGATTATGCAAAATACGAAATTAGAATTGAAGCCAGATTTACTAATTTAAAAGAAGTTGAAGTTGAAACTAAAAATAAAATTAAACAAAAACTTTGGAAAGGACAAGTTTTAATGAGATTTACTGCTTTCTTTATAACAGACTATGAGAATGCATGGGAAACAAAACCATTCTATTATTTTGTAAGAACTCTCGTCGATAAATTTGTTTATCGAATGTATACTAGCAAGATGGAAGACGTTCTTGTTTCAGAATGTAATGAGTCATTTGAAGAAATAAGATCTTTCTTAAACATGCACAGATATAGTTAATTTTAAAAAGAAACAATTTCTTCTTAGATATTGAGTTGCCAACGTCGCATGCTCAAAAACATTGTTTTTGGCCGCTACTTGTCGCTCACTAA
>CALDOJ010000029.1 GCA_937912225.1 Candidatus Woesearchaeota archaeon | reverse complement strand
ATTATGAGTGCCATTTTTAACTATCTCCATTAATTCAGTATTTTGTTTAATTAAATTAATAATATATTAAGAAAAAGTATGAGTAACTAATATATAAAAGTTTCGTTTTGTTGTTACTCAAAAGTAATAAAAACAAATAAAAAATAAAAAATTAACTTTATTCTAGATAAAGTCTAGCTTTCTTTTGATCGAATTTCCAGTCAGCAGGTAACTTACCAGATGCCTTGTAATATTTGATCAATCTGTTAATTTTAGCTTCAGTTAATTGTAAACCTCTTTTACCAGGCATATCATGTTTGTTCTCTTCCATATGCTTAGTTAAGAAAATAAACTTTGTAATTAAAGCCATTAAATCTTCAGGTATTTCTGGAAGAAGTTTTCGTTCACCCAAGATAGTTGTAACTGATTTCTTAGTTAATAATTTAACGTCAGGAATACCATATACATCTCTCAGATATAAACCAATTTGTGAAGGCGATTTTCCTTCTTTGAAGTATTTTACAACTAAAATCTCTACTTCTTTTCCTTTGTACTTAACCCACGAAGGGACTGTTTTCTTGGAAGGTTTTGTGCTTCCTGAAACTCCTCTTTTTCTAGAGTGCATTCTTGCCATTTTTTAGTTCTCCGCTCGAATAAGAATTAGTCCTTATCCAGCCTGACCAAGCCTTACGACCGAGTCATCCTTAACATTAGAGAAAAATAACTCATTTATAAAGTTAATTAAAAATGTTCAAAATTAGAAATTTTGGCAAATTTTTTAAATAATTAAAAAACTAAAATAAAAAAAAATTAACGCAATATCTTCTCTAATTGCGCAACAGTCACAGGATCTAACTTTCGAGTACAAATGTCATCAATGAATTTATCTCTTGTTTCTCGAAATTCCAATGATCTAGTTCGTTTATTCATAACTCGTTCTTTTCGCAAATCATGAATCACTTCTCCTCTTTTAGTTCCAGCATAAGCCCTATCTAAAAGTCGAAGCTCGTCCAAACCAACAGCTCTTAAGTCAATCATAGTTCCATAAACTGGTTTTGGCATTGGTTCTGGTTCTATTATTGGAGCAGGAGTACGTTTTGCAACAGATGAATTACCACCGTAAGATAAACGGCGATGGTCGCTGTTTGTCAAATACTGGTTCATCATAGTTACTGTGGCCACTAACGCAACCATCATTCCAATTAACATTGTTCCAATCATTTTTTTTACCTCCTTTAGTTTTTTTATTAAGTTTTTTAACTTACACAAATCATTATGGATTTAATCCACTTTATCGGAATTGCTATCAAGTCAATTCCATTCGCTGCACTCGAATTTGTTGCTACAACCAATGTGTTCTCGTTTTGAGCAACTACTTTTCCGAATGTGTGTGTTGGGCATAGCAAATCATCAATTCTTACTAATTCAAGCTCTTTGACGTTCATGTGAAAGCACGCATCCATCCAAAGCACATCAACTACTGCTTCAGTTGAGATTTGCATCCCTTCGTCTAATTCTTGTTGGGTTGCAACTTTTGCTTTGATACGCACAACCGCCTTTGTTTGTTTGCATTATTTGTTTCATTTTTTCAATTCCATGTTTTAAGTCCATTCGACTAATTACTATTTAGTAGTGGTTGTTAAGCATTTATAATTTGTTGTAGATTATTCGAATAAATACCAAAAACTTTATAAATATTCGAATATCATACGAAAACATAGTGAAAGACATAACGCCGAAACTCATAAGTCTGTTCAAAAAAGGATATGCAACACCCCAACTTTCAAGAGTTGCAAAAAAACTACAAGAGCCTTCAACAACCCTTCATTACAATATAAAAAAGCTCGAACAAGAAGGTGCAATAAAAACCTACAAAGCAGTTTTTGATTATAAAAAAATAGGTGAAGGATATTGTGTATTTGTTTTAATAACCCTATCACCTGACGAATACGGAGATCCAGAACGAATAGGAAACGAACTCGTTAAACATCCAGAAATTGAAAGCGTTGACGTTATAACAGGGGACTGGGAACTAATGCTAAAAATCAGAACAAAAGATCAAGATGCATATTATGATTTTGTAAAAAATGTTATTTCAAGAAAAGGAATAACCAAAATAAAAACATTGACTTCATTAAAACAGTTAAAAACTGAATTTGTAGAATTATAAAAAAAAAAAAATTATCCTGAAAACAATACATCAGGAAGATATAACTCCTGAACAGACCTTATTTCTTCAGCAACTTCAGAGATATTATCAAGAGTCAATTCCGTTCTTAAAACTTCTCGCGAATCAATAGCTGCTCGTTCCATTCCAGCCCTTCTTGGCGCATAATAAACACTTCCCGTAAAAATAAAAGGTAATCCATCAATACAAATTGCGCGCGCGCAATCTACAGTTGCATAAACATAATTTTCAAAGAGGTTGTTTATCTCATTTAGCTCAGAAGGAATATTTTCTACAATCCAATCATTTGCTAAACCAACTATTTCACTTCGCAAATCATTAGGAAGCCATTCATTTTCTCCAACTTCACGAATTAAATTAGATCCAATAGCCCTCATATTCCTAAATAATTGCAGATATGGTGCAGTATTACGAGGCAAATCTATGTTTTCATAAAAAAGTTCTGGTTGAAAATGTTCTCTGAAACGATACTCCCCTACTAAAGCATTTTCAAAAGCTTCAGTAGTCTGTCTTCTGAGTGTTCCAAACATTTCTTCCAAAGGCAGTTCAATCATTAGTTCCACCTCCTATCACGCAACTCTTCTCTTGTTTCTTCAAGTCTTCTTCCCGCTTGTCTTGCTTCATATCTTGAAGCTTCTCTTACAAACAGAGGGTGTTGTGGGTCTCTTTGTGCCGAAACATATTCTCTTAGTCCAGCTCTTCTTTGTTCTAATTGATATTCCAAATTCATTTTCTTTTTCCACCATGTTTTAAGCCCATTTGGCTTTTTAGTTAAACGAAAACTTTATATAGAATATTAACTTTATGTAAAATAGTTTACAAAAAGTAATAAAATTGTGAAAAATGCGAAGTGTTGCCCAAGCAGTAGAGACAATCATTGAACAAAAGCCATTCATACAAGAGGCTTTGAGTAAAGGAATAGTTAACAATGCAGCACTCGCAGAAGAGATCAAACCACAGATAGAAAAAGAGCTAAAAAAGACGATCAAATTCTCAGCAGTTAACATGGCCATCAGAAGACTGGCTGAGAAATTAAAAGAAACTTTCGTGGTCAAAGCGAAATTTAATCAAGAATCAGATTTAACAGTAAAATCAAACTTAATCGAAATTGTCATATACAAAACACCAGAAATTCAAGAACAAATAAAGAAAATCTATGATATTGTTGATTTTAAAAAAGGAGATTTTCTAACAGTAACGCAAGGATTATACGAAATTATGGTGATTGTTAACCATAAACACGAAGAAAAAATCAAAGCCCTATTCTCGCAACAAAGTATCAGACAAGTGGTAAAGAATCTCTCCAGCCTCACAATAGCACTCTCAGAAGAAGCAATTGAAACAATAGGTCTTTTTTATCAAGCAACAAGAGCTTTGAACTGGGAAAACATAAACATCATAGACATTGTTTCAACATATACAGAAATGACATACATATTGAAAGAAGAAGATACAGCCAGAGGTTTTGAAACCTTGAAAAGACTTCTTTCAAATCACACTTAGAAAACGTACATCGCCAAAGTGGGATGGGTTGAGCCGACGCAACCCACCTTTTATATTTAAAGAATGAAATTAACTCACAAAACAAAAAACCTCATTAGCGCTTCATTTTTTCTAGTAGGTGCTGCTCAATTCTTGACTTCAGAGGTTTCAATAAATGGTGCAGTAGTCGGCACAATAGGGGCTGAATTACAATTATTCACAGGATATATTTGCATACTCATAGGAACAATCTTGTTTACTTCTTATAACAGTCTTGACCATAAACTAGATTATGATCCTAATGTTAAAGCAATTCGCAGACATATGGAGAAACAAACAAACAACAAAATCAGCTATAAAGAAGCTGAAAAAATATATGTAGAACTTCAAAACAACTATGTAAAAGCAATTCAAGACGGCAAAATAACGCCTACTGCTAATTTCAAAGAATTTGTAAAATCAATAGACGACCATTTCAAAAAACCTTTAACTTCAGAAACAATAAAAGAAATGGCAGAGCAAGAATTAAATGCTGCAGCTGAATGTTTAAAAAATGGCAAGATATATACTAAAAGAAAAGAAATTGAACATTTAGCTAAACAATGCGGATATGAAGTAGCTGATGAAAATAATAAAGAAGGACCAGGAATATATAACACAAAAATCATAAAAGATAAAAATGGAACTGATGTTGAAGAGAAAACATTAATCACCAGATTAGGCAATCATCGTGAAATTAATAGAAATACTGCAAGAAACATAATACATATTTTAGCAAAAGGAGAAGGAAATTTTCGGCAACAAAAAAGAACTAACGATTAAGCATAGACTTCAATTCTTCAACACTTGAAGCATATTTTTCTTGGAAAGAACGAAAAACATTATATACAATAGGAGTTTGATGTTGACTTAATTCAATTAAAGGAGATATATCAATATTCCCTTGAGAATCTTGTTTAAGTGTTGGACGATAACCTCTTTCTTCGGCTACTTCTAAACCCTTATTGACCAAATACCCGGAATAACGTTTAATCTTTTGCTTCATAAAAGTTAAGTCACTAAGAAAAGAAAAAATATCAACATCATGCATGGAAAGAGTTTCTTCTGGAGTCTCACCATAACAAAAATCTTTCAAATACGAATGAGATTCAGCCTCTTCTTTCAACAAGCCAGTAGTTTTATCAACCAAATTATCTTTTTTATCAAACATATTAATGTCTGAAATATTCGAGCAATTTATAAATCTTTCGATATTAATTACTACTAGGTGATGAATTTGTTCCAGATAAATTTCCAAAATCTTTATAAACACATCATTTTTCCACAAGGTCATGGTTTTAACACAAGACAGATCAAAAAGAAAATCCACTGGTGGAAGATTTACAATCCAGAGACTGAAACGAAGACATAGGCTAGGTCGAAGTCCAGTTTTAACTTCAGTAGGTGTTAAGAAGACAAAAACTACTAGAAGTTTAGGTGGAGCAAAGAAAATCAAGCTTCGAAGTACAGATAAAGTTAACATCATGGACCAAAAGACTAAAAAATGTTCTGTTGAAACTATAAAAACTATTGTTGAGAACCCTGCAAACAGACACTTTGTAAGACGAAACATCTTTAACAAAGGAGCTGTAATAGAGACCTCAAAAGGAAAAGCTAAAGTTACAAACAGACCTTCTCAAGACGGTACAGTTAACGCTATTCTTCTATAAGTACTTTAGAGTGATAATAAAACGAAACCTTTAATAATTAGGTTAACCTATCAAAAAATATGGGGGCTAATAAACAATACGATAGGCCAGTTTCTAATCTGGAAGAATTCTTAGGACTAACTTTCTTAGCAAATAGAAGATATAATGCAAACGAAGTAAACATGAACTTACGTCAAGTTGGAAGAGAAGGGATTGTAAACTTCTATACAATAGAATATACTTTAAAAGAACAACAACCCAGAAAAACAATACAGAGAATATTCGAAGAACACATATCAATAGATTATGACGACCAGGAAACCATTGAAGAATTATTTGGAGATAAAGTGAATTCTCTAAGTGATAAAATAAAAAAAATGTTCTTAATCTATGAGAAACCAATAACAACAAATAAGAAATATCAATCTGCAAAAATAACAATTGCTTAAAAAAACATGAAACATCTGAAAGAAACAAAACAGATGAAACGATTCGTGACAAAAGCACTTGCGCGAACAAAAGAGTTCTCAGATATTTATTTTAATCCAGAATTTGAAGAAAGAACTAGTTTAGATGAAGCACTCAACACTTTTTCAGATAGACAACTTCTTGCAATAAAAAAACCTGAATTCGTTCGAGAAGGAGAATCAGAAAAGTATTTGATAATTCTAGATGCAGACTTAATGGAAATTAAAGAAGTTGGAATGAAACTAGCAGCTGCTTCTTTAAACAATATTAATACAACTCACATTCTGCATTGGTTTTCAGATAGTGAAGGTCCTTTTTTCAACCACAAAGTTCAAATTCAAAAACACCATCAAGAAATAGACGAGTATCTTTGTCACAGAGATAGCTTACAGCACATAGATTTCTTCACAAGAGAAAGAATTATTAACGCAACAGAGATGGAACGTGAAATCTTAAAAGCGCTTTCTAACAATCAAAACGCAGCTTACAAACCAAAAGAAAATCTAATTCCTGAAAAATTACACTTAATAAAATACGACCTTATCGAAGCAAAATATGGTAAACAAACTCAAGAATTAAAGAAATATTTGTTACCTAATACAATTACAAAAGGAGAATTATTCACACTCGTGCCTTCAAGCGCAACATTCTTAGAAGATCAAGCAGCTTATTTAACGAATGCAATGCGAGAAAAATACGACCTTGCAGGCGTTATAGGTAATAATAAAATAAGAACAGCCAAACCATTAATAATTCCAGACATTACTTGTAGAACAGAAGAACAAGTAAGAATCAGATACAATTTGGCCATGATAGAAGAACAAATGATTAGACATCCGACAATACAACAAATTCAATTTTTAAAACGAGCTCACGAACAATTAAACGATATTAATAATAGAACGGTTTTTTATCAAAAGATAAAAGAAGAATATCAAAAGTCTGATTTAGGATTTTTATTTGATAAAGAACTTAGTATGAGCAACCAATTCCCAATCACTTACTATGCAAAACATGCAAGTAAAAGCTTGCCAGGGGTTAGACACACAACTAAAATCTACATGGCTTCAGAAGATCCAAAAGATTGGAAATATGAATGCAGACCGTGTAAAGGACACCAAATTAAAGGCAAATGTTGGCACGTAGACCAAATGCAAGAAACAATAGAAACATTAGTAAAATAAAAAAAATTATTTAAGTCGATATTGTATTGGAATAGTAACCCACGTACCAACAAATTTTTCTTTATGACTAGCAGGTTTCCAGTTAACACTCTCAATAGCATTCATAGCTGATTGTTCAAGTCCATAGCCTAAAGAATCACTTGCAATAACTAAATCTAAAGCCTTGCCAGTTTTACTTATGTAAGCTTGTATAAAAATAGTTCCTTCAATACCAGCTTTTCTTGCAGAATCTGCATATACAACATGTTGTTTTATCGCATCATACCCACCAACAGGTGATGGAGGAGTATCATAAGCAACAAAATCTAATGTTTGAATTCGTTGTTTAGAAGTATCGGCTTTTTGTTGAGCTGATAAAGAACCCCCATACAAACCAATAGTTAATGCTAGAATACCAGTTAAAACAGATTTATTCATTTTTCCCATTTAAACCACCTAAGTCTTTCTCAGATATTAAAATATTTAAATGCTTCTATTATTATTAAAAAAATGAATAAATTCTTACAAATTTACAACACTCTCTACA
Organism: Candidatus Woesearchaeota archaeon; assembly: GCA_937912225.1. Taxonomy (GTDB): domain Archaea; phylum Nanobdellota; class Nanobdellia; order Woesearchaeales; genus JAHIUF01. The sequence goes on along the minus strand of CALDOJ010000029.1, from coordinate 155 downwards.
AAGAATTCGGTCCTCAAGGTTGGTGGCCTGTTAAAAGCAAATACAAAAAAGAAAATTATTTTATTCCTCGAGATGAAACAGAAGTTTTTGAAATAATCATCGGTACAATTCTAACTCAGAATACTGCTTGGAAAAATGTTGAATTAGCATTAAAT
>CALDOJ010000028.1 GCA_937912225.1 Candidatus Woesearchaeota archaeon | reverse complement strand
TTCCATAAGAAATGAAGGTGTGAGATGTTTTAATAAAAAATAATACTATTAAGACTATATATTATACTATATAAAGATTTATAAACCTTCGTTTCGTCTGGAATTTTTATGGAGGAAAAGGGATTAAACAATTTTTTTAACAAGTATCTTTCAAAAGAATCTATTTTTGTAGATAAGAGTATTTTACAGTCTTCTTACGTTCCTAAAGACATACCACATAGAGATTCTGAAATTGAACATATTGCAAGTATTTTAGCGCCAGCTTTAAGAAAAGAACTTCCTTCAAATATTTTTATTTATGGAAAAACAGGAACTGGAAAAACTCTTGTTGCAAAATATGTAACTGATCAAATGTTAGAAATTGCTCAAGAAAAAAAAATTCCTCTAGAAGTAATATATCTTAATTGTAAATTAAAAAAAGTTGCAGATACTGAATATAGATTAATAGCTCAATTAGCAAGATTTTTTGGAAAAGCAATCCCACCAACAGGTTTGCCAACTGATGAAGTATATAGAATTTTTTATGATGTTCTTGATGAAAAAAAAAGAAATGTTATTTTAATTTTAGATGAAATTGATCAATTAGTAAAAAAAACAGGTAATGAACTTATATATAATATAGCAAGAATTAATTCAGAACTAAAAAATTCAACTTTATGTATTGTAGGAATTAGTAATAGTTTAGGTTTTGTTAATGATCTTGATCCTAGAGTTAAATCTTCATTAAGTGAAGAAGAAGCAGTTTTTCCTCCATATAATGCAATTCAAATTCAAGATATTCTTAAAAAAAGATCAAAAAAAGCTTTCAAAGAAAAAGTATTAGAAGAAGGAGTAATAGAAAAATGTGCTGCTTATGCTGCACGAGAACATGGAGATGCACGAAGAGCAATTGATCTTTTAAGAGTTGCTTCTGAACTTGCTGAACGAAAAGGACAGACTCAAGTTAAAATTATTAATATAGATGAAGCAGAAGAAAAAATTGAAAAAGAAACTAGTGTTGATATTATTAAAAATCAGCCTAAACAATTTCAAATTACTCTTTATGCAATAATGCTTAGTAATCAAACACCTGGAAAAGTTTTTACAGGAGAAATTTATGATTTATATAGGGAACTTTGTGATAAATTAGGTTTTAGACCTTTAACTCAAAGAAGATTTTCTGATATAATTGGAGAATTAGATATGCTTGGTATAATTAATGGTAAAGTTTTATCTAAAGGAAGATATGGTAGAACAAGAGAAATATCTTTATCAACACCAAAATCTTTAGAACCTGGTATAAAAAAGATTTTGGAAGAAGAGTTAGATTTAGGAACAAAAAATGAGTTTTTCTAAACAAATTAATGCTTTCTTAGAGAAAGGAGTATTACTAAGTCCTGATGTAATGGATGAACATAATTCTTTTGATATATTAAATGAATTAAAAGAAGGACATGAAGATCTTATTTATTTAAATAAAGATTTAAAAGAAATAATTTTTAAAAAGAAGATTAAAATTAATTTAAAAGAATATGAGAAAGCTAATTTTTTATTAGAAAAGAAAAAAGCAGAAGATCATTCAAGATATAATGTTCCTAGAAATAATGTTGAATTAGTTTTTTCATATAATAAAGAATCAAAGAAAAGATCTGTTAATGATTTTGTAAGTTTTTTTAATAGTCGATTTAAAGAATTAGCAAATATGCTTAGACGACGACAAGAATTACAAGGTTTAACATCTATAGTTAATGTTTCTAAAAAAACAGAGAGAGAAAATGTAGCTGTTATTGGTATGATTAAAGAAATATCAATAACTAGAAATCAAAATATAATTTTAACTGTTGAAGATCAAACAGGAGAAATTAAAGTTTTAGTTAATAAAAGTAATGAAGATTTATTAAAAATAGGAAAAGATCTTGTTTTAGATGAAGTAATTGGAATAACAGGTGTTACAGGAAAAAATATTATTTTTTCTAACGATATTTATTTTCCAGATATACCTGGTGATAAAGAATTTAAAAAATCTAAAGAAAAAAGCAATATTTTATTTGTAGGAGATTTACATGCAGGATCTAAAGTTTTTTTGAAGAAAGAGTTTGAAAGATTTATATTGTGGTTAAATGGAACAATTGGTAATGAAGAACAAAAAGAAGCAGCTAAAAATGTAAAACATGTTGTTTTTACAGGTGATTTAGTTGAAGGAGTAGGTGTATATCCTGGTCAAGAAGATCATTTAAGTATAATGGATATTAAAAATCAATATATTGAATTAAGCAAATATCTTGAAAGAATTCCACCTCATATTAATATTATTATGTGTCCTGGAAACCATGACGCTGTTGGTTTAGCAGAACCTCAAGTACAAATATATAAAGATTTTGCAGAATGTTTATGGGATTTACCAAATGTATATATGGTTAGTAATCCTTCTATTGTAAATGTTGATAAGACAGAAACTTTTTCAGGATTTGATATTTTATTATATCATGGTTTTTCTTTAATTTATTATTCTGATAATGTTGAATCAATAAGATTAGCAGGTGGTCAAAAAAGAGTTGATTTAATTATGAAGTTTTTACTTCAAAAAAGACATTTAGCTCCTACACACGAATCTAATCAATATATACCTGACTCTGATAGTGATCCTTTAGTAATAAATAAAGTACCTGATTTTTTTGTAACAGGTCATATTCATCGTGCATCTGCATCTCAATATAAAAATATTACTTTAATAAATAGTTCTTGTTGGACTGAAACAACACCAGACCAAGAAAAAAGAGGTCTTGAACCTCAACCAGGAAGATTATTTATTGTAGATTTACAAACAAGAAAAGTTAAAATAATGAATTTTTTAGGACTATAAAATGGAATTTAGTAAAAATATGGGGGAATATTTTGACTCCTTACAAAAAGGTTGTTTTAAAACCTATAAAATTGCTCAAGAGGCAAAAAGTAAAGGTTATGATCCTTCTACAGATGTAGAGACTGAATTAGCTGCAACTATGGCACAAAGAGTAATTGGTTTAATTTCTGTGGTTGCTCCTCAATTAAAAAATACTGGTGCTGAAAAAAGAATTGAAGAATTAGAAGCAGAATATGGGGTTCTTGATTGGAGAGTTGCTCTTAAAATTTCTGAAGAAATTGCTCAAGAAAAATTTTGTAAATTTAAAGATCAAAGAGAAGCAATGGAAATTGGAATAAGAACTGGTTTTACATATGTAACTGTTGGTGTTGTTAGTAGTCCTTTAGAAGGTCTAACAGAACTTGAATTAAAAGATAGACTTGATGGAAAAGGACAATATTTTTGTTTGAAATATTCAGGTCCTATTAGAAATGCTGGTGGAACTGCTGCAGCGGTATCAGTTTTAATTGCAGATTATGTAAGAGTTAAATTTGGTTTTAAAGAATATGATCCAACTGAAAAAGAAATAAAAAGATGTCATGGCGAATTAGAAGATTATCATGATTGGATTACTAATCTTCAATATTTTCCTTCTAAAGAAGAATCAGATTTTTTAATGCAACATCTTCCTGTTGAAATTTCAGGAGAACCTTCTGAAAAATATGAAGTTTCAAATGTTACTTTAAAAGATATTCCAAGAGTTAATACTAATATTTTAAGAAGCGGTTATTGTCTTATTCACAGTAGTTGTATTCCTCTAAAAGCTCCTAAATTATGGGCTCAGCTTAGTAAATGGGGAGAAGAATTTGATTTGGGTCATTGGAATTTTTTAGAAGAGTTTTTGAAAATTCAAAAAAAATCTAAAGCTATGAATAAAACTTCTACTTCTTCAGACGATGCAAAAGTTAAACCTGATTTTACATATATTAAAGATTTAGTTGCAGGAAGACCTGTTTTAGGTCATCCTATGAAAGAAGGAGCTTTTAGATTAAGATATGGTCGGTCAAGAACTTCTGGTTATTCTGCTCAATCAATTCATCCTGCTACTATGCAGATTTTAAATAGTTATATTGCAACCGGAACTCAGGTAAAATTAGAAAGACCTGGTAAAGCAGCTGCTTATACTCCTTCAAATTATATTGATGGTCCTATAGTAAAACTTTTAGATGGTTCGGTCGTGTTTTTAGAAACTGAAGATTTAGCAAAAAAGTATAAAAAAGATATAAAAGAAATATTGTTTTTAGGAGATACTCTTATTTGTTATGGAGATTTTTTTAATAGAGCTCACAATCTTGTTCCTCCAGGTTATTGTCCAGAATTTTGGATTTTAGAACTTGAAAAAGCAATTATACAATTATTTGGTAGTTTTGATTTTGATAAATTATCTGATTTGATTAATGTTTCAAAAGATAAATTAAAAATTCTTTTTAATAATCCTATCAGAACAAAGTTATCTGCACAAGCAGCTATTGAACTTTCTAAAAAACTAAATGTTCCATTTCATCCTTTTTATATTCCTTATTGGAATTGTGTTACTAAAGATCAGTTTGTTCAATTTTTAGTATGGTTTAAAGAATTTTCATTTCAAGAAGATAAAATTATTCTTCCTAATAATGAATCAAAGAGAATTCTTGAATTAATTGGACTTCCACATTTATTTGTAAATAAAGAACATATTGTTATTGAAAAAGATTATTCAAAAGCAATATTCTTTCAATTAGGAATCAATAATAAAAATGATATAAATATTGTTTTGAAATTTATTGAAGAAAATCCCGATTATTCTATTCAAAAAATAATTAATCATTTTTCTCCTGTAAGAATTAGAGACAAATCAGGCATTTTTATTGGTTCAAGAATGGGTCGTCCGGAAAAAGCTAAAATGAGAAAATTAACTGGCAGTCCTCATGTTTTATTTCCTGTTGGTGCAGAAGGTGGAAGATTTAGGTCATTTCAATCAGCATTAGAAGAAGGAAAAGTAACTTCTGATTTTGCAATGTATTATTGTGAAAAATGTAAAAAAGAAAAAGTTTTGAATGTTTGTGAAGATTGTGGAACTCAAACTAAGAAAAAGTTTGTTTGTCAAACTTGTGGTTTAGTTGATGATTGTGAACATGATAAAATAAGGTTCAAAAAGCTCGATTTTGATATTAACTCTTTATTTAATAAGCTTTTAAAAAAGTTAGGTACTGCAATTTTTCCTGATTTAATTAAAGGTGTTAAAGCCACATTTAACAGAGATCACGTGTCTGAACATTTAATTAAAGGTATATTAAGAGCAAAAAATTCAATATATGTTAATAAAGATGGAACTATAAGATATGATTCTTCTGAGATTCCAATAACACATTTTAAACCTAAAGAAATAGGTGTTTCAGTTGAAAAATTGAAAGGTTTAGGTTATAAAAAAGATATTCACGGTAATGATCTTATAAGAGAAACACAAGTTCTTGAATTAAAACCTCAAGATGTAATTTTACCTTGTTGTCCTGTTTCTCCTAATGAACCAGCTGATGAAATATTTTTTAGAACATCTAAATTTATTGATGAATTATTAACTAAGTTTTATGGTTTAAAACCTTTTTATAATCTTAAAACGAAAGAAGATATTGTTGGTCATTTTATTATAGGATTAGCACCTCATACTTCAGCTGGAATTCTTGGAAGAATTATTGGTTTTTCTAAAACTCAAGGATTTTTTTCACATCCAATGTTTCATGCAGCTATGAGAAGAGATTGTGATGGTGATGAATCTTGTTTCTTGTTGTTGATGGATACTTTTTTGAATTTTTCAAGGTCTTATTTGCCTTCTTCAAGAGGAAGTACAATGGACGCACCACTTGTTTTAACTTATTTTTTAAATCCTGCAGAAGTTGATGATATGGTTTTTCATATGGATATTGCTTGGAAGTATCCTCTTAAATTTTATGAAGCTGCAATGCAATATAAAATGCCTTGGGAAGTTAATATAAAACAAGTAGCAGATGTTCTTAATACTGCAGATCAGTTTGAAGGTCTTGGTTATACGCATGGTACTAGAGATATAAATTCTGGTGTTTTATGTTCAGCTTATAAACTTCTTCCCAGTATGGAAGATAAATTAAAAGGTCAAATGAATCTTGCAACTAAGATTAGATGTGTTGATGAATCAGATGTTGCAAGATTAGTTATTGAAAAACATTTTTTGAGAGATACAAAAGGAAATCTTAGAAAATTTTCTACTCAAACATTTAGATGTGTGGCTTGTAATACTAAATATCGAAGGCCTCCGCTTATAGGAAAATGTATTGAATGTGGTGGAAAAATAATTTTTACGGTTTCGGAAGGAAGTGTAATCAAATATTTAAAACCAAGCATTAGTTTAGCTGTGAAATATAATGTTTCTAATTATTTAAAACAAACTTTAGAACTTACTCAAAGAAGAGTAGATGATCTTTTTGGTCGAGAAAAGGAGAAACAAGAAGGTCTTGGTAAATGGTTTGGATAATTATTTATTTATTATAACAACTTGAACATAAGGAATATTATTAATTTTTAAAGTTTCTTTTGTACTTATAAATCCTGTTTTTTCTAAAAAAGAAATAGTTTTTTCTCCTACCGCATTTACAATATAAGATCCTTTTATTAAAGAAATAATTTCTTCATTGGTTTTTTTTTCTCCTTTGTAAAAGTTCGATTTTAAATCTAACTGTTTTTTTCCTTCAGTATATATTTTACCCAATAAATCTTTATCAGCTATTGCTAAAAGAAGTTTTCCTTTATTGATATGTTTTTTAATAACCAAACTCATTTTATATTTTTGAATTTATTGTGTGTTTAGCTCCACAAGCTTGACATCTTAAATAATAAATATTAGTTTCTTTTGTTAATTTAGTATCAGGTTTTCCACATTCTTTACAAATAACAAATGTATCTGCATATTGTGTAATTTTATCATTTATTTTTGAAGCAGAAAGTTTAGTTCCAAAAATTACAAAACTTTTTTTAAATTCACCTGGAGTTGCTAATTCTTTAAGAACAAATTTTAACACATGTTCTGGTTTTCTTCCAAGAGCACTTGCAATTTGCATAAAATTTCCTATAATGGTTTTATTACCTTGAACATGACCTTTAACTTTAGGTATGTTAAATCTTTCTTCGTGAGAAGCTATTTCAGGTAATTCTTTTTTTCCTCTTTTCAAAAGTGCTTCATAATCCATGTTTTTAAGGAAAGATGTTTCTTTTTTAAAACTTTTTAATTAGAAAACTTTTTAAACAATAATTATTGTGATTAAATCATGGTTCTAGAATCCTTAACATCACCGTTTAAAGCAGAGCTTCATCCGGGAAGGCTATTTTTTTTAGGATTTGTTTATTGTTCTATTGCAATATTTCTAAGTTTATGGATTTTCAAATCATATTCTAGTTTAATAATGGTTTTTTTAACTACGATGGCTTGTGTTCCTTTAGTTTATAATACTATTAAAATGGAAGAAGAAAAAGATCTTCAAGATATGGGTGAACGTTGGTTATTAAAAGAGCATGCAAAAGCATTAGCTGCTTTTATGTTTTTATTTGTTGGAATAACTATTGCTGCAACTTTATGGTATGTTGTTCTTCCTGCAGAAACAATTGCAATTTTATTTGAGACTCAAACAGCTACAATTTCTACAATTAATGGTGCTGCTACAGGTATGGTTACTGGTCAAGGAGCTTTATTTGTTCAAATTTTTCTTAATAATATTAAAGTGTTCATATTTTGTATTTTATTCTCTTTTGTTTATGGTGCAGGTGCAATTTTTATTTTAACATGGAATGCTTCAGTTATTGGAACTGCGATGGGTAATTTCATAAGATCAAATCTTTCATTTTATTCAGACCTTCTAGGTTTTGAAAAAACAGCTCAATATTTTCAAGTAATATCTATAGGGTTGTTAAGGTATGTAATTCACGGGATTCCAGAAATAGCAGCTTATTTTACAGCCGGTCTTGCAGGAGGAATAATTTCTGTTGCTGTAATTAAACATGATTTTGGAACTAGAAAATTTGAGCATATTCTTTTAGATTCTGCAGATTTAATCTTATTTAGTATTTTTTTGTTATTAATTGCAGGTCTTTTAGAAGTTTGGGTTACTCCAGTTCTTTTCTAAAGAATTTTTATTTTTCCAGGTTTAATTTCAAAAACATCTCCTTCTTCTAATAAATTATTAATTATGGTTTCAGAAGTTTTATCGTTAATAGACAAAACAACTTCTTCAATTGTTACACCATCACCTTTGTCTAATTCAGAAATTTTTTTTAAAATTAAATCTTTAATATTGATTTTAGTCGGTTCTGTTATAATGATTTTAGGTTTTTCTTCAAATGAAGAAGTAATTTTTTGTTCAGAAACATTTTTTTTATTAAGTTTTAATTCCAAAGTTCTTAATTCAATCCATTTTTTATCGTTTATTTTTTTGACTATTTCAGGAAGAATATATTTTTCTTCATTAAAAACTCTAGGTCTGCCTATAATTAGTATTATATCTCCAATTTCTATATTTAATAATAAATTATTTTCAAAATCTCTAACTGAAATTTGTCCACTACCATCATCAATTATTAAAGAATTATTTTCAGGTTTAGAAATGGCTACTGCAAGAATATTTAATCTAGAAATTTCTTCTGTTCCGTTTAATATATAATTAGGTTCCCAACCTTCTTTTCTTACATATTCTCCTTTAATCAAATCAATAATTGTACACTTTTTTGCTGTTTGTCTTTTTATGACAACCATTTTATTTTTAGAAACTATATTTTTGAAATAATTCCTTGTCTTGGACTAAAAATATCTCCTGAACGTTTAAGTTTTTCAATAACTTCTTCAACTTTTTCAGAAGCAATTCCTTTAATTTCAGCTTCTCTAACAATATCTTCTACAGGAATTGTTTTTCCTACAGCATTTTCTAAATCATTTATTATTCCTCTTATAACTGCGATATGAGATCTTTCTGATGCACTTATACCAGTACTAATTCTATCAATATCTATTTTACCTGTCTCAGGATCAAGTCCTATTTGTGATAAACAGAAATATACTAGTTCAATTGCTTTTGCAGCGTCTTTTTTTGTTATTTTTTCAGACAATCTGGTTCTTGCTGAAGCTTCAGACAATCTTACAAGCCCTTCTAATTGTCGAGCAGAAATTGGAATGCTCGCAATTACTCCTTCATCTTGAGCTGTACTTCTCATTTTTACATAAAAATTTTTAATTTCTTCAAGAGCAACATCTGTTAGTTTTGGAAAAACTGTTTTTCTAGAATATGAAATGTACTTTTTAACAACTTCACTATCAAGCACATCTGCTTTATCGAGTTTTTTATTTTGATGAAGATTAAGAATAAAAGTTGCAAGTCTTTCATCGTTTACTTGGTCAGGCATATCTCTTATTGGAAAAATTAAATCGAATCTGTTAATTAAAGTTGAAGGAAGTTCAATTTGTTTTGCAAGCATTTCATAAGGGTCAAATCTTCCAAATTTAGGGTTTGCTGCTGCAAGAACAGTTGTTTCTGCTCTTAAAGTCGCTTGAATATTGGCTTTAGAAATTGTAACTGTCTGTTGCTCTAAAGCTTCGTGCATGGCACTTCTATCTTCAGGACTCATTTTATCCAACTCGTCAATACAACAGATTCCTTTGTTTGCAAGAACAAGTGCTCCTGCTTCAAGTGCATATCCTTTTAAGAATTCATCTTTTACAACACTTGCAGTAAGTCCTGCTCCAGATGCCCCTCTTCCTCCTACAAAACGTGCTTTTGGAGCGATTTGACTAACTCTTTTTAGTAATTGACTTTTTCCTGACCCAGGGTCTCCAATTAAAAGAACATGCATATCTCCTCTTGTTTGAACACCTTCATCTCTTTTTTTCTGAACTCCACCCATCATTTGTAAGAGTAAAGCTTCTTTAACTTTATCATGTCCATAAATGGTTGGAGCAATAGATGCAACTAGTTTTTCAAATACTTTAGGATCTTTACTAAGTGTTATTATTTCTTGAATTTCTTTATCACTAATGTCTATTTGACTAAAATCTTCTTGAACTGGTTCAATATAGTTAGCTTCGCACATTAAATCATAACGAGTTGATTTTCCTCCTTGTGCAAGTATAATAGGTATTTCTTTTACAATACCTACAACCATTACTTTACTTCCAGGATTGGTTTTTTTCTCAGTTATTGGGGATACTAAATCTTTTTTTAAAAAAATACTTAACCGTTTTGGTTGTTCACCACCTTCAAGGTCTTCAGGTGCTTCTTCTAAAACAAGTTTTTGTGCGTCAACTAATTCTTTACTAATCATACGAAACTTTCCAGTTCTTCCACAACCACACCTGCTAGGTTCTTTGAATTTAGTATCTATTTGTAAAACATTTAATACATTTCCACAACTTGGACATTCAAATCTAGCACTAGTTACTTGTGGTCTAACATCTGATTTTTGTCTAACAATACCATCAATATAAATGAATTTTCCAATATGTTGACTTCTAATATCTTTTATTTTTACATATTGAGAATCTGATAGATTAGTTATTCTTATACTAATTTTTTTAACATCTCCTTCGACAGCCAGATTCTCAAGAGCAAGTTCTGCAACTTTAAGAATATCGTCAGGACTATCTAGCATAATTTCTGCTAGTTCAGGATTAAATTTTAGTAAGTCAGAAAAGTCAATGACTAAAGCGTCTTCTCCTTTCTGCATTACTTCAATTAGTTTATTCGAATAACTAGCTTCTAAAAATTGTTGAAACTTGTTAATCTGCTCAGATACATCCATTTTTGTTCAGATGTTTATTTTATTTTTTTTAATCTTTCAACAAGTAAATCTAATGCTCGATGTACTTCTTCTTCTGATTTAGTTCCTGTGCAGACTACTTTTCCATTACTAAAAAGTAAGAAAGTAGCTTTAGCTTCCATTAATTTGTAAACTAACCCAGGAAATTGTTCAGGTTCATATTCTGTGTTTTCAAGTTTCATAGCTAGAACGTTTAAGTTTAAATCCATTCCAATGCTTCCACTTGCAACCATGTTTTGAATGTTGATTTTTGGTTTGATTTTGATTTTTATGTTGATTTTTTCTAAACTTTCAATTATTTTTTGAATTGATTCTTCAACTTTTTTCATACTTCGAGCTCCAGTACAAACAACTTTTCCAGAACTAAAGATAAGTGCAGATGTTTTAGGATCTTTGATTCTAATTACTAACCCAGGAAATTGTTCAGGATTATATTCTGTGTTACTTAATACAGCCGCCATTTTTTCAAGCGGGATGTCATGTTCTAAACTTGTTGAAACAACAATATTTACTACTTGTATATCTGTTTTTGCAACTTTACTTTTATCTGTTTTTACAGCTTTAGTCATTTTATTTTGTCCCCCAATATTCAGACTTTTTTGTCTAAAATAAGATTCTAGTTTATAAATGGAATGATGTTTCATTTATAAAGGCTTTTGTTATTTAAGCTATCTTTCAGAAAAGTTGTTTTTAAAAAGATATGCCCCTATTACTTCCTATGGAAACTAGTTTCTCGACTAATGAAACTCAGTTTTTTCTAAATTGGTATGGTTTTTACACCCCTTAATTTCCTATGGAGATTTTAGGATTTCAAGGCTTCTATTTGATTTAAACCAAAATAAAGATTTAAAAAATTAAAAAAAGAATTTAATTCTTCTTCACCAAATTCATTAAGGTTCTGTAACCAATTTTTTATGTGTTCAGAATAACAATGTGAACATATGCTGATTGGTGTATGGCAAAGTACGCAAGTTACATCTCCACCTTCAAAATAAATCTCTTCAGTCTTTCTTTTTAAGTCAGAGACCATTTTAGGTTTTGTTTCATATAGCTTTTGGGCTATGTGTTTCTCCAAGCAATTTGGACAAACAGGTTGCGTCACAGTTTCTTCACATACTACACATTCATGCATCTTGTCCACCTCCAAGTGGGTTTTTATGTATAGAGAAACTTAACTTGGTTCTTTTTAATCTTATAGAAAGTTTTTTTCAAAGACAGCCAGAACCAGATTAAATTTCTGAGCTCTAACACATCTTTGGTTTAATAGTAAAGATAGAACTAACTAAGACATTGTTCAGATAATTGACATGTCTAGTTATATACATCTTCATACTAATCCAGTCAGTTATATATAAATGTTTTTATTATTACTTAAAAATCTTGATTTTTTTGATCAAAAATTGATTACAAATTTTTGTTTTTGTTTTTTTTAGAATAATTTTATAAAAACTCTTCTTTTCTTTTGACTTATGAAATATTTAATTAGATTCGGTGAAATATTCCTAAAAGGTAAGAATAGAGTTATGTTTGAGAAACGTTTAATTAATAATATTAGTGTTTATCTTAAAAATAATAATATTGTTGGCAAACTTAATCGTAAAAAAAATAGGTTTGTTCTAAATGTAGAAACAAAACCTAATCTTAGGAAAGTTTTTGGAATTGTATCTTATAGTTTATGTATAACTTGTAAAGCTGATAAAGATGAAATTAAAAAAATTATTTCTGAAAAAATTAAATATTTTACTCCTGAAACAAAATTCAGAATAACATCTAAATTAGTTGATAAAAGTTTAGAAGGAAAAAAACTGGATTTAAATAGAGAATTTGGTTCGTTTGTCGTTGAAAAAACAAATGCTAAAGTTGATCTTGAACATTTTGATGTTGAAATATGTATTGATGTTTTTAATGATGAAGCACATATTTTTATAGATTCAATTGCTTGTTTTGGAGGACTTCCTGTTGGTGTTGAAGGTATTGTTCTTTGTTTAATTGAAGATGAAAAATCTTTATTAGCAGCGTTAATGGCAATGAGAAGAGGTTGTAAAATTATTTGTTTAATGAAAAAAAATATTGATCTTAGTTTATTAGAAGATTATGCTCACGGTTTTAAATTAAAGCAAGAAAAAATAATTTCGTTATCAGAAGTTTCAGATTTAGCAAAAAAATATCGAACACCAGGAATTTTTGTTGGTCAGACTCTTGATGATTTTGAAGATTTAAAGTTAGATATTCCGGTATTTAGACCTTTAATTGCATATAGTAAAGAAGATATTGAGAATAAATTAGAAGAGTTTAGAAAATGAAAATTATCAAAAATCAAATATTTCTGGAATTCCATAATTTAGAGGAGAAATCATGAAAATTTTTATTGAGAAAGACAAAAAAAATATTGAAAAAAAGTTTTTTGGAAAAACTTTTGATTTATTGAAATTATTAAATATTAATCCAGAAACAGTATTGGTTGTTAAAAATGGAGAATTAATTTCTGAAGATGAAACACTAAAAGATTCTGATACTGTAAAAATTTTGAGTGTGATTTCAGGTGGGTAATTGTTCTAAATGTAAGGAAAAAGCAATTTTTCTTAATCCAAATTTTTGTAAAAAACATTTTATTGATTATTTTGAAAATAAAGTTAAAAAAACTATTAAAGATTACGGGTTATTTTCTAAAAAAGATAAAATTGCTGTTGCTTGTTCCGGAGGAAAAGATTCTACAACAATTCTTTTTATTTTAAAAAAATCAGGGTTTAATGTTGAAGCTTTAGCAATTAATGAAGGAATTGATAGTTATAGAAATCATACTTTGGTTGATTTGAAAAAGTTTTGTAAAGAAAATAAAGTTAAGTTAAAAGTTGTTTCTTTCAAAGAAGAATTTGAAAACACTTTAGATGAAATGTTAAAACAAAGGAAAAATCCTTGTACTGTTTGTGGAATTTTTCGAAGAAATTTAATGAACAGATATTCTAAAGATTATGATAAAATTGTAACAGGTCATAATTTAGATGATGAAGCTCAAGCTGTGATGATGAATTTATTTACTGCAAATGTAGATTTATTAGATAAATCCAATCCTAAATCTAAAAAAATTAAAGGGTTTACTCAAAGAATTAAACCATTATATTTTTGTTCTGAAAAAGAAGTTGCTGCTTATGCTTTATTGAAAGGTTTTGAAGTTGGGTTTACTGAATGTCCTTATGTTCACAAAGCTTTTAGACATGATGTAAGATCTGCTTTAAATAATTTTGAAGAAGAACATAAAGGAACTAAACTTAATATTTTAAAGAAACATTTGAAAAATATTTCTAAAATAAAAACTTCTTCAGAAAGTATAGCTTATTGTAGTGAATGTGGGGAACCTTCTAGAGGAAAAATTTGTAAAGCTTGTAAATTACTTTCTGAGATACAAAGCTTTAAATAACTCTGAATATTAATTTCTTTCATGTTCATAGACGTTGTAATTCCAAAAGATAATGAGAAAGAATTTATCAAAGTAGCTAAGAAATTAGATGTTGGAGGAATTATTTTTTTATATGAAAAATTTGATAAAGAAATTAAAGAAAAAATTGAGAAATTAAACTCTAAAGATTTTAAGGTTTATTCTGGTTTTTTGTTAAAAGATTTAAAACATGCACTTAAGATAAAAAGTAATTATGATTTTATTTTTTCTAATGGAGAAAGATCGCATTTTGAAAATAAGAATGTAGATATAATAATTGATTTAGAAGATAAAAATTTTAGGGATGCTACACATTTTAGAAATTCAGGTTTAAATCAAGTTCTTGCTAAATTAGCAAAAGAAAAAAGTATTTTGATAGGTATTAATTTTAATTTAGTCTTAAATAATAAGAATAAAGAATTAATTATAGGACGTATTTCTCAAAATATAAAGCTTTGTAGAAAATATAAACTTGATATGTTTTTAGCTAGTTTTGCTAAGAAACCTTACGAGTTAAGATATTGGAATGATTTAGTTTCTTTTGGAGTAACTATTGGAATGCATCCTTCAGAGGCTAAAACATCTATTTCTAATAGAAAAGTATAAATAGCAATACTTCTGAATAAAAGTATGTACGGGAAGAGAGGGTTGGTGATAGTATTATTTTTAATAGTTTTATCTTTTTTTGTAGTTGGAACTTCTGGTTGTATTCAATGTGAAGAAGGTATAGAAGTTTGTTCAGATAATATAGATGCTCCTAATTGTACAATGAGTTCTCAAACAGTTGTTTTATCTTCAGGTTTGAAAGTTTTTAATTTTACTAAGTTAATAATTCCTGATTCTATTGTTATTAATTTTGAGCGAGACGATCACAATCCAAGTAATGATATTGGTGGTGATGGTGGTGATGGTGGAAGTGGAAGCGGCGGTCATGATGGTGAAAATGGAACAAAAGGTTCAGGTATGTTGAATGGTACTTCAAATGGACGAGATGCAGGACCTCATATTAGATTAAATGCTTTTAATTTTACTTTTCTAGGAGAAATTGTTGCAAAAGGTGAAGATGGTCCAAATGGGTCTGCAAATCCTGCACCAAGTGATGATTGTGGTTTTTTAGGTGGTTGTAGTGATAGTAGCACAAGTGGTGTTCAATCAGGAACAGGTGGTCGTGGTGGAGCAGGTGGTGGTCAAATTGAAATTGATGCTGGTTGTTTAATACTTGATGATAATAATTTAATTAATGTTGCTGGTGGTGCTGGTGGTGCTGGTGGTGCTGGCGGTAGTGATACTGATACTTGTAATTGTCCTTGCTGCGTTGGTTGTGGAGAACCTGCTGGTGGCGGTGGTGGCGGTGGTGGCGGAAATGGCGGAAAAATAATTATAAATGTTAAATATGAATTTTGTTCAAATTATAATGATCATATTATAGTTACAAATATTAAAGGTGGTGAAAAAGGAGATAGAGGTACAGGTGGTTCTGATAATGAAGATGGGTGTGGAAATGCTGGTAGTGGAACTGATGGAGTTAACGGAACTGATGGAGATTCTTATTTTACAACAGAAGGTTTAAATTTGTGTGATCTTGCTGGTGGAGATTATATTGATTTTCTTAATCAAGATTATTTTAATTCTAATGGTTATGATGGTTGTTGTGGTGATGATACTGTCGTTTATGACGGAACTGAAGATTTTGGTTTTTTTGATTCAACTTCGAATTATTTTTGTTTGAATGATTATTTAGATGAAGAAATTGTTGAAGATAATGAATGGCATTGGTGGGATGCTGCAGGCGCTGGAAACTCTTACAAAATTCACACCATAACTATTAATTAAAGCAAAATATATAAAGAATGAAACGAAAACAAATACCAAAGATGGGGAAAAGTGGTGTTTATGGCTTATTTGTAGTAATTTTATTAATTATAATTCTTAGTTTAAATGTTTCTGCGCAAGAAGTTTGCAACAATGTAGATGATGATGGAAATACTTATGTTGATGATGGATTAAGTAATTGTGGGTGTACTGAAAGTTGTAGTGGAACAGTTAATTGTAATTCTTATACTTATTCTTCTTGTCCTAGCGGAGTTTGTTCTCCTTTATCTTCTTGTTCTCATAGTTCTATGTCTATTACTAATTATTGTGGTGGTTTTTTATATTTGCCTTCACCAGAAGTTCAATGTAATGGTGAATCTAATAATTGGTGTTATTGGGATGATGGAATTCCTGCTTGCTTACCAGATATGAGTAATGCCCCTCCTTCCAATGTTTATTGTGATGAAATTTATTTAGGAGATTGTGGTACCGGTTGTGCTTGTGAAAGCACTTATACGGGAATGTATTCTATGTGTAATTACAATTATGAATGTCTTCAATCAGGAGCTAATCCTTATGATTGTTCTACTTTTGACTTTAATGATTGTGATTCTTATCATGGTTGCTCACTTAATTCAGGAAATTTTATGGCAGAACAATGTTCTGATGGAATTGATAATGATTGTAATGGATTAATTGATGATTGTGATGATTTAGATAATGATGGACATACAACTTCTAGCGGAGGAGATTGTGATGATGATATTTCTGATGACCCTGCTGTTTGTAGAAATGGAAACTTAGTTATTAATCATGGTTTTGAATTAGGTTCTGGTTCAACTCAAAGTGGTTTATCAAATTATTGGTTTGCTAATTCTCTTTCTTCTGCAACAATTAATTTTCATTTAGATTCTTCAAATAGTAATTCAGGTTTAAAATCTCAAAAAATTATTGTTTCTAATCATGATTCAACTCCTTCTTCTTCTTATCCAGGTATGAAATCAACAATAGTTTCTATTAAATCAAATACTCAATATACTGTTTCAGCTAAAGTGAAAGGAGATATTACGAGAGGTTCATTTGTACTTTCAGCTCATGTTCGTAATAGTGCTATATCAAATAATTTTCAATGTGTTGAAACAGGTTGTAATGGTGCAGGTATTAATACTATTTCTAGCACTGTTCCTAATTGGATAACAATAAATAAATCTTTTACAACTAATAATCTTGCAGAAGTCACACAAGTATATTTGTTTTTTAGCAGTCCTGATGGTGAAGGAACTGTTTGGATTGATGATGTTGAATTAATAGAAGGATATCAAAGATTAGATGTTCAACCAATTACTTCTGCTGATTGTTCTGGTGTAACTTCTTCATGTGCTGTTTGTATTAATCCAAGTGCTCAAGAAATCCCTTATGATTTTATTAACAACGATTGTGATGCTGATTTAGATGAAACTAATGTTTATGATATTAGTTATGATACAATCGCAGTTGGTGGTGAATGGTTTGTTTGTAATGCAACAGGACAAGCACCTCAATTTGGAGATTTAAATTTAAGTAATTATTTGAAAAATTTTCAAAGTCCTCCTGATAAAACTTTACCTTCAGGAAGTAACTGGTGTTATAACACGCCAGATGTTTATAATAAAACTTATTTTCCTCAACTCTTTTATCAAAATGAAGACTATTGTAAACAAGTTAATTATGATGAAACAATATATACTGAAGGTTGTTGTATGGTAATTAATCAAATTCTTCCTTATGATAATGAAAGTTTTGAATCTTCTGTTGATTCTGAATTTCAATATTTATTAGGAGAAAATCAATATTCCGCAGGTAATTGTCCTGTTTGTTATGATATTAATGGAGTTCGTGTTGGTGAACCTCCTGCTGATTGGGAAGATGATGCGGCTTCAACAGAAGTTTTAAAAGAAACTTGGTCTATTGATCCAGAATATAGAGGTCATTGGTCTTTTAGTTGTTCTGATAATGGTGGTTTTTATTGTGATAATACTTCTAAACTTGATGAAGATGAAAATTATTATTGTTTAGATTCATTTGCAAGAATAGGTTCAAATCAATCAGAAGTTTGTTGTTATAATCATGCTTATAGTATAACAAATTATACAGGTTTAGAGTTATGGGATGTGTGTAATGGTTTTGAAGGTAATCCTTTATTGAATTGTTCTGTTCAAGGAGGAGAAACAATTCCTGATCCTAATGCACCTAATGTTGATGGTATTAGTTGTGATCTTCCAATTCAAGCAGCAAACCTTCTTAATAATTATATTTGTTGTAAAGAAGGTTATAGAGAATGGGATCCTTATGATCTTTCACCTTTTAAATTAAATAATAGTTTTCTTTGTTATAAAGAAGCAGGTGATAGTTTAATTGCTGAATGTAGTTATGGGTCTTCTTTTTCTAATCTTCATACAGATGACCCTTGGAATAAAGTTGATGGGTCAAACATGTTTACTGAAGGAAGTCAGTTACATACTGTTCAGAGTTTTGATAAAGTAGATGAACCTTTTGTTTTAGATATGATAAGAAAGATTATTCTTCCTGCTAGTTCTCATAGTTTTCCAGCTGCAGGAGTTGAATTTTGGCCAGAGTATGATACTTTAGAATTTGATATTTTATTTACAGGAGTTGGTACTCCTGATACTATTGAATTAATGAGAAAAGATATTGGAGTTACAGAATATCCTTTAGGTTGTGGTTTTTCAATATCAGACAATATTAATCATAATCTTTCAGGAATAAGTCTTTCTGCAAATAATTGGTATCATGTAATTTTAGATATTTCTGTTTGTGGCTTTGATATTTTGAATCAAACAAATTATTTAAAAATAAATATTTCAGGTTCTTCTAATGGTGAATTTATTTTCATAGATAATTTTGTTCTTAATAGAAAATCTGATTTAGGAACAAATCAAGGTTATGATACAAGATATTGTACAGGTCCTTTTGAAACTTGGATTCCTTCTTTAACATCTCCAATTCCGATTGATTTTCAAACATCAGCTTTTAGAGATTATGCTCCTTATATGTTTGCTTGTGATTCTCAAATGAGTTATGAATGGAGCGGAACAAGATGTTGTGGTTCAGAAACAACTAAAGATAATTATGGAGAATTTTATTCTGATGAATGGGCAGGATGTTTTAATGGTTTTAAAGTAGAATCTGATGAAATCGTTGCAGACTCAATTAATTATTATCTTTCAACATATAATAATCTTTTATATTATGATAATTTCTTTGCTTGTGATTATGATTATGGAAATAATTTAGTTGAGAGTTTTGATGGAACTAGAACTTCAATTCCTTTAATTAATCCTAGTAATATAATTCCTACTTTTGAAATTATTGGTTCTTGGTTCTGTAGTAAAGATGGTAATTGGTTGTCAATGTTTGATGATGGTTCAACTCTTGCTGAAGGTACAGGCGATGAAACTCTTGGTAGTGTTTTACTTAATGATTCTGAGTTTTGGTCTTGTGATACTGATTATGGTTATAATGAGTATGATAATACTAGAAAAAAGATTGCAGATGATCATGTTTTAAATGTTACAAACATTAGAGGTTCTTATTTTTGTGGATTTGATAATGATAGAAATTGGACGCCTGTATTCGCTGACAATTTAACTTTAGAATTAGTTAATATTACTGATGGTGTTGATGCAAGAAACGGGCAAACATTTTTAAGTCCTGATCATAATTCTGTTCCAATTTGTTCTGATAGTGTTACATTATCTATGTTTTGTCATGGTGAAAAAAATTATGATCATGCTGAAGTATTAAGCTCATCAAGTGATTTTTGTACTTTTTTTAATTTCGGTTCTGGTAGTTGGGGTACAAGTTCTGGTATTAGAACTGATGAAGTTTTTTGTTATAATAAAACAAATGCTCCTGATAGAGTTTTGTTTAATGATTCTTTGTTTTGGTCTTGTGATTCTGACTTTGGTTATAATAATTATAGACCAAATGTTCTAAAATTTACTGATGAACAAACTGAAAATCAATTATCTCTTAGAGGTTCTTGGTTCTGTTATTTGAATAATTCTTGGCTTCCTCAGTTTAGTGCTGGTCAAACTTTGGCTAACGGAATAAATTTAACAACTTCTACTACTGAAAGTGTTTTATTTAATAATTCAAATGAATGGTTATCTTGTGATGAGAATATTGGAACTAATGATATGAGTACTGATTTAATTATTCAAGATTCTTTAATTGAAAATAAGTTTAAAATTAATGATCAGTGGTTCTGTGGTTTAGATGGTAAATGGAATTTAACATTTACTGAAGGTCAAACTTTAGCTCAAGGTAATAAACTTGTAAATGACGATACTGAAGCAATTCTTTTCAACGATTCTTTGTTTTGGTCTTGTGATCGTGATTTAGGCAATAATGCTTATCGAACCAATGTTAAAATAATTAGTCCTTCTCAGATTTACAATCAGTTAGTTTTAAGAGGTCCTATGTTTTGTAATTTAAATGGCAAGTGGAATAATACTTTTGCTGATGATACAACTTTAGAAGTTGGTTCCGAAGTCTTTATTCCAAAAAAAGATTTCTTTTTCGGTCCTAAACGAAATAATAAAATTGTTTGCTCAGATACAAATAATCATTCTATAAATCAGTTTTGTATTGAAGAAGGTTACGAATTTGGTTCGCCAATAACAGTTCCAACAGGCGGCAATGCTTGTTCTAATTATACTGGTTCTGATTGGGTCAATGGTGTTGGAGGATATCCTTCGAAAATAGTTTGTTATGATAATTCTGTTTCAATGTCAGATAGAGTTATGTTTAATGATTCTTTGTTTTGGTCTTGTGATGCTGATTTCGGAAATAATAATTATAGAGATACAACTTCTGTTTTTGATAATACACAAATAATCAATCAATTAGATTTTAAAGGTTCTAAATTCTGTTATTTAAATAAATCTTGGATTCCTCAGATTATTCCTAATCAAACTTTAGCTCAAGGTGTTGATGTGTTTAATTCAATCACAGAAAGCATTTTATTTAATAGTTCTAGTGAATGGTTATCTTGTGATGAAAATATCGGTCAAAATGATATAAGTAGAGATTTAATTATTGATGTTGGTTTAATTGAAAATAAGTTTGAAATTAATGATGGTTGGTTCTGTAATTTAGATGGTAAATGGAATAATACTTTTGCCGAAGATGAAACTTTAGCATCAGGAACTGGAGTTGTTAATGCTCAGACTGAAGCGATTTTGTTTAATGATTCTTTGTTTTGGTCTTGTGATGTAGACTTTGGAAATAATAATTATAGAGATACAACACCTGTCTTTGATAATACTCATACTGAAGATCAATTTACTCTTCGTGCTTCTTGGTTCTGTAATTACAATAATAAATGGACTTCATCTTTTGAAGATAATATGACTTTAGCTGAAGGATTAAATGTTGAAAACTCAATTACTAAATCAATTCTTTTTAAAGATGGAGAATTTTGGTCCTGTAATAATGATTTAGGAGTTAATGATTATTCAGGAAATCCTATTATAGAATCAGATCATATTAAAAATTACTTTGATACAAAAGGTTCGTATTTTTGTGATATTAATAAAGAATGGACTCCTTTAGCAGATTATCCTCCAACAAGATTAATAGCTTCTAAGCTTTTAGATATTGCTAAAACTTCAGGATTAGATTATTCTTTACATTGTAATGGGGATGATTCATTAAATCTTTTAACTTCGCCAGAAGCAGATAGTGGTTTATTTGGAACTTTAGTATCTACTGAAAACTTTTGTGTATTAAATATAAATGATGAAAATATTTTAATTGGGGTTGTTTTAGAAGAAGTCAATATTGATAATTACTTAAACCATAATTTAAAATCATTTTATCCTATGAACGATGAAGAAAGTTCAACAACATATACTTGTGATGATGCATTAGATGAAACAACTACAAATACTTTCTTTACAATTTGTGAAGAAACAGGAAACAGACTTAATGTTTCTTACAATAAACCTTTTAATGTAGTAATTTTTAGTTTAGAAGAGCCAAGATTTACAGGTATTGTTGGATTCTTTGCAAATATGTGGGACTCGTTAAAAACTACTTTTAGTAAACTATTTGGAAATTATGCTGCAGTAACTTATAGTCTACCTCAAAATTCTGAATTAGCAGAATTCGAAGAATTATTTATTAAAACTCAAGGAGATTTAGAGATTAAAGCATTGAAAGTTAATAAAACTTTAGTAGTTGATTATTATAACTTCAAATCAGATATTTCTTTCTTAAGAGATCTTACAGATCAATGGAAAGGAACGTCCGATATTAATACTGATTATGCATTAGGTTGTAATTATAATCAAAGATTAATGTTAGAAGGAACTGATCTTAATACTTTAAATTGGAATTATTTAACATCCAACTTAAGACTTCATGATGTTGCAGGAGCTAAATTAAATGGCGAATGTAATTATGAAGTTGTTAGTAATCAAAATGATTGTACAACAAATGCTAATTTAACAAATTGTTGTCATTATTATATGCCTTCTATTATAAACAGATGTGCTTGTGATACTAGTGATACAACTTTAGATTGTGGAATTATGAGCTCTATTTATTCATTCTCTAATGCATATACAGGAGACTATTGTTATGATTTAGCAACAGGACCTAGTTTTCCAGATGGTTGTTCATCTCCTACTGCTGGATGTGCATCAGGAAATTGTGGAGTAAAGTATGAATTAACAATTTAGTTCTTTCACAAAAATTTTATATACTCCAATTCTTTTAAGCAAAATATGAAGCAAGCTAAATACGCAGGATTATTCTACGAAGCAGCACCAACTATTTTAGAAAATCAAATTAGAGATTGTTTTCTTGGAGAGAAAGGACCTGGAGCTTTACCAACATCTCAAAAACAACCTTTACAAGCTATTATAACGCCTCACGCAGGATATGTTTATTCAGGTCAATGTGCAGCATGGTCTTATAAAGCATTAGCAGAATCAGAGTTTCCTGATCTGTTTATTATGATAGGTCCTAGTCATAATCATGCAAGTTCAGGATTTTCTATGGATCCATTAGAAACACCTTTAGGGATTGTAAGAGTTGATCAAGATTTTGCAAGAAGATTATCTGAAAAAGGTAATTTAAAACAAAACGAAATGATTCATGATGATGAACATTGTTTAGAAGTACAAATTCCATTCTTACAATTTATATTCAAAAATCAAATTGAAAAAATAAGAATTCTACCGATTTTAATAAGTCATGATGCCGATATTAAAAAAATCGCATTAGATATTAAAGAAACAATTATTGAAACTAATAAAAAAGTTAAATTCATAATAAGTTCCGATTTTACTCATTATGGATCTAATTATCATCATGTTCCTTTCTCTTTAGATGTAAAGAAAAATATTTATGAATTAGATGGTAAAGCAATTGATTTCATAAAAAGTTTAGATTCAGATGGATTTTTAGAGTTTGTTCAAAAGAATTTTGCAACAATTTGTGGTGCGTTACCTATATCATTATTGCTAAAAACAATTAAATCAGACAAAATTGAATTAGAACAATATTACACTTCCGGAGATTTAACAAATGATTATAAAAATTCAGTGAGTTATGCAAGCATCTTATTTAGATAATTGATCTTTTTGTTCTTTTTTTAATAATTTTGTTCTTTTTTTCTCTTCTTTTTTCTCAATTTTTTTAAGATGAGCATCTAATATAGAAATCATTTGTTCTCTAGATTTAGATCTTAATTTCCAAGCAAGTTTTCTTTCTCTTAATATAGTGCTTATCCAGTCACAAATATCATTCTTTTTTTTATTAACATATTTATTGAATTCTTCATCATGCATGTTTTTGAGAACAGTTAACACTCCATGAAGATTTTTAATAGCATGATTTTCAAGTTTTAAATAACTATCTTCAGGAACATAAATTAATTCTTTACGTTTAATATGGGGAATTTTTTGAAGATATTTTATTTTTGAAAGTTTTTGAACTAAAAACATTATAACAAATAATACTATCATAATAATTGTTAAGAATAAAATATCCATTCCAGCTTCTCTAAAACTTACATTAAACAACAAAGTTTTCTTTAAGAGTTCTGAAGATAAAACATACGGATTAAATCTTGCTAATTTTTGAATTAAAGTAGACATAGTTTCTAAAGGTAAAATAAGATTAGATAACAATAATAATACGCTTCCAATTGCTATAGAAAGCATCGTAGCTGCTTCTTGAGTGCTTGATAAATAACCAACTATCATTCCTAAAATAATAAATGTACTAATAGTTATGAATAATACCAATGAAGCAATTCCTAAATTTGAAATTAGTGAAGACTTTATGAAAAAATAAGAAATTCCAAGAATAATAACTATTTGTAAAATTAATAATGCTAAACTTGTCAAATAAGTTGATATTACAAAAAACTCATCTTTAGTAGGAGTAGTAAAGTTTCTAAAAGAAGATTTAGAATTTTTCTCCATAACAATTAAAGCACTAGATAACATGATACCTATAAACATAATAACTAATACAAGTAGGAAAGGAAACATGAAACCCAGTTGAGTAGATTCTGGAACTACAGGTTCAATCTTTGTTGTTATTGGACTCACAATACTTTCAGCAGATTTAACTTCAATACCTGCAATGTTTGAATTAATTGTTTCTAAAGAAGATTTAACAGTGTCAGTTTCTGATTTAACAGTATTTAAAGAAGCTTTTGTTTCATCAAGACTTTTTTTTATATTTGTATTAGATGATTTCGCACTTTTTAATTTATCTTCAATATCATCAATTATATCAGTTGCATTCTCAATAATTATATCAAGACTAGTATACAAAGCAAGTGTTTGATTATAAGTAGTATTTAGTTCCTGTTTTATACTTAATAAATCTCCTGTTGAAGAATTACTTGCAAGATCCAATCCTTCTCCAACAGCTTCATATCCTAAACCTTTCAAAGATTTAGCTTTTATTTTTGTTTCACCAACTTTAGTTTCAATGTCATCAATTCTAGTATCTTCCATATCCAAATCAATACTATCAATATTGCTTTGAATAGTTCCAATATTAGCAACGATGTTATCTGTAGAAGCTTTTAATGTAATTAAAGCAAGAATGTTAGCATCAACATCTGAAGTAGTTTCAGTCATTCTACTTAAAATATTATTAGTTAATTCATAACTAAGTTCTGAAGAACGAATATCAATATTTGAAGAAATAGATTCAATGATTTGATAAACAAGATTGGCACGAGAATAATCTACGTAAAAAATAACTTGATTAGAACCTTGACTTCTAATAACAAAATTACCGGGAAAAACAATACAAGTATGAACAGTTGCTTTTTTAATAGCATCAATACAAGTTATATTATTATCAAAAATTTCAACTAAATAATTATTATTTTGTAATTCTTCAACAAAAGATCTTGTTAAATCATTATATTCAGGAGCATAAACACCAACAGATAAATCATACGTGCTTGGTTTATTCAAAGCCAAACCAACTAATAAAATAATTAAAAGAGGTCCAAACACAACTATAAATGCAGAACTCTTAGCTCTAAATAAAAGCTTCAAATTTTTATTAATTATTGTTAATAATTTCATTTTATTTTTCTTCGACTAAGTCTTCATCTTTTTTAGATATGGAAATAAAAATTTCATCAAGTGAAGGTTTTCCAACTTTAAGATCAACAACTTCTTCTTTTAATTGTTTTAAAAGTGGAAATAATTGAAGGAAAACAGATTGAGGTTTATGAGAAGAAATAACTATTTCAGATCCTTTTCGTTCACAATTTTTTATTTTCTTTTTTTGAAGAGCTTTAAGGATTTTTTCATAATGACCAGGATAAGTTTCAAGATGTATTTCTTGAATTTTAGAATATTTATTTTTAATAGCATCAGGACTAGCAACATCAATAAGTTTTCCTTTTTTAACAATTGCAATTCTTGAACAAAGATCTTCTAACTCACTCAAATGATGACTTGCAAGAATAATAGTGGTTCCTTTTTTGTTAATTTTTTTGATTAAAGTCCAAATATGTTCACGAAGAACAGGATCTAAATCAGCGGTTGGCTCGTCAAGAACAAGAATTGCAGGGTCGTGAATTAAAGAACAAGCAATATCTAATCTTCGCTCCATTCCACCAGAAAGATGGCTTGAAAGAATATCTTCAGAGTTTTTTAAATCCATTAAATTAAGTAAAGTTTCTACATTTGTTTTAATAGCGTCTTTAGAAAGGTTATACAAAGAACCAAAATATTCAAGGTTTTCTCTAACTGTTAAATTATCATAAAAAGAAGGAACTTGTGCTGCAAAACCGTATACTCTTTTAACTGATTCTTGTTTTTTAAAAACAGAACGAAAAGTCATAGCTTTTTGAAAATCGAGCAAATGTTCAAATCTGAAAAGAATATCTCCAGTATCAGGTCTTATAAACCCAATAAGAGTATTTAATAAAGTAGTCTTACCAGAACCACTAGCTCCAATTATCCCAAATATTTCTCCTTTTCGTATATCAAAACTAATATCATTAAGAACGAGGTGGTCTCCGAATCGCTTCGTAATGTGTTCAATCTTGAATATAGGCTCCGTCATAATTCCACCTTTTTAGTTGAATTATGAGGTTCCAAAAATATTCTGTTTTTGATAACCGTCATATCTAAAAAACCTCTTTTTTATTCCTCGATTTTTTTAAATCTTTAATGTTTTTAAATGTTCTCTATTTATCCTCAGAAAATTTTTCAAATGAGTTAAATTTAAAAATAGACTATTCTTCCAAAGAATTGTAGGGTAGTCCTTAACTACAGGTACTATGTACTTAGGAAAGTCCACCCACTATCGTGGTCACTCTCGGAAGGGAGGTCTTGAAAAAGACGGCAACCACTCAGAAACGAAACCACCTGAAGAATGGAATGATAATGGCGAAATAAACGGCAACGTTTAGGAGTTAACCCTTTGACGTCTCTTCAGGAAAGGATGAAACGGTGAGACCTGGCTTGTGCAAGTCGAAGACGCTAAGTAGAATGTTAAGACAATCCGTCCTTTTAAGAGGGGATTGACAAAAGGTGGCTTATAGCTACTCTACAAATTTTTATAAATAAACCAGAGGTTTTTAACAATGGCAAGAAATAACAAAGTTAACATGCCTGCATCAACAGCAGGAATAACAAGATATTTTGATGACTATAAATCAAAAATAGAATTTAAACCAGAACATGTAATTATTTTGGCAATAATAGTAATTTTAATCGAAATTTTCTTACATGCAAGAGGAGGGTTCTTCTAAATGATTCCAGGTATGAATCCTCGTCAAATGCGTCAAGCTATGAAGAGAATGGGGATTCAACAGCAAGAAATGGAAGCTACAGAAGTAATCATAAAACTTGCTGATAAAGAGATAGTAATTACAAATCCTCAAGTTTCTAAAGTTAATATGATGGGTCAAGAAACATATCAAATTGTTGGAGAGGAACATGAAAGAGCTCTTGATATGACTCCAGATATATCTGATGAAGATGTTCAAACAGTTATGGATCAAATAGGTTGCTCTAAAGAAGTAGCACAAAAAGCTATTGATGATTCAAAAGGAGACTTAGCAGAAGCAATTATGAGTCTTCAAGATTAATTCTACGATAAGTTTAAATACTTTCATTGACTATTATAGTACATGGAACAGTTCCAAACAATTCAGGAACAAGCCAAAAAAAACATAATTATTGCAGATCATATGCTTATTATGACTTTTCCTTTGGTCAAAGATCCTAAATTATTATTAGCCGTTGTTGATAATATACATTCAGCTTTAATTAACACTATGTCGTCATTAGTTGAATATGAAAGATTATTTAAACGAGTACCGCCTTTTGCAGATACTTTTCAATCAAAATTTAATATTTTTCAAGGAAAACTCGTTGAGAGATACAAAATCAACAAAGAATATTCAAAATTAATACAAGAAATAAGAGATATAATAGTGGAACATAAGAATAGCCCAATAGAGTTTGCAAGAAATGATAAATTTGTTATATGTTCAAGTAATTATAGGATGAGAACTTTAGGTGTTCCTGAAATTAAAATGTATATAGCAAAAACAAAACTTTTTATAGAGGATATTTCTAGGATTGTAAGCAAAAATGATGGAATGTTTAGATGATGCAAAAGAAGAATTAAAAAGAGTTGACCATTTAATTTATGTCAGTTTAAAGTACACTAGAACAGTTGATGTTCTTTTAAATACTTTAGGCAGAATGATTGACTATTATGACTTTATAATGGAATCTCTTCTTAAATATGCAGAAGAAAAAAGAATGATAATGGATATTCCTTTATCTCCAAGAGAAAGAGCAGATTTAATTAAAGAAACTTTTGAAGATGAGATAATAAAAGAAAATATTAATTTATATTTACTTATGAGAAAATTACATAAGTCTAACCCTCAAAAAGAACAAGAGTTTAGACGACATGTTGCAATGATTTCAATTATTGATAATAGAGAAGAAATAGTTAATATTGATGTAATCACAGAATATTATCATATGGAAAGAGAATTCTGGGAGTATGTTAAAAACATAATCGAATCAGATATGGAATCTACTTAAAATGACTAAGTTTGTATGTGTAACTTCAGGAAAAAGAGGGGTGGGTAAGACAACAACTTCTATTAATCTTGCTGCTGCACTTCATAATATGGGCGAAGATGTTCTTTTAGTTGATGGTGACCTTTTAAATCCAAAAGTTCATAAACAATTTGGAAATAATGAATCTTCAATTTCTCTTTATGATGCTTTAGAAGATAATTCAGAATTATATAAAATAATCCACAAACATAAATCAGGATTAAGAATAATTCCAACAAATGTAACTCTTAATAGAGCAAAAAATTTAGATCTTGATAAATTTAAAAATTCACTTACTAAATTAACCAAACAAGCAAGCACTATAATAATTGATACCTCAAGTAGTTTAGAAGAAGAAGCTATTGCAGTAATAGAAGCATCAGATGAAGTACTAGTTGTTACTAATCCAATTAATGAATCAATGCCTGGAACTCTTAATATAATTAAAAAACTTGAAGAAATGAAAAAAACTGTTTTAGGAGTTGTTGTGAATCAAAATAGAAAATTAAGAGAACAATCAGACCATGAAATATCTTTATTCTTAGAAACTCCAATAATAAGCAGTATTTCATTTGATAAGAATTTTGAAAAATCAAGAGAACAATTTCATCCAATAGTTCATTCTCATCCCAAAAGCAAAGCATCTAAAGATTTTAATAATTTAGCTTTAAAATTACAATAATTCTCTAAACCTTTAAATAATTGTTTTCGAATCTGATTTAAGAATAAAATGAAACAACAAAAATTTACAATTTTTGGGCCTGCAGAAACAGAAAGTTTCTGTGTTTCAGAAATCCAACTGATTTCACCCATATCAAAATTTCATAAGGTGAAATTATGAAGTTTAAAGATAAAATTGTCATTGTAACTGGGGCAAGTAGTGGTATTGGTGAATCAATTGCAGAAGCATTTGCAACTGAAGGAGCAAATGTAATAACTGTTGCAAGAAGATCAAATCTTTTAGTCGAGAAAGTGAGTAATTCTAAAGGAAAACTTTTCCCTTTCAAAGCAGATTTAACAAAAGATAATGAGGTAGAAAAACTTATTGCTTCAGTAGTTAATAAGTTTGGTAAAGTAGATATTTTAGTTAATAATGCAGGAATTGCTTTAGGTGGAAAAATTGATGATTTTTCAATGAAAGATTTTGACGACATGTTTAATCTTAATATAAGAGGACTTTATTTTTGTACAAAATTAGTTATTCCAATTATGAAAAAACAAAAATCGGGAATTATAATTAATATTTCTTCAGGTTCTGGTAAAAAAGGTAGTCCAACACAAAGTGCATATGGTGCTTCAAAAGCAGCTGTGATAAAAATGTCTGAATCAATTGCAGAAGAATTAAAAGAATATAAAATTAAAGTACATACTGTTTGTCCAGGAATGGTTGCTGTAAAGAATCATTATCCTAATTTAAAAAAAGAAAAAATACTTCAGCCTTCAGATGTAGCAGATTTAACAATTTTTTTAGCAAAATTACCTCAGAGAGTAAATATTCCTGAAGTTACAATAGTTCCTTATTATCCAATTCATATGTTAAGAGATTAAACAAAAATTAAATATTTTATAAACAATCAAAAAGTATTAAAATAAATTAACACTTTTCTTTAAAAAGGTAATCAAAAGTAAAACTTTTGGACCTTTAAAATTAAAAATTTCAAAGGTGATATTATGAAAATAAATTCTCAATCAACAAAAATAACTTCATGCAAAACAAATTTACTAGTTATAGGACTTTTTGAAAAGGAAAAACTAAGTAAAGAATTATCTTTAATTGATAAACAATTAAATGGAGAAATATCTTCAATTATAAAATCAAAACAATTTGCAGGAGAATTATTTCAATCACAAACAATATCAACTTTAAAAAAGATTCCTGCAAAAAAAATTCTTTTATTAGGTTTAGGAAAAGAAAAAGAATTCTCATTAGAAATTTTAAGAAAAATTGCTGGTCTAACAACTAAGTTTGTTAAGAAACAAGATTTTAAAGAGTTTGCAACAAATCTTCAAACAAAAATAATAAAAAATACTACTATTGAACAAAGAACACAAGCACTTACAGAAGGTTTTTTACTCGGAGAATATAAATTTACAGATTATAAAACTGTAGACAAAGATAAAATAAAAACAATTAGTTCATGCATTTTTTTAGAAGACAAAAAAGAACTTCTTGCATTAAATAATGGAATAAAAATAGGACGAATATTATCTGATGCGACAAATTATGTTCGAGATTTAGTTAATACTCCTGCAGGAATTGCAACACCAACATTCATGGCAAATGAAGCAAAAAAACTTGCAAAAAATAAATCAATAAAAGTCAAGATTCTTGGAAAAAAAGAATTGACTAAATTAAAAATGAATGCCTTGTTAGGTGTTAGTCAAGGAAGTTCACAAGAACCAAAACTTGTAATTATTGATTATAACTCTTCAAAGAAAGAATCTATTGCACTTGTTGGAAAAGGAGTAACTTTTGATAGTGGTGGACTTGATATTAAACCAGATGCGTACATGGTTGATATGAAATTTGATATGGCTGGAGCTGCAACAGTTTTAGGAACAATGAAATCAATTGTAGATTTAAAAATTCCGCACAGAGTAATTGGTTTTATGCCACTTACAGAAAACATGCCTGGTTCTTCAGCACAAAAACCAGGAGATGTAGTAATTGCTTATAACAAAAAAACAATTGAAATACTAAATACTGATGCAGAAGGAAGATTAATACTTGCAGACACACTTGCATATGCAGAAAAAAATTATAAACCAAATGCGATGATTGATTTAGCAACTTTAACAGGCGCTTGTATTATGGCTCTTGGATATACTGCAGCAGCTGTAATGGGAACGGATGAAAAATTAATCGCTAAATTAAAAAGTTCAGGTGATGAAACTTATGAAAGAGTTTGGGAACTTCCATTATGGGATGAATACCAAGATTTTTTGAAAGGAGATGTTGCAGATGTTAGAAATATTGGTAATATGAAAGGTTATGAAGCAGGAACAATCGTTGCAGGATCATTTCTAAAAAATTTTGTAGAAAAAACACCTTGGGTTCATATTGATATTGCAGGAACAGCTTGGTTCATAAAAGAAACTCATTATAATCCTAAGGGTGCTACTGGTTATGGAGTAAGATTATTATCAAATCTATTACAAAACTGGAAAAAATAATTTTTTTCTTAACATTTATAAATCAAACATTTATTACAAAAGAATATGAAATATAAAATACTTGAAGAAATAGCAACTGCAGATGTAGCTTTTGAAACAGAAGGAACAACTCTTAACGAGCTATTTGAAAATGCAGCATTTGCAACATCAGATATTATGGTCGATGTTAAGTCTGTTGAACCAAAAATAACTAAAACAATCAGACTTATGCACAGACAATTAGATTTTTTACTATTTGATTTATTGGCAGAAATAATTTATTTAAAAGATGCAGAAACAATTTTATTTTCAAATTTTAAAGTAGAAATAACCAAACATAAAGAATATGAATTAAAAGCAACTTTAATTGGTGATAATATAAATTCAAAACAAGAAATGAGAAATGATGTTAAAGCAGTTACAATGCACATGTTTAAAATTGAAAATACTAAAAAAGGTTTTAAAGCAACAATAATATTAGATTTATAGGTGATAAAAATAGCTCCAAAAGAATTAAAAAAAATATCTGAAGTTGTATGGGAACTCCCAATAAGTTACAAAGAAGGAATGTTAGTTCCTGCTAGAGTTTTTGCTACAAAAAAACTAATTAAAGATATGGATGATGGAGTGTTTAATCAAATAACTAATGTCGCTTGCTTGCCAGGAATACAAAAATATGCTTATTGCATGCCTGATGGTCATTGGGGTTATGGTTTTCCAATAGGAGGAGTTGCAGCATTTGATCTTGACAAAGGAATTATTAGTCCTGGAGGAATAGGGTTTGATATTAATTGTGGAATGAGACTTTTAACAACTAACCTTACTTATGAAGAAGTACAACCAAAATTAAAAGAATTAGTTGATTTACTTTTTAAAAGAGTTCCAACAGGAGTTGGATGTAAAGGATTTTTAGACATAACCAAAGATCAGTTTAAAGAAATAATGGTTAAAGGAGTTAAATGGTGCGTTGAGAATGATTTTGGATGGAAAGAAGACGCTGAAAATATAGAAGAAGGCGGATGTATAAAAGGAGCTGATCCAACTGCTGTTAGTGATAAAGCGATTTCTCGAGGAATAAAACAATTAGGAACTTTAGGAAGTGGAAATCATTATTTAGAAATTCAAACAATTAAAGAAAATGAAATTTTTGATGAAGAAATTGCAAAGAAATTTGGAATTACAAAACCAGGACAAATTGTAGTGATGATTCACTGTGGAAGTAGAGGTTTTGGTCATCAAATAGGAACTGATTATTTAAGAATTTTTAATGAAAAAATGGCTGATTATAAACTATCAGTAACAGATAGAGAACTTGCATGTGCTCCATTCAAAAGCAAAGAAGGACAAGATTATTATAAAGCAATGGCTTGTGCAGCCAATGTTGCATTTGTTAATAGACAAATAATTATGCATCGAGTTAGACAATGTTTTTCAAGAGTCTTTGAGAAATCTCCTGAAGAAATGGAAATGAACTTAATTTATGATGTGGCACATAATATTGCAAAAGTTGAAGAACATAATTTAAACGGTGAACGAAAAGAAGTTCTTGTTCATAGAAAAGGATCAACTAGAGCATTTGGACCATTTCAAAAAGATTTACCAAAAAAATATCGAGAGACAGGACAACCAATTATTATTGGTGGTAGTATGGAAACAGGATCATATTTACTTGTAGGAACACAAATGGCGATGGATGAAACTTTTGGAAGCACTGCTCATGGTTCAGGAAGAACAATGTCAAGATCAAAAGCTAAACACACATTTAATGGAGATCAACTTCAAAAAGACATGGAGAAAAATGGTATTTATGTTAAATCAGCTTCAATCACAGGTTTAGCAGAAGAAGCAGGTTGTGCTTACAAAAACATTTCAGAAGTTGTAGCAGCGCTTGAAATGGCAGGAATTTCTAAAAAAGTAGTTGCATTAAGGCCAATTGGTAATATAAAAGGCTAAAAAACACTTAAATTTTCGAAATCTATTTAAACGATTATTAAATATAGTTAATATCATGCCTAATCTAAAACTTACACAACCTCAAGAAGTTGAAGTTTTATATCTTCTACCAGCTATCAGAAGAGAATTAGCAATTGCTATGAAAAAGACTGGAATGGAACAGAAAAAAATCGCAGAGCTATTATGTGTTACTGAACCAGCAGTAAGTCAATACTTTAGTTCAAAAAGAGCTCAAAAAATTAAATTTACAAAAGAAATTCTTGGAAAAATTCAAGTATCTGCTGAAAAAATTAAAAATAAAACAAATCTTCTTAGAGAAACACAAGTTTTACTAAATGAAATAATGAATTCAGGACTTACTTGTAAAGTTCACAGAGATCTTGCAGAATTGCCTGATGAATGTGGTGCTTGTTTTAAAGATTTTAAAAATAAATTTATTTAAT
>CALDOJ010000027.1 GCA_937912225.1 Candidatus Woesearchaeota archaeon | reverse complement strand
TAATTAAAAATTTTCGAGGTATATTATAATGAAAAAATTTACTTTAACTATGTTTGTTCTGTTGGTTTTTACAATGATTTTTACTGGTTGTGACTTTGGCGCAATTTGTGGTGATGGTTACTGTGATTCTACTGAGAGATTCATGGATAATTGTCCACAAGATTGTAATATTGTTGTGCCTGTTTCATGTGAAGAAACAGATGGTGGTTTAGATTATTATCAACAAGGTACGACTTACTGGAAAGGTCTAGCATCTACTGATTTTTGTATTAATTCTGATGCTATAATGGAATATTACTGTGATGAAGATAATTTAGGAGTTTCAATTGAAACTCTTTGTACTAATGGTTGTGTTGAAGGTGCTTGTTTACCTGAATATGAACCTGATGAATGTATTGACTTTGATTCAGGATTGAATTATTTTGTATCGTCTCATATAACTGTTGAAGAAGAAGTGATGTCGGATTATTGTGACGGGGATGTTGTTTTAGATTATTTCTGTAGACCTGATGGTGGACCTGCTAGTATGAGTTATTATTGTGGCGATGCTGCTAGTACTTGTATGAATGGAGCATGTGTTCCTCACTTTTATACTAATGAAGTTGCAACTGCACAGATGCATTGGGGAGATTTTTTACCATATGAATTTGGAACTCTTAATGAATTAAATTTTGGATTACTAGCTTCAACTCAATTTATGAATGAAGAAACAGGTGAATTTTTTGCAATTGAAGATCTGAGAATAGATGTTCCTTATGCACAAGTTCAATATACTATACCTGATCAATATAATTATGATGGTCCAAGACTAAGTCTTGAATTAGACGATATTTATGATGTACCATATATGCATTTTGGAGTTGAATTTGAACCTACATTAAATTTCTTTGAAGTGAATAAAAATGAACATATTGGTTTTTTTGGAAAAGAATTTGTTATTAAAAATATTGAATCTGGTGATGAATTAGTTTTTTATGAAACAACTAAAGAATTTGTTGCTTATATGTCTGTGCCTTTATTATTTGAATATGATGGAGAAAGTTATGAAGTTCAAGTAATAGGTGCGAATAGTGAGGAAGGAGAAGTTCATCTAAAAGTAAATAATGAAGTTGAATCTTTAGGCGTTGATGATGAAAAAACTATTGCTGGTTTATCAATTATTGCTGAAGAAATATTTATATCAGAGCTTGTTGAAGAGTCTGCTTCTGTAAGATTTGCAATTATTGATCATGAATGGAACTTTGGAGATACACATAATCAAATGAATCCTTTAATGATAGATTCTGAAGATGTAGATGGAATTCAAATAATGGTAACAATGTGGGATGTTAATACAATTCATCAAATTGATTTTTGGATTAGACCTGATCAAATAGAAAATCCTATTACTGAAGATGATTATGATTATTTAGAATTAGGAGATATTTTTGTTGACCCTTTATTTGGATTTGAATTAGAATTCTTAGCAGCCATACCTGATTACTATGAAAATAGAGATTATATTGGTTTGAATGCTTATGGGGAGGAAGTAGTATTTTCATTTACAAATATGTTAGGTGATGAATATCAACTTGAATTATATCAAGTTCATTTACCAACAAATAGCGTTGTATTCCCGTCTTATAATCAAGAAGAAGGATTTGGTGTTTGGCAAAGTAATATTCCAAGAGATGCGATTTTTATATTAGAAGATGATGTTGATGGATTACCAGTGTCAAAAGTTTTTGAGTTTAATCGTTTAATTGGAAATAGTTCTATTGTATTTACAGATCTTGCTACTGGAGGTACAATGACTGTTGAAAGTGGTGATGAAATATTGAATACTGGTGTGAATGCATATGTTGATGGAAATAGTTTGTATTTTTCAGAACCGACAAAATTACGTGTTTATACTGATTCTTCAACAGTAGTACAGTTTAGTGATGCTTCTGAACCGACAATTTTAGCAAATATTACATATATGGAAATTGTTTTAAGAACTGAAACTTCTGGATTAGAAGATTCGTTTTATTCGCTTGTAACCTATAACCAAGTTATAGATGAAATGCAAATATCGCAACCTTATAGTTGGAGTGGAGATTCAGCAGTTGATGTTGATGGAGATGTGCGAACAGGTATTTCTGCTCACGGAACTTATTATATGCATGAATGGGAAGATTATTCAGAATTAGATTTGTATGTTCCATATGAACATGTGGAGTATTGGTTTAATGTTATTTCACCAAATGTTCCAGTAAATGAACATTCATCTGGTGGTGGCAGTAGCGGTGGAGGAAGTCCTGCTCCATAATTAATTTTTTTTAATTTTTTAGTTTAATATTTTTTGAGGTACATCATAATGAAAAAATTTATTTTAACAATACTTATTTTATTAAGTCTATTTATTATTAGTTGCGATTTTGGTGCTGTATGTGGTGATGGTATTTGTGACTCAAGTGAAGAGTTTATGGGCAATTGCCACCAAGATTGTAATATTATAATTCCTGATCCTATTGATGAACCAGATTGTTTAGGAATTACTGATGTAGATTCTTGTAATGATAATTCTGATTGTATTTGGGATGGTTTTATTCAAGTTTGTATTTTTGATTGTATTCAATTTGATAATACTGATCAAACAATTTGTGAAACTGCTTTTAGTGGTGATATTTGTGAATGGGATGATTATTTTAATTTATGTAGTCTTATATCGGTAGGATTTGATAGATCAATTTGTTTTGATTTTGATGGAAATCAAAGTGCTTGTGAAGCTAATAGTGAATTTTGTACTTGGGCTCCAGAATTAAATTGTCCACAATGGGATGGTTGTCAAGATGTAACTGGTGGAACAGATCATGGATGGTGTGATCCTAATGATTCTGATTTTAATCAAGATAATAATTGTTGGGATTTTGATGGAAACAAAACAGGATGTGAAAATGCTGAAGAAAATTCAGGATTAGTTTGTGAATGGGTGGATGATCCTTGGTATTCTGGACCAGTTGGTGCTGGAGACTTAGGCTGGTGTAATCCTGTTGATTCTGATTAGAATTAATTTGTAATTTATTCTTCTACTGATTTTTTTGCATTTCCAAAAGACCAGACTGCAAAACCTAAGAAGGTTAATAGTTCTAGAATTAGTAATCCGAAGTT
This sequence comes from Candidatus Woesearchaeota archaeon, assembly GCA_937912225.1. Taxonomy (GTDB): domain Archaea; phylum Nanobdellota; class Nanobdellia; order Woesearchaeales; genus JAHIUF01. Next base: position 21,106 of record CALDOJ010000027.1, on the reverse strand, counting down.
TAAACCTAGTTCTCCGAATCCTGCGTTGAATATGATTGATCTTCGTAGTAAAAATTCTGATATAACAAAAGGATTTAATTTTACAAATCCTGCAAGTGCTGGATTCATTGATTCGATTGGTATCATCATACTGGACATGATGAATAATATAACTGATAATATGATTGATGCAAGTGTTGCAGTTTCCTCAGATTTCATAAGGTTTCCAATTCCAATTCCGATTAAACTAAAAGCTGTTATTATGAAAATGATAATAATCATAGTTGCTCCAAAATTAGCACCTAGTGGTATTGCAAAGAATAACCCTCCAATGACAATGATTATGAAAATTTGTATAAATGAAATCATTAAAGTAGTCATATAAGCTCCTAGTATGAATAAGAAATTGTTTGTTGGTGTAATGAAATTTCTAAAGTATGCTTTGCTTTCTTTTTCTTTTAAAATAAGGGTGCTTGCCAATAATACACTTACAAACATTACAACTAATACTATTAATCCTGGGAAAAAATAATCTAATTTTTTCATATCTGTTTTTAAAGGTTTAATCTGTGTGCTTAAAGGATTAACAATTGATTCTGGAGTTACAGAAGTTATTTCTTGAATATTGTCTTTAATATTATTTAATACTAATTCTATGCTGTCAAATGTTGCTAGATTATCTGCAATTAGTGAATCTGTTGCATTTAATTCAGAAGCCAAATTATTTTTTGTAAGTTCAAGTTCTGCAACTTGTTGTTCTGCTTCAGAAACAGTATTTTCAACTATTGAAAAAGCTGCTAGTGCAGAATCTAATTGTGCAAACGCTGCTGCAAATACATTTTTTGATTCATCTTGAAAAACTAATAGCTCTGCTTTTGTTGTTTGAATATCAACTAAAATATTCTCTAATTGTCTTTCGCTTTCTCTAAGTTTAATAGTTGAATCTTCAGTATTTCTTAATAATGAATAAGTGATTGAGCATGTTGGATTTGAAACTGATGCTAATGCTAATACGAATGCTTCGCTATCTTCAATGTAAGGTGTTAAATCAGTGCTTCCTTCTTCAGTACAATGTTGTGATTCAAATGATGCTCTTAATGAGTTTTCAATATTTTCGCTTCGTTTTCTATTTTCTTCAACATCTTTTTCTGCTTGAATAACCATTGTTTCAACTTCATTTAATCTTTCTAAGCTAGAATTGATTTGTTGGTCTACACTGCGTTCATAATTTACTAGTAATGCTTTGTTATTGATGGTTTGTTCTTCTAATGATGAGAATTCTAATGCTGAAAAATTTTGTTCAACTTTTACACTTGCAACTTCTGTTTGTAAATTTGTTAATCGTTCGCTTAGAATACCTGCGTTATCTCTTAAATCTGCAATTAAAAGAGAATTAGTGTCAAGAATATCTGAAGTAGCATTGATATTTTGAAGCATTGTTTTAACTAAGTTTAAACTTAACTCTGATGATTGTTCTGTGAAAGTATTAGAAATAACATTTAGTAAACTGAATACTAAACTTAAACGCGAATAATCGACGTGGAATTCTATGCTTGATGCAGAATCAATATTTGCTGGAAATACAATACATAAATGTGTTTTTCCATTTTCAACATTCAGAATACAAGTTTCTAACGATTCTTCTTTTATTAGTTTGAATTCTTTTGCTTCAATTTGTTCAATTAAACTATTAGCTAAAGGTGCATATTCATCAGAGTATATTCCAATGTGGATGCCAAATAATCCTGTTTGATTAAATGCAATTCCAAGTAAAGCTATAAGTAATAATGGTCCTAGTAAAATTATTAGTGCAGAAGTTTTAGATCTTAATAATCGTCTAATATTCTTCTCTATTACTGCGAATAATTCTTTTATCATTTTCTGTTTGTAAAGGCCTCAAATACTTCGTTTAAGCTTGGTTTATTCACATCGATGTCTAAGAGCGATTCGTTCATATCTTCCAAGATATGGATTATTTCATGCAGTGCTCGCTCTGCTTTTGATACATATAAAACAACTTTATGTCCTTCTTGACGTACATAACTTATTGGTATGCCGATTTTGATTGCTCGGTCGACAATTTTTTTATAATCTCCAGGATAAGTTTCTAAGTGTATCTCTTCATTTTTTGAGTACAAACTTTTTAATTCGTCAGGTGTTCCTTTCACAAGTATTTTACCGTCTTTAATCATTGCAACTTTAGTGCAAATTTGCTCCATCTCTTCAAGTAAATGTGATGAAATAATAATTGTAATTCCCATACTATTGATTTTTTCAATAAGTTTCCACATTTCTTTTCTAAGCATAGGATCTAATCCGGTTGTTGGTTCGTCTAATATTAGAATTTGTGGATTATGGATTAGTGAACAAGCCAAGTCTAATCTTCGTTGCATACCGCCAGAAATATTACTTGCAATTTGATCTCTTGCATCCCACAATTCAACCATTTTTAATAATCGTTCGGTATTTGTTTTAATGGTTTCATTTGGTACTCGATATAGTTTTCCAAAGTATTTTAAATTTTCTTTACAGGTAAGTTCTTCATAAAAACAGTTATCTTGAGTTGTAAACCCAAATATTCTTCTAATTTCTTTTAAGTTTTTAGTTATATCTTCATTTTTAAATAAAATGTTTCCTTCTGTAACTTCATAAAATCCTATTAAACATCTTAGAAGTGTTGTTTTTCCAGCTCCGCTTGCTCCAATCAAACCAAATATTTCTCCTTCTAACACGTCAAAAGAAATATCTTTTAACACAGTTGCGTTCTTAAACCTCTTAATAACCTTTTTAAAACTAATCAACGGTTCCATTATATGTTCTTTATAGGGTTTCATTATATAAATTTAATTTATTATTAGGGAATAGGAAAAAACGAGTTAAAATAGACGTAACTTTTATATATGAAAGCTCTTATGATTGATACTAGGTGTTAATGTGAAACAATATTTATTATTTGTATTTATTTTATCCTTTGCGTTATTCTTGTCTGGATGTGACTTTGGTGCTGTTTGCGGTGATGGATATTGTGATTCTTCAGAAGAATTTTTAAACAATTGTCATCAAGATTGCGGAGGTTTACCACCTATTGAATTTGAATGTCATGTTGATATTGAATGTGATGATAACAATGATTATACTAATGATTTTTGCATGAAAGGTTTTTGTGTTCATGAAATTCTAGATTGTTTATCAGATGAAGATTGTGAAGAAAACATGTTTTGTGAAGAAGGTATTTGCTTTGGATATGCAGAACCTTTTGAACCAACCATTATTTGTAATGATACTGATGGTGGAATTGATTATTATACTTCTGGAACAGTTACTAGAATTGAAATTTATGAAAATGGTGGTGGAGCATTAACTGCGGTTGATGTATGTGATGGTGCGCTATTATTAGAGGAGAAATATTGTAATGAAGAATTAGATATTGAAACTGATAATTATAATTGCACTGAAAGTGGAATGATTTGTGAATTGGGCGCTTGTGTTAATGAAACTGTGCTAACGGTTTTAGTTTTTAGTAATTCTTCTCCAGTTGAATCTATTCCTATTAATCAAACACTAATAATTAGTAATTCTTCTCCTATTAATTTAACTCCAATTATTAATGATTCTTTACCGCCAGTAGTTATTATTTGTAATGATACTGATGGAGGTTTTGATTATGCAGAGATTGGTGTTGCATATGGAACCTTGGATGATGAAACTCATGCTTGGATTGATTATTGTACTGACGCTGTTAACTTAATTGAGTATGGTTGTTCAGGTTTAAATGTTACATTTGAAACTCATGGTTGTGAGTTTGCTTGTTCAAATGGTGCTTGTATTAATCAGAATTTAACTTGTACTTGGTCTGATTGGAGAAATCAGGATCAACCTAGTGGAACTGGTGATTATGAACCTGTAACTGATATCTGTGCTTCTTCAAACATTGAAAATTTAGAATGTCAAACTTTAACAGGTGCTGATTGGTCTGAAACTGGTGAACGATATGAATGTATTCCTAATTATGGAGGCAGATGTGTCAAAAGCTTACAATCAGATAATGCTTGTCAAGATTACAAAGTAAGAGTTTGTTGTAAAGAATAATTTTTTATAATATATTAGTTTTTTAATTTAAAATGGCTAAAAAAATAACTAAAACTACTAAAAAAAAAGAAATTGTAAAAAAAGATATTTCTAGAAAAGAACTTCTTAGTAAAGAAGAAATCAAATTTTTTGCTTGGTATATTTTAGGAGGAGTTGTTTTAGCAGTTCTTTTAAAACTGATTTTTAAAGTTGCTTTAGGAATAACTTTTAGCAAGTTTTATGGAGTTTTATACATGTTTTTTGTACCTGGACTTTTCATTTTTAGAGCGATTTACAAACATAAAGTTTATGAAACTCCATGGGAAGAATATGGTTATCCTGCTTTAATTAGTTGGATTTTACATTCACTTTTAATTGCTGGAATCAGTGGTTTTTTCAAAACTGCAATAACTGATTTTAATCTTTATGGAAGTTCATTTGTTTTAATTATCGTCGCTGTTATTGCGTTTCAAATACGTAAATAGGGCAAGTTTTTTATAGTATCTTTCTTAAAATAAAACTATGACTCATAAGTTTCCAATGTTCTTACTTGTTTTTTTAGTATTGTTTGCAATTATTACTTTATTTTCAGGTTTAGCTTTGCAAGAAAATACTGGTGGATTAGCTTACAATCAAATAACTTATGATTTAGATAGTTCAAGTAATATTGGTGGAAGAGGATTTCACATGCCTTTTGGTGAACTTGCAAATCTTGGTTTTTCTTCAGGTTTAAGCGGATTTGTTGCAACACTGTTTGTAATGTCATTTGTGGCTTACAGAGCTCGTGATAAATAGTAATATTTTTATAGTATTTCTCCAATAAATAGTTTTAGAGGAGTGCGAGGTTTATTATATGAGGAAATTTGTTTTAGAAATGTTTTTTCTCTTAGTTTTAACAATATTCTTTTCTAGTTGTAATTGGGGTGCTATTTGTGGTGATGAATATTGTGATTCTAGTGAAGAGTTCATGGGCAATTGTCCTCAAGATTGCAATCCAATCATTCCTCCTGAACCTGAATGCATAATTAATTCTGATTGTGATGATAACAATCCTTATACGAATGATTTTTGTTTTGAAGATTTTTGTGTGCATGGAGATTTAGGGTGTCTTGTTGATGAAGATTGTGATGATGAAAATAGTTACACTAATGATTTCTGTTTTGAAGGTGTTTGTGAATATGAAGATTTTGAGTGTCTTGTTGATAAAGATTGTAATGATTATAATTATACTACTTCAGATAATTGTGTTAATAATGAATGTGTTTATAGAGAATTAGAATGTTTTCGTGATTCTGATTGTAACGATAATGATGATGTAACTTTTGATTCTTGTATTAATAATGTATGTTTTTATGTGGATTGTTGGGTTGTTGATGATTGTAATGATGATAACTCTTTAACAAATGATTATTGTATTAACAACGAGTGTAGTTATGAAGAGTTTCAATGCGCAGTTGATTCTGACTGTGCTGATGATAATTCTTTAACAGTTGATTCTTGTGTAAATAATGAATGTGTTTATGAACTTTTAACTTGTAATGAAATAGTTTCTATTACTGATTGTCGAGCAAATGGTATGTGTGATGCTAATGCAGATGGTTATATTGATTTGCTAGATTCTTATTACATATTAGATTATCTTAATAATATAGAAACGACTTGTGGAACTAATGAAATGTCTTGTTTTTGTGATGTAAATAATGATGACTTGATTGATGTTTTTGACGCTTCGTTATTAATTAGTCTTTTAACTTCTGCAAAAGATCCTTTAATGTATGAACATAAAGAAGTGTTTCTTGTTTCTGATGTTGATTGGCAATTAGTTACTAGTTTAGTGCCTGCAACAACTTGGACAGGTGCACTTGGAAAAGTTCATAAATATCCAACCTTAATTGCTCACGATCGTTTAGCTGTAACTCCTTCTACTATGATTGTTTATGACGAGTTATATTCTTATTATACAACTATTCAAGCAAATGATTGGCAAAGTTTTACAGCAGAAGATAATTTTCTTCAATTTATTGAGATATATTATAGAGCTCATAATCATGGTCAAAATCAAACCTATTTAATCTTAGAAGATGAAAATGGGACTTTTATAGCTCAATCAGAAGCTTATTCTTTTCCTTATTTTATGGAAACATTTAATTTTAATGTTCCTTTAATTGAAGGAAATACTTACAGAATTTCTTTTCCTTATTCAGGAAATGTTTACTACAATTCTGATGATACTTACGCTGGTGGAGAATTTAGCGGTGAAGATGGTTATGATATATTGATGCAAATTACTGGAATAACTCCTAATGCTATATCTTCAGATATTGATTCTATTATTTATTTTTTACAACAATATTCTGTTGAAAAAGTTACTATTCTTGGAAATCTTTCACAATCACTTATTGATTTGCTTGTTGCTGAAGAACCTTTAGGTGCGAATTTACTAGAAACTCAATTAAATTATATTAATCTTGAAGATTTAATTCTTTACTGGAATTCATTTTCAAATGTTGTATATGTTGAACATTCTCATGATTTAGCTTTACAAGCGTCTGCTTATGCTTCTTTAATTAATGCGCCTTTAGTTATAGTTGGTTCTGTTCTTGATGTTGATGAGATTTTTGAAGATAAGAATGTTATTTGCGTTGGTTATCTTCCAAGAGATTGTGATGAGGTTTATAATTCTGAAACTTTACAACAGAAATATTTTGACCTTAGTAATACTAATAAATTTTTAGCTGTAAATCCGAATGATTTTGATGCAGTTTTATCTTATTTTGAAACTGATAAAGGAACTAGTATGTATGAACTTTATACACAACAATCATTAGCAGCACCTATTTTGGCCAGTGCAAAACAAGAATTAATTGTTCCTATTGAGTATTATGGTGATGATGATTATAGTTTTGTTGATGATCAAATTGATGAAGCAATAAGTTATTTATTTGATCTGGATGATATGACCCAAACTTGTAATTTAGGAGATGAATGTTCGGATAATTTTTACTTTACAGAAATTAATTATTCTTTTGTAGAAGATAGCTTTATGTTTAATTTTTCACCAATAAATTATGACTTAGATGTGACTGCTTTTTGGATTAACGAAGCGCAAATAAATACTCCTATGAATATAACTGCAATTATTACAAATCTTGGTTCTGTTTATACAAGTGATTTTGTTGTTAATCTTTATGAACGTAATTCTTCATCACATTATAATTTAGTGGAATCTAGAGAGATTTCTGGTTTAGATGGTCTTGAAGGAAAAATAATTAATTTTGAACAAGTACCTGATACGACTGAAACTCATGCAGAATATAAATTAGAATTAGTTCATCCTTTAGATCCTAATTTTAATAATAATGTACAGTTTTTTTCTTTTAGAATGGTTAATTTTTCTGTAGAAATGGAAACTATTCCTGAATCATCTTTTTGGTCTGATTTTTCAATTTATTTTAGAGGATCATTCTTTGATTGTGAATCGGAAAATAACATGGTGACTGTTGAACTTTATAATAATGATGTTTTGCAAGCTCAACAGGTTGCTTCTTGTTCTGAATTAAGATCATTAATTAATTATTATGGTTATTTATCTTTTGATGATCTTTATTCTATTAATCCAGGAACTATTGAGTATCGTTTTGAAGGGGCAAAATTGGCTTTAAATCCAAGATTACTTATAAATATGTATATGCAAAATGATTTTACTTCTGCGACTGTTTTGAATTGTAATTTAGAAGAAGATTGTGACGTTATACTGTCTGATTATGAATCCGCACAGTCTGAAATAATATTATCTAATAAGTCTACTATTTATACTTTTGAAAATCTTAATATTTCAAAAGATTATAATCTTTTGGCAGTAATTGGTGGAAGAACTCTTTCAGAACTGCTTGTTAATGTTAATGGTGTTTCTTTAGGTTATTTTGATAATATTTATAGTGCGACTGAAACAAAGTATATTTCAATTCCAAGTTATTTAATTAATGAAACAACAGAAATAATTTTAGAATTTGAAGATCCTTATAATACTGTTGAGTTTTTTGCTGATCTTGTATTATCTGAAAGTATTAGCGATGCTTATTTGACTATTTTAGGTCCGCCAAATGCAATACCTATAAGAGAGAATATGGGGTTAACGTCTTATCATTCAAATTATCGATCTTTAGATCATTCAGAATATGCTGATATTACTGGCGATAGACTTCCTGATCTTTTAGCCGGTAGAATTATGAGTTTATCAATAGCTGATGTTTCTAGTTATATTGCCAGGTCTTTATTTTATGATGAAATATTAAAAACCAACAATGTTAGTTTTATGGCCAGTTCTTTTCAATATATGATTAATCAAGCTTATAACTGGTCTCATGAATTTGAAGCTGAAGGTTATAATTCTGAATGTTTTATTCAACCTGCTGGAGATTATGGTTCGGATTTTGATTGTGAAATAATGAATGATGGTTTTGATGAATCTCAATGGATTGGAAGAGATTTAATTCATTATTTAGATCATGGAGGTTCTGGTTGGGCTGGTATATCTTCTTTTGAACTTCCTTATTTATCTAATTCATTAGTTTTGAATGATGCTTGTTCAACTTGTTCGACTTACAGATTTAACTCTTTTTGTAATAATGTTATTAGAAAAGGAGGGATTGGTCATGCAGGTGCAGTGTCTGTTGCTTGGACTGGAAATCAAGCTTATAAAAAAATGATAACTGGAGTATATCAAGAAGATTTAAGTATTGGTAAAGCATTTAAAAAAGCTTATGTTTATGCACGACATCGTTTTATGACCTCTTTAGTTGCTGATCCAACATTAGATATGAATGTTCCTTATTTATTAGATGACCCTTTAGAATTCCAATAAATTATTAAAAATGAAAACTAAAAATATTTTAACAATTTTGGTGGTTTTAATACTTTTATTGCCTTCAATAATTGCAATTCCTGATGTAAAAATATTAATTGATCCTGTATTTGAAGAAGGCGACTCAATTGCTTTTAAGTACAGATTATTCTCTAATGTTGATGAAACTATTAATCTTGTAGTTGGTGTTCTTTGTAGTGAAGCACCTCCTGCTCCTTTAAACTTAGAAGTTGTTGAGTTAAAAGTAAATGTTGTATTTGTTGGTTCTTATGATTTTGGATTGGTTGATTCCAAAACTGAACCGCAGAATTGTTCAGCCACTATATCTATTTTAGATCCTTATATTTATGAGAAAAAACAAGAGTTCAGAATTGAAACTAATCCTAGTTTTGAAGCAAGTATTAAATCAACTAAAATTCAAAATACTCAAGAATCAAATGTTTATATTCTTGGTGAGAAAATCGCTTTGGATTTAGAAACTAATATTAAGGGAGTTGCATCAGTTGCAGTTCTTACTTATCCTAATGGTCGTTTTGAAAAAATTACTCTTCCTAAAACTATTTTGGCCAGTCAAGAAGGAACTTATAAATTAGAGATTATTGCTTCAAAAGTAGATTATAAATCAAAATCTTTGGTTGAAACGTTTTCTGTTATTGCTAATTCGCCTGTTGTTTTAAGAGAGGATAAGGTTGCTATTAAACAAGCAAGAGAAGAAGTAAGACGAGCTCAAATTCGAACTTTAGAATCTTCTAATGTTGTTAAAGTTGTTAGTTATTCAAACAATATTGGTGGTCAAAGCGTTCGTACTTCGTTTGATAATTTTACAAATTCAAGTTTTATTTTAGGGTTTGTTGGATTCATCGTATTTTTGTTTGTAATGTCATTTGTAGCTTATCGAGCTCGTGATAAATAGTAATATTTTATACTTAGAAAAACTTTGTTTTTCTTGTATTAAAACTTTTTTTAAAAGAAAGCTTTTTATAGTATTTCTTCAATAAATAGTTTTAGAGGAGTGCGAGGCATCAAAAACAAAGTTTTTGGGTCTGAAAAATCGAAGATTTTAGAGGTTATATTATATGAGAAAATTTGCTTTATCAATGTTTTTTCTCTTAGCTTTAACAATATTATTTACTGGTTGTGATTGGGGTGCTATTTGTGGTGATGGATACTGTGATTCTACGGAAGAATTTATGGATAACTGTCCACAAGACTGTAATATCCTTCCTCCAGAGTTAGAATGTATTGATAATGTTGATTGTGAAGATTATGATGATTCAACAATTGATTATTGTCAAGATAATATTTGTGTTCATGAAACTATGCCTTTATGTGTTGATTCTGATGGCATGGATTTTTTTAATCTTGGAACAGTTTCTTTTGATGGCGAAACTTATACAGATTATTGTGCTGATGATTATGAATTAGTTGAATATTTTTGTAATGATGGATCAACTGATGTAATTGATAATTTTGTTTTTGATTGTGGTAATAACTATCAACGTTGTGATGAAGGGGTTTGTGTTAATTCTTGGGAAAACTGTGTTGATGACCCTGATGATACAACTTCTTTTAATGTCTTTTTTGGTGGTGAAAAAATAACTATTGATTCACAAGATTTTTCAGGCGCATATTCTTTTATTGCGGATTCAAAAGAGTTTTTAGTTTTGGATAGTATAAATAGAGTAGTTTTAGCTCAAAGTGAAAATCTTTCTGCAGACAAAGCATTATTTGCTGAAGGTTATTCTGATAATGGAATGTTTATTGTTGAAATGGATGAAGAACCTTTAACTGTTGCTTATGATGATTATAAACAAGAACTTCTTAATTTAAAAGAAAATGTGATGCCTATTCAAGGAAATTATATTGCTGTTGAAACTTTGAATATTTTAAAACAAGATTATGTTTCTGAATCAAGAATTAAAAAACAAAGAATTACTTCTCAGAAAGAAGTAATTGTTAAAGATATGATTAGGACAAAAGCAATTAAATCAGACTCTGATGTTAAAGAGGTTTATACAAACTCGTTTTCAGGATTTTTAATTGAGACAACCAGTGATAAAATCTCTGAAATTGAGAAAATTCCTGGTGTAAAAAAAGTTTATCCTGATAAAAAAGTTCAAGCTTACTTAGATTTATCTGTACCTTTAATTGATGCAGATGATGTTTGGAATTTAGTTGATGATGATGGTCATTCTCTTGATGGAACGGGTGTAACTGTTGGAGTCATTGATACTGGTGTTGATTATACGCATCCAGATTTAGGTGGTTGTATTGGTTCTAATTGTAAGGTTGTTGGTGGTTATGATTTTATTAATCATGATGATGACCCTATGGATGATTATGGTCATGGTACTCATGTAGCGGCTACTATTGCTGGTGAGAATGATGTTTTAATGGGTGTTGCTCCTGGTGCAAAAATTTATGCCTATAAAGTTTTAGGAGCTGATGGTAGTGGTAGTAATAGTGGAGTTATTTCAGCTATTGAACGTTCAATGGATCCAAATATGGATGGTGATTTTTCTGATCATCTTGATATTATTAGTTTAAGTCTTGGAAGATGGGGCGGAACTGTTAATGACCCTGACGCAGTTGCTATTGATAATGCTGTTAATGCTGGTGTTATTGCAGTTGTTGCTGCTGGAAACTCTGGTTCTGATTATCTTACTCTTGGTTGTCCTGGTTGTGCAAAAAAAGCGATTACTGTTGCTGCAACAAGTGATTATGATGAATTAGCTTATTTTAGTTCAAGAGGTCCAACAGCAGATTATTTTTTAAAACCTGATATTGCAGCTCCTGGTGTTAATATTTGTGCTGCTCAATGGGATTCTTGGCTTGATGGTTATCATTGTAATGGTGATGAAGATCATATTTCAATTTCAGGAACTAGTATGGCCACACCTCATGTGTCTGGTGTTGCTGCTTTGTTACTTCAGAAGAATCCTAATTTAACGCCTGATGAAGTAAAATCTGTTTTGATGCAAACAGCGAGTGATTTAGAAAATTATGATAATTTAGAAACAGGAACAGGCAGATTAAATGCCTTAAAAGCAGTGAATTATGATTCTATAATTACGCCTTCAACTATTGAATTAAATCCTGGTGAAGAAAACTGGAATTCTTTTGATGTGACAATTAAAAATTCTGGAACTAGTAAAGGATTTGATATTTCGATTTTAAATCCTACAAAATTTTCTTCAAATGGTTTTGAATCACAAGAATTTTTTGTCACACCTGGTTTTGTTTGTGTTGATGATAATACTGATGAAAATATTTTAATTAATCTTTTAGGAGTTGAGAATTTATCTTTAGGAATGTATTATGGAAATTTAGTATTTACAGAAAGAGAATCTTGTAATCCTAATTCATTAATTGTTGATTCTAAGAAAGTTCCTTTTAATTTTAAGAAAATAAAACAATATACTGTTGTAATTATTGGTAAAGACTTTGGTTTTGAAAATTTTTTTAAAGATGGACATGTTTATCTTGGAACTAATGAAACCTTTGTTGCTGGATTTGATACTGGGTTTCGAACTACTCTTAATAAGACTTTTATTATTGATTCGTTTGTAGATGATGGTTTGCAATTCTATTATTCCTCGTTTATTCTTGAAGAATTTCCTGATAGAACTGAATCGTTTATAAGTATTCTTGGTGGAAGATGGCTTGAAGAAAATGAAACAACAATTATAATTGATGAGAATGATGCTGAGAAAATTCAAAATAATTTTGGAACTATAATGCATGATATGAACTTATCTAAAACCGAACAAGCTGTTAATTTGATGTTAAAAAATCAAGGTCGTGATGGCGATCCGGTTATTACTGGTTGGAGTGCTATAGATGATGATAAGTGTAATTATTGGTTTAGAAATAATGATAGTGGTGTATATCTTATAAATGATAATTATATTGATGAAATTTTTTTTACTGAAAGTGCAAAAGATACTGGAAAGTTTCCTTTACAGTCAGATAAATGGTTGTCTTTACAAAAAGTTTGGAATCCTGATGAAGGATTAACTTATGACCATGATGTTAATGCAATTCAACAATCAACTCTTACCTGGGATGATTCATTTGAATTTAATCCTGGTTTATTGTTGTCAGGATATAACAATGGTTATGGTAGAAGTGAAATGCTCATGATGATGTTTTCTTGGGCGAATCATTTGTTAGATTCTGATTTACCTCGAATTATTGAATTTAATTATATACCTCCAGTTAATATTTTCTTCGGATCTATTGTTGCATATGAAAACCCTGAGTATAATTATTTCTATGGACTTGACCAATCTTTCAACTATGGTGCTTTATGGAATATATATCCTCCTTTTGGAGAAGAAGTAAATTTCTTTGAATCGCCTATTACAATGATGTTTGAGAAGTATCAATCCGGCAAAGCTATTGTAGGACTTTTTGATGGTGCTGATAATTATAATTTCACAGACATTTATGGTTCGGAATATGGTTTTATTTCTGGTCCTTACCAAGATTTTATGTCTTATGAAATAACTCTTCCTAATGAAGAAGTGTTGGCTGGAGTAGGTATTCCATTTATTAATTGTCGTGCGCCTGACCGTTCAAATCCTGTTATTGATGATTGCGAATATGGAGAATATATTTTTAAGTGGTTTGCAGAAGACTTTGTAAAGAATGGCGATACTTATCTTGAACAAAATTTTTGTTGGCAGGGTTATTATTGGGACTCTGATTATGAAACTTGTCCATAACACTTAAAAACTAATTCTTTTTTTATTCTTTTTATGTTTCAAGTAATTACAGAAGGGAGTGCAAAAATTAAAGTTTCTAAAGAGACTAAAATCTCCAAGAAACTGCCTGTTTTTTATAATCCTCTGATGAAGTTTAACAGAGATATTTCTATTTTATTGCTGAATACTTTGAATAAGAAAGATGTGCAACTTGCTTTACCTCTTGCAGGAACAGGTATTAGAGGAATTAGATTCGCTCAAGAACTAAAAAAAGGCATTATCAAAACTCTTTTTTTAAATGATAAACAAGATAATTTTTATGAAATAATACGTGATAATTTCGCTTTAAATAAACTCCCAGACACCACAATTATTCTTTCAAATGAAGATGCTAATTTGTTTATGTTAAAGAATAATGGGTTTGACTATATTGATATTGATCCTTTTGGTAGTCCAAATCCTTTTTTAGATGCAGCTATTGTTAGACTTGCAAGAGGTGGAATTTTAGCAGTTACAGCGACTGATACTTCTGCTCTTTGTGGAACTTATGAAAATGCTTGTAAAAGAAAATACTGGGCAAAACCTTTACGAAATGAACTTAAACATGAAATTGGTGTCAGGATATTAATTCGAAAAATTCAGTTAGTTGCATCTCAACATGAGAAAGCGCTTACACCAATTTTTTCTTATAGTAAAGATCATTATTTCAAAGTTTTCTTTATGTGTGAGAAAGGAAAACTTAAAGCCAATGAAGTAATCAAGCAACATGGTTTCTTAGGTGAATCAGGTCCGATGTGGCAAGGTTTGCTCTGGGATAAGAAGTTAGTTGCTAAAATGATGAAAAACTCTGAAGGTGAAATGAAAGATTTCTTAACTTTAATTCATGAAGAAGCAACTATTGGAACTGTTGGGTTTTATGATATTCATAAGCTTTGTGAACGAGAAAAACTTGAATCACCAAGATTTGAAGCTTTAATGAATAAGATTAAAGAGAAAGGATATTTGGTTTCTAGAACACATTTTTTAGATGTAGGATTGAGAAGTAATATTAGAAAAGAAGAATTAATTATTCTTATTAAGACTGTTTAAGATTTTTTTAATAATTTCTTTCTTTCTAATTTTTTTAGTGGATAAGGATCATATACTAGATCATCTTCAAACATGATTATGAATTCAACATTTTTTATTGTATCTTTAAATTCTGCTCTTAAATTTGATATTTGTTTTTGTAGTTCTTCATGACTTTCTACTTCTAGTGTTATTTCAAAGTTCCATGCACCTACAGTTTCAATGGCTAATAACATGTTTTGATTTGTATTTGCATATGAAAATAAAGCGTTTCTTGATTGTTCGTCCATTTTTTGTAAATTAAGAAGTAACCTGTAACTTTGCATTCCGAAATTTTGTGCTTTGATATATGTTGTGTATCCTTGAATTATTTGCCTTTCTTTCATTTGTTTAATTCTTAGGGCTATTGTGCTTGCGGGTTTTTGTAAGATGACTGCTAATTCAACAACATTTATTCTTGCATGGTTTGAGAGAATCGATAAGATGTTTGAATCTAATTCATCTAATTCTTCTATTTCGGGTTCTTTTCCAAAAAAGGGTGGTTTATCTATTGGTGAGTTTTTATTAGTTAGATAGTCTCTTTTGTATTGTCTTAGTTCTGTTCTAATAGAAATTGTATTATCAACAAGATTATTTCCAAACTTTGCTAATATTTGATAATATAGTTTATTAAATTGAACAATATTTTTTGCCATTATTCCAAAGACTATATCGAATTTTCCTCCGATTAAAGCAATCCAATATACTTCTGGAATGTTGGTCAAATGTTCAATCATTTCTTTTTTTAACTGTTCATTCATATTTTGAAATCTGCT
This sequence comes from Candidatus Woesearchaeota archaeon, assembly GCA_937912225.1. Lineage (GTDB taxonomy): Archaea > Nanobdellota > Nanobdellia > Woesearchaeales > JAHIUF01. The sequence continues at coordinate 5,606 of CALDOJ010000027.1, read as the reverse complement.
GTAAACTACATGTCCTGTATAGCCTATTTTTGAAAAATTAACTAGTGCTGTGTATCTTTCTATGATTCCTTTCTTTTCTAAATGTTTTATTCTATAAATTGCTGTTTCTTTTGATAGTCTTGTTTTTCTTCCGATCTCTTGAAATGTTGCTCTGGCGTTTAAATCAAGTTCTGCAAGTATTTGCCTATCTTTTACGTTCAAGTTCATATTTTAATAAACAACAGTTATTATTTATAAATATTGTGATTAATGAAAAAAATTGATGGGAATTTTAATATATTCTAAAATGTTACTATTTGTTAGAAATAAAAAAAGGTGATAAAATGAAAACAAAAATAATAAAAGATACTGTTTTTCCAACATTTCCAAAGGAATTAGAAGAGAATTTTATTAATTTGGAATCTTTAGAACAAATTGCTTTTAAAGATATAGAAAAAAATGCAAAAGCAATTTTAGTTCCTGAAAAATTTCTTAAGAGATATGAAGGATTTTTAATATTTCCAAATTCTTTAGTGAATTATATTAGGGAGTTTGAATTTTTAGGTTCGGATGAACAATCAGGTGTTTATCAAGCAGAATTATATGCAAATAACGAAATCTATATTTATAATAAACAAGGCGAAATTATTGAAACACCTTCTATGTTAGAACGATTTCGAGGTTTAAAAACGGAAAAGACTAGTTTTGATCATCATTGTTTTTACTTATTAAATAATACTAAAACAAAAAGAATTTGGAGCGAAACCCTTGTTGTTCCGATTTATGAAGGGAATCAAGATTATGAAGCTATTATGAAACATATAATTAAAACTAAATGTAAATAATGACTTTATGTTAAATAATCTAGAAAAAACTATTTTTTTATTTAATTATTTTAAGAATTAAAAAAGAATTAATTGAGCTTATCCGATAGCTCTTCGAACGTCAATAATCTCTGCAGAATTAACTTCTTCAAATTCATTAATCTTATCTGCTAATTGATCAGGACCGCCAAGAGCTTCATCCATTACAAAGATGATTTCAATCGCGTTTAAACCAAATGCTATTGGTTCAACCTTTGTTTTTGTTTCGCCTTCGCCTGCAAAATTTGCGATTGCAGCTTTCATTTTAATTTCTAAAGCTTCTAAATCTACATCTGGAGAAGTAGGCATTACTTTAATTGTTGCTATTGCTTGTGCCATTGTTAGTTTGGTCCTTCAAACTCGCATTCAGGGCATTTATATTTAGCCACGATTTCTCTGCATTTCTTGCATCTAATAATATCATATTTTCCGCAATTAGGACATTTAAACTTAGCTGTGCCCTTGTAGTTTACAATACTTGTTTTACACGATAAACATTTTTCTGTCATGATTTTCACCTTAAGTTATGAAGATAAAAAAATTCTTGATTTTTAATATCTTTTATAGGGCATTGGAAAAACGGGGTATTTATAAATATTGTTATGTTTTTTACTTTAATGAAACGATGTTCTTGGTGTGAAGGAAGCGAGATTTATGAAAAGTATCATGATGAAGAATGGGGTGTTCCTGTTCATGATGATAGATTGTTATTTGAATTCTTGATTTTAGAAGGCGCACAAGCTGGTCTTTCTTGGCTTACAATTCTAAAACGAAGGGAGACTTACAAGAAAGCTTTTGATAACTTTGATGCAAAAAAGATTGCTAAATATGATCAAACAAAGGTTGATGAATTATTACTTGATGAAGGTATTATTAGAAATAAGCTAAAAGTTGCTGCAGCAATATTAAATGCGAGATTGTTCTTAGAAGTTCAAAAAGAATTTGGTAGTTTTGATAAGTATTTGTGGGGTTTTGTCAATAACAAATCAATTAAGAATAAATTCAAAGATTGGCAAAGTATTCCTGTAACAACTAAAGAATCAGATGCATTAAGTAAAGATCTGAAAGACAGAGGATTTAAGTTTGTAGGTTCAACAATTATGTATGCATTTATGCAAGCAGTTGGAATGGTTGATGATCATGTAGTTGATTGTTTTAGATTCTAGAATTTAATTTTCTTTTTTTCGAAAATATTTCGAATTATTCTGCTAAAGTTTTATTAAGAACTAATTTGGTTTTCATTTTAGAAAAGATTTATATATTTCATCTATATATGATATATAGGTGATGTAGATGGTTAATGCAATGATAAATATCTCTAAACAAGCAAATCAAATTTTGAATATAGTTAAAGCGAAGTATGATTTAAAAGATAAATCTGCTGCTATTGAACGAGTAGTTCTTGAATATGGTGAAGATTTAATGGAACCTGAATTAAGACCTGAATTTATTGAAAAAATGAATCGAATTGAAAAACAGAAACATATTAAAATTGGTGATTTAGAGAATTTTAGAAAAAGATATGGTATAAAAGAAGATGTATGATATTAGTTTTAAAGCTGAGTTAGATAAAACCTTCGCGAAATTATCTAAGAAAAATCCAAAACAATTAGAAATAATTTTTAAGAAAATTTCTGAAATTTCTTTTAATCCTCATCGCTATAAACATCTTCGAAGTCCAAAACAACATCTAAAAAGAGTTCATATTGATAAACATTTTGTTCTTATTTTTTCGATAAATGAAACTGAAAAAACAATTGTTCTAGAAGATTATGATCATCATGATAATATTTACAAATGATTAATTGAATGGTTCGCTGTTTTTCCAGTAATCTTCAAAATATGCTCTAAAAGTATTTGCAATTGACTGATTTATTATTTCTATTACCATTGGTTTTTTTTTATCTTGAAGAGAAATTTGAGTTACATTTTTGTACACCATAATCCATGATTCTGTGTATATATCTGTATTCATGTATCTGGCTTCACATAATTTGTATGAATTTCTATTTTTTAGTATTTTTTTATCGGTTCCTTTGTTAAAGAGCATTCGATTTTTTATTCCTTCTTTATCTCGTTGAATGTGGTCTTTTTTCCAAAATTCGTGATATTTATCTTCTTGAATTGGGAGGATTCCTAGAGCTAATACTTCTTCTCCTTTTTTTAGTCGGTGGTGGTATTGTAAATATGCTGTTTGTAGTCCTTTGTAACCTTCAAAAACATGGATTTCTGTTGAAGGACTGCCTTCTCTCATTAAAAGAAGCTGTGGAAGAAGATTTTCAACTTTATTTTTGCTTTCTTCTAACTGATTTCTTCTTTTTTCAATGTAATCTAAGATTCTTCTGGGGGATGCTGCTTCATAATATTTTGTGTTTTCTCTTATTATGTATGAAACTAATCCTTTTTCCATTAGTTTATCTAGAATGTTATATATGAATGATCGTGCTATTTTTGATTTTTCTATAATTGGTCCTGTTGTACTTGAACCTAGTTCGAGCATTGCTAAGTAAACTTTAGCTTCTCCATCTGTTAATCCTGCTTCCTTTACAAGTTCTGCCTCATACATACCTACTAGTACTGGTGGGGTTTTATTTAAATATTTCAAACCACTTTACAGTAGTAAAATTGAAAGAGGTTAATAAAAATGATTAATAAAATGAACATGAATGACTTAAAAAAAAGTGTATACAAAACAGTTGGATTAGGTTTGGCAGTGACTGCGGTTATTTTAGGATCTATTGCGTATGTGGCTGACAAGAGATATTTTGACAAAACTGATTTGCAACAAGATGGCATTGAGAATAGAGCAACTGTTTTGGATGTTAATAATGATGGAATAGATGATTATATTCTAGATGATGAAATGTTTCTTTCTAATTCAAATAATTCAAGTTATAAGAGACATAACAAAGAGAGTTATCTTTCAAGATTAGAATGGGAAATTAATTTTATGGAAACAGGAAATAGTATACCCAATCAAAAATCAGCGCAATCTACAACAGTAAGTGATAGTTTACGTTCTGTTTATAATTTGATTAGAGGTGAATAAAAAATGATAGGACTAGAATATAAAATTGAACAAAAAGATGCTGTTTCAAAGGGAACAGATATTGAGAATCTTCCAGAATATAGAATTTATTTTCCAAATGTTGGTGCTATAATCCATTATGATTTTGATAGTATTAGTGTGCATTTTAGAGCTGATTCTAAATTATTTGCTGAATCTTTTAAAGCTATTGGTGGAGAGTGGAATCAAGAACATACTCAAGTTACTCTTATTGGAGAAAGAGAATTTCCTGATAATTATGTTGAAAGACTAAAATCTGCGGAACAGTCCTTAAAATTAGCAGAAATAGAACATTCTAACGCAGCTATGCACATCGCGTTATATCTTAGGTGATAAAAAATGGGATTAAGAAATTATATTCAAAAAAGACAATATGGACAATTTGGTCCTTGGGAAAAATTTGATGAAGAAACAGTTGATAAAGTAATTGCTCAAATGGATTCAACAGTACAAGTAAGAGAACTTTGGCGTGGTTCAACTTTTGCTGGAACAGTAATTGATTCAACTTCTTATGCAGGAATTTCAAAAGAACTTGCTTTTGAAGCTATAACTGCATACGCAGGTTTTTCTGAAATATATAAGCGTGGTGAAATTGCTTATAGAATTGCTAATAATAATGGTAAATCAACGTTATTAGTTGGAACAACAAATCTAAATTTAATTTCTCTTAGTAATTCGTCAAATACTATGATAATAACTCCTGAGATGTCTAGAACTGAAGATTATTTAATTAGTTTTTCTGAAACTCATGGTTCTTGGGGAACTATAAGAAAAGGCGAAACAAAAGATCTAGAAAAAAGTATTGGAACTCTGAATAGTCTTATAAAAAATTCTAGAAAAAATAGAGGAATAAAAAATGATTGAACAAATAAAAGAATTTGGAAAATCATTAGTTCCGGGTTATTATTTAGATAAAATAGTTAACGAGACTGCTGAGAGTTATATGTCTAATTATGACGGAATGAATGTTAGAGAATGTGCTAAAGATATAGTTGATGAATTTGTTCCAAAAATAAATAAGACTGCAAATAGAAGAGAGAATATAAGTGGAGTTTTGACAGCTTTTTTATTAGTGGCTAAAGATGTTTATGTTGCAGGAGAACCTATTTTAGGAGACTTTCCGTTTGTTCCTTTTGTGTTGTCCAGTGCATATTTTGTAGGTACTGCAACAGTAAATCGTTTATTTGCTATGAGTGATTATGAAGGTTCAATAAAAAATTATGCACAAGAGTATATTTTAGCAAAGAGAGAAATAAAAACAGGTGAATGAAAATGGAATATGAACATGAAAAAGAACAAACAAAATGGGCTACAAAACATACTTGGAGAGAGTATACAGGTGATTCTAATTTCTTTGGTAAGAGCAAATATTATTATGCAACATTACCTAGTAAACTAAAAATGGTTTCAAAGTTAGGATTATCTATTGCAGGAGGAACTTTAATGTATGAACTTGGACTTGGAGTTGGAGCATTAATTGAACAGATTCCCGCAGTTGCAGAATATATATCTTCAGGTATTGAATATATTTCGGGTTTAGAAGTTAAAGGGAATATTACTGGAGTTAGTGGTCTTGCAGGAGCAATATATGGTGTTTTAGACTCTGGAATAAAACTAGATGAAAATTTAGATTTTGATAAAATAAGAATAACTCCCATCAGTATAAATAAAAATTAATTTTTTTTTTTTTAAAATAA
>CALDOJ010000026.1 GCA_937912225.1 Candidatus Woesearchaeota archaeon | reverse complement strand
ATAATACTTATAAGTTCTATAAAACTTATAGGTGGAATAAATGAATATGACAACAATCGCAATATCAAAAGAAGTAAGAGATAAAATAAAAGAATTTGGAAACAAAGGCGAATCATATAGTGAAATAGTTGAAAAACTCTATCAAAGTGCTTGTGAAAGACAAATAGAAGAAATCTTAATGGATACAAGTGATTGTGTAGATATAGAAGAAGCTATAAGATTGATTAAAGAAGAATAAGATGGCAATAGTAGTATTTGCGAATAAGCTAATAAAAGAAATTAAAAAGACCTTTAATAGAATTGAAAAAGAAAAAGTTATTTCTCTATTAAGATCTCTAGAACAAAATCCAAAAAAAGGCAAAAAAGTTGGTGTTGTAGGAAATACCGTTATAAAAGAACTAAACTATAATAAATTTAGATTCTACTTCATAGCTAATCGATTCAAAATAAAATTCTTATCTGTTGAAGAATTAACACATCTGCTATTGAAATTTATTCGAATGTCAGATAAAAAACAACAAGAAAAAACAATTAAAGAAATAAAAGTTGTTTTAAGAGAATTAAAAAAAGAATAACTTTCAACAATAACCTTTTTATAGAATTTTAAATTACTTATTTCTACAATGTTAAACGATTTTTTTAAACTAAATCCTGATGAAACAAAAAGAATGATTCAAGAAGTACAGGATGATATGTCAAAAGCAAAAACTAAAGAAACTTACAAAATAGAAGTTCTTGAAAAAAGACTCACATCTAGAACAAGAAAAGATAAATTTCTAACAAAAGCAGCTCATCAAGCAGTCTTTCCTTGGGAAGAATTATATGATTCGATGATAACAAATCTATATCAAAATGATGTTCTAACTAAAGAACAAAAAAAATTCTATCATACAAAAAAAGCCGAATTTAGAAAACCTGAATCTGATTCAAATAATGGTATAAAGACAACACTTAGTCCTTCTATAGAAGAATTATACTCCGAGTTTAAAGGAGATTATAAAAACAATTAATTATTAGAAAACTAATTACCTATAAGGAAAAGTTGCGTCTGTTAAGTTTTTCTCAAAATAAGGAAGATGTCCTAATCCCACAAGTACTAATCCTGTTCTATCAGATTGTCTTGCAGTTTTAATATTATTAATCATACCATTACGTCTTTTTTCAAGTTCAGAAGTTTTGAATAGTTGCGATTCAAAATCAGCAAATAAATGGTCATAACTTCTTTTATTTAACTCTCTAAAATCAGAAAGCTCACATCTTGACTGTAAATTACGAATACTTTCTAATGTTTGTTGCAAAATAGGTTTAATATAATCAGTTGGAAATTCAAAACCATTTACAAGCACATCATTATCTTTAGCCCACATATAAGCAGCAACAAAATCAACAGAATAAGTATAAACTTCATCAGATTTAACATGTTCATCAAGTACTTCAAGAAATAACTGTTCAGGTTTGTATTGGTTTAAAGTTTCTAAAACACCTTTAACTATTTTATCAGACTGCATCGACCCAACAACATAAAGAGGTTTTTCATTCATAAAATCCAGAAACTAAAACCAATATAAAAAGTTGATTATTTATTAAAAACTTTCAAGTAGTAAACGTTTATAAATATCTTATAATTCCCAATAATATGGGATTCATACAAGATTTATCCGAAACTGGAAGAAACATTGTTAAATTAGGTTTAGGACTTGCTTTTATTGTAGGAACCTTTCAGTATGGACCAGTTGATTTATCAAGAGCTGTTTATAACTCACTTACTGGAGACACTCCAGTTATTAAAAGACAACTTGGAAACTATATTGTTTCAAAAGAACGATTAAAAAATTCTAAATTAGAAAAGTCTGAATTTGTAAAAAGCATATCTGATGAACTTAATATACCAATAACAAATGGTGAAATTAACTTCCAAGATGCAGCATTAGATAATTTGTTTGATGCAGCTGAAGAAAGAGCAGATTTTTCAGATGATTGGATTTGGATGAAATTAGATACATATAAGAACCCAGTATTTAGTTATGACAGACTCAAATAATTTTTAATTCTTTTCTTTTAATTCAGGATGAGAATAATCAGGTTTTTCTAAACTTATAAAACTTTTAGCAAGCGCATAATAAGTCTTTGATAATCCATGTATAAATCTTGATTGTAATTGTTGAGATACAAGTTTTCTTTTTACAGGACTAAGATTCAATATTATTCCTAAGAATCTATTCATTACTTGGTTTGACCAAGAAGAATAATTATCAAAAATCAAATTTTGAAGTTTGCCTTCATTAATCGCAGTCATTACAAATCTTTCAAAAGCATCTTTTGGAACAAATGCAGTTCCTTCTTTTTTTTGCATAATAATTCCTTTCGTTGGGCAGAATCGTTTACAAACACCACATCCAAAACATTTGTCAAGGTCGACTACTGGATACTTCTTACCATTCTTTTCTTGCATAGTTATAGCATCAACAGGGCACTTCTTTGCACACAAACCACAACTGCTACAATCTTCGTGATGCATTTCTGGATAAAAATTAGTTTTCACATTCATTCCATATCCAAGTCTTTTATAAGCTAAAATTGCTTCACAACAACAACCACAACAATTGCAAATCCAAGCAACTTTATTTTGAACATTATCTCCAATTTGAACAAGACCTAAACTAACACATTTATCTAAAACTTTTTTCGCTTCAACTTTTGAAATTTTCTTTGCAATTCCATGTTTTGCTAAGCTTTTTGCAGCACCATTAAATGTTAAACAAACATCTTGAGGTTTAGAGCAAGCCATTCCTTTATGTTCCATTTTATGTCTGCAATAACAAGTTCCAACGGTAATACAAGACGCTGTTTCAATAACTTTTGTTGCTCGTTCATAATCAAGAATTAGAGATTCATGTTTTTTTTGCAAAGAAGCTTCTTGAACTAAAACTCTTGCAATAGAAGGGTCAAGTGCCAACACATCATTTAAAAAATCCTCTTCAACATTAATATATTGGTGAAATAAATCTGATAAAACTTTGTTATCAAATCTTCCATCAGTCCTCATTATTGAAAATTCAAAGAATCCTGCCATAGTTGGCGGAATAATATAAGTTTGTTTTTTACCATCAAACATATCAAGTAATAAACCTTTATCTGCCAATTCATCCAATATCGCTTTTGCTTCAGCTTCTTTTTTCTTCCATTTCTTAGCAGCTGATTTTACTGTAAAAGGTTTAATTGGCAGAACGGACACAAGACCTGCTTCTTCTTTAGTAAATAATACTTCTAGAATCTGAAATAACGATTTAGATGCAGGCGCTCCTTGAGGAGACTTATCAAGTCTTTTCTGCAGAGAAATATAATTTTTAGATGTAATATGTCCCATGATACAATTATTTAGATAACTAGTTTATTTAAGTTTCGGTTTAAAGAAGACAAAACAATTAAAAAACCTTCTTTATAAACATTTATAAAATTATTTTTATTTCCATTTACAATGACAAAACAAATTAGAAAATTTTACGATTTCGACGATAAAGAAGTTTGGAGTTCTTATGACGGAGAAAACATAACCGTTCTTCTGCGAAACGATATAATAATTAATTCAGAAAAATTAGCAAATCAAGAACTTGAAGGAAAACTTGACCTTCTAGGAACAAGAGTTGAGAATTATAATAATAGAAAAAGTAAATTGTTAACAGAGTTATTAAAAGAAGAAAACCTTCACGTCACTGTTCAAAAAGTTAATTTCCCATATAAATCAGAACCTAAACTCGAAGATTTAACATTCAATACAGAAGATACAGTTTCTAAAGATAACAACCAATACAAAATATTTCACATGTATGATTATGGAGTTCTAGCAGCAAAAAATATAACTGGAGACATAGAAGTAATACATTGGGATCATGGACAAACAGTTAGTAGTTTATTAGAACATTTGGCCGAATTAAAATTAGGGCTTCGTTCTTTTGCAAGATACAGTCCAGATGATCAATCAGCAAGATTTCATAAACCAGAAGTACAAGATTTCATATTAGATTTCGATGTAATAAAATAATTCTTAAGATTTAGAAATAAAATATGCGGTGGACAGGATTCCACGAAGTGGTCCCAAAAAACTTGTTTCGCTCAAAAATTAAATTTTTGGCGCACCAAAACTTTGTTTTATGTGTTTGAGGATGTTCAAATCTCAAAGCAAATATTTTAGAAATAAAATATGCGGCGGTCGGGATTTGAACCCGAGTCACAGCGTTGGCAACGCCGAATACTAGACCACTATACTACCACCGCAACGCAAATAGGCGTTGACGCTATAGCTCCTCTACGAGTCGCGATGTAAAAGCATCAAACACATCATTAGAAATTTATAACTCATTTATAAAACTTATTTTTTTAGAAGTCTATTCATCAATTAACTCTGGTTTGAAACCTTCTTCTTCCATTTCTTTTCTAACCTTATCTTCACCAAACTCTTCACTAATCTCCTGATCAGGAGTCATCTTCTTAGATTTCTTCTTGTTCTTAGAAGTTTTCTTCTTAGATTTTTTATCAGATTCAGCATTTAACTCATGATTCTCAAGTAAATCGTCAGTTATTAATTTAGGTTTTGTCTTGCCAAGCTTCTTACTAATAACAATTAAATCAGAATTTAAAATCAATTGAGATTGAGTTATAAAAGCTATTAGAATAAACACTGAATAAAAAAATTCAAGTAATAAAGAAACAGATTCTATTTGCATTCCAAAAATTCTTTTAGCACCATACAACCACATAACACCAAATATTTGAGCTATGAAAAATAGTGCTGCTGCAACAAACAACCATTCCCAAGGTCTTCTATCAGGATAACTCTTAGTTCTAATTAAAAATAAATATGCATAGAAAACAATGTATATTCCTAATAAAAAGTTTACTATCACAAACATCCCACGAATATAGGCGTCAGTAGTAATCATCATAATATTTAAGCTAATTCCTATTTAAAGTTTTGTCTTCACTTATGAAGAGTTTGAAGAAAAAAAATAAGAAAATGGTGGGCCTACCCGGACTCGAACCGGGGATCAATGCCTCTCTTCAAACAAGAAGAGCTCAAAAAGCTCCTTTTTGCTTGTGTAAGGGCACTGTCATAGCCGCTAGACCATAAGCCCGTAACTCAGAGAAAAAATTAGATTATTTATAAAACTTATCATTCAAAAAGCCTTTTATCCACTGTAGAATCATAAAATTTAAATAGTCTAAAACCTCATTTATTTAGAGAGATGACAGAATCTAGTGAACAGCTACCACATGATAGAATATTTAAACTTCTATTTCAAGAAGACGAACTTACTTGGCAGAATATCATCTACGATTTGATTAATCAAGAGGGCATGGATCCTTGGAATATTGATGTTTCTCAAATAGCAGTTAAGTTCATTTCAAAATTAAAAGAATTAAAAGAAATGAACTTCAGATTATCAGGAAAAATCGTTCTTGCATCCGCATTATTACTTAAAATTAAATCAGACCGATTATTAAATACTGATTTAGTCGCGTTTGATAGTTTAATGGCAGGTACTGACGAAGATGCAATGGAAATGCTTGAAGAACTATCTCAAGATATTACAACCCTTGATGGCGAACAATTACCAAGACTCATACCTAGAATTCCTCAACCAAGAAAAAGAAAAGTTTCTGTATTTGACTTAGTTGAAGCATTAGAAAAAGCATTAGAAGTTGAAGGCAGAAGAAAACAATATATTATGCCCGATGTTCAAGTAAAAGTTCCACTTAAATCAAGAGATATAACTTTAATCATTAAAGATATTTATGATAAAGTACTATCATTCTTTGACTCGTCAAGCGAACAACTAACATTTGAACAGTTAATTCCATCAGACAGTAAAGAAGATAAAGTTTTTACATTCGTCCCATTACTTCATCTTGAGAATCAAGATAAAATTGATTTAAGACAAAAACAACATTTTGGAGAAATAGGCATAAGACTTAGTAAACAAGTTAAGTAGATTTCTTTTTTAATTCTCTTTCAGTTTCTTTAACTTTATGAGCTGCTTCAGTTAATTCTTTCTCAACATTACGCAATACCTCCCCCACCTCATCAATTTGTTTAGGTTCATAAACTTGAATAGAATTAGCAATGAATTTAAATAACACATAGAGTAATAAAACACCAATTAAAGTTACTCCATAATTATAAAAGGTATGAACAGATAAAATATCTGAATAAATTAATATTATACTAACATAAGAAATAAAACTTATAACAAATTTTGAACTAAATCTAAAACCAATGTCTTTTCTTATTAAATGGAAAAAATCCAAATAAGCAAGTACAAACGCTAAACCCAAGAGTATTAAGACAATAATTGTTCTTAACCAATCATCAAATAAAATATTATCAAAAACCAATCTTCGAACTAAATCAACACTAACAAAGAATAAGAATAACGAATTATCAAGAGCTGTATGATACTCCATATTTTCTCGGATATAACGAGCAAAGTATAATTCTATAATGATCCAAGTTATAATTACAGGTGTTAAAATCCAAAACATTTCAGGATAAATAAACGGTGCTGCTATGAGTTCTAAGAATTTATGAAACATATCTGGTATTAGAACAAGCCAAATAAAATTAAACACCTCTAATAACATATTCTAATCTGAGAATTTATCATATAAATATTTTTCCACACAATAGATTTTTAAAAGACAAGTATTCTCTCAAATACATGGCAGTTTTAAAAACAAGTTTTAACTCAAATCCAAACTTAGGATTGTATGGTTATGCTACTGACAAGTACGTTCTTGTCGGCAACGAGGTTCCCCAACAATTCATAGAGGAATTTGAAAGAGTATTCGCAGTTCCAGTACATAAACTTAATATTGCAGGAACTTCAATGTTAGGTGTGTTCTTAACAGGTTACAAAGACACTCTTTTAGTCCCTCATATCGCTTTTGACTATGAACTTGAACAATTAGACAAATTAAAAATTAAATACAAAGTTTTCAAGTCAGATCTTACATGCTTAGGCAACAACATTATTTTTAACAAAAAATACGCTCTTGTTAACCCAGAATTTTCAGATAATGAAATTAAAGAATTAAAAGAACTATTGGGTGTAACTGTAAAAAGAATGAGTATCGCAGAAACAGACGCTTTAGGCTCAAGCATAGTATTAAGAGGAAATTATGGTTTAATTAATAGAGACGCTTCTAAAGAAGAAGTAAACACTATTGAAAAAGCTTTAAAAGTTAAACTTACGCTTGGAAGTATAAACATGGGAAGTCCTTATGTTAAATCAGGAATATTATGTAACAAAAATGGTTTCATAGTTGGAGATTTATCAGGTGGACCTGAATTAGTTAACGCTGAAGAAGCACTAGGATATTTAGATAATTAATGAGGTAAAAATCATGAATCAACAAAAAGCATAGCTTTTTGTGATGTCAAAAATTTGTGAGGTAAATTTTATGAATCAGGAAAAATTAATGGAATTTCAAATGATGGAACAACAATTACAACAACTAAATCAAAATTTACAAAACTTAGAAGCACAAAGATCAGATTTAATGATTAACATGGATAATTTGGATAAGTTTAAAGAGATTAAAGTTGGAAACAAAATTCTATTTCCTGTTGCTAATGGTATATTTGCAGAAGCAGAACTAAAAAATAATTCTAGTTTTAGAGTTAATGTAGGTAACGGAGTGGTTGTTGGCAAAACTGTTGATGAAGCCAAAACATTAATTGAAGAACAAGTTTCAGAAATAAACAAATACTTGGATGAAACTGTTAATTATCAACAACAAATTTATCAGCGAATGCACGAACTTGAACAAGATCTAAAAAAAGAACAAGAATAAAATGTTTATTATCAAAAATAATCAATTTTTGAGAATTTTATTATTGAACAAGGTGAAATTATGTTTGGTTTCTTAAAAGATAAATTAAAAAAAGCAGTTGACGTCTTCAAAAAAGAAGTAGAAGAAGAAGTCGAAGTAAAAGAAGTAGAAACTAAAGTAGAAAAAAAAACTGTTTCTAAAAAAAAAGAAGTTAAGAAAGTAGAGAAGAAAAAAACTAAAACAGTTGAAAAGAAAAAAGAAGAAAAATCCACTCCAAAAAAAGAACAAAAACCAGAGCCTAAAAAAGAAACAAAAGAAGACATTAAAGGCGTTAAAATTACTTATTTTGTTCATGGCACAACAACTGATAACGAGGAAAAACTCGCAACTGGTCAAGCCGAAGGAGAACTTTCTACAATAGGACAAGAACAAGCAGAATCATTACCATCACAAACCAAATATAAAGAATTTGATGTGATGTTTTCATCCGATCTTAAAAGAGCTGTTGAATCTGCAGAACCATTCAAAGATGTTTGTACATTAAAGAAAGATAAGAAAATCAGAGAATGTGATTATGGAGATTTTACTCAAAAAAAGAAAGATTGGGAATTAAAAGATTATATTGAAACATCTTTCCCAAATGGTGAAAGCTATAAAGAAGTTGAAAAAAGAATAGCTGAATTTCTAAACTATCTTTACAAAAATTATTATGGAAAACATGTTGCAATCATGGCGCATCAAGCACCACAATTAGCAATTGAAGTTCTACTTCTAGGGAAAACTTGGGAACAAGTAATTGATGAAGATTGGCGACCAAAGAAAAAATGGCAAGCTGGTTGGGATTACTTGATGGAAGAAGAAGTGCAAGCTCCTGAAATTGAAAAGAAAGGTTTTTTTAAGAAATTATTCTCAAAACAGGAAGAAGCAGAAGAGTCTCTTGAAGAAGAAAAAGAAGAGAAAAAATCTGAACCAATTGAAGTTGAAGAAACCAAGGAAGAAGAAACTATTAAAGAAGATGATTTAACAACAGAAGAAGTTAAAGATACAAAAGAAGACGAACCTGAAGAAAAAAAAGGTTTCTTTCAAAAACTGACTGAGAAAATAACAACCTTCAATCTTTCTGAAGATAAATTTAATGATTTGTTCTGGGAATTAGAAGTAACATTGCTTGAAAATAATGTGGCTGTTGAAGTCATTGAGAAAATCAAAGAAGATTTAAAAAATGAATTAACAACAGGAAAAGTTTCTAGGAAAAATGTTGAAGAAGTAATTACAGACACTCTTAAAAGATCAATTGAAGAAGTATTAGATGTTGAAAGTACAGATTTCATAAAACAAGTAAAAAGTAAAAAACCATACATCATCACTTTTATCGGAGTTAATGGCTCTGGAAAAACAACTAATATGGCAAAAGTTGCAAAGAAGTTGCAAGATGCAGGATTAAGCATTGTATTTGCAGCATCAGACACCTTTAGAGCAGCAGCCATCCAACAATTAGAAGAACACGCAAATAATCTAAAAATCAAGATAATTAAGCACGATTATGAGTCAGACCCTGCAGCAGTTGCATTTGACGCAATTGAACATGCAAGAGCCAAAGGCTTAGATGTAGTTATGATTGATACAGCCGGAAGACTTCACAGTAACCAAAACTTAATGGAAGAACTAAAAAAACTAATCAGAGTTAACAAACCAGATATGAAGATTTTCGTTGGAGAAAGCATTACAGGTAACGATTGTGTAGAACAAGCAAGAGTTTACAATGAAATGGTCGGAATTGATGGAATCATACTTTCAAAAGCAGATGTTGATGAAAAAGGTGGCGCTGCAATCTCTGTTTCATATATTACTAAAAAACCAATTTTATTTATTGGAACAGGCCAAACTTATGAAGATTTAAAAGAGTTTGATAAAAAAATTGTTTTGGATGGTTTAGGACTATGAAACTTACTAGATTTGCTCAAAGTTGTGTTTTAATCGAAACAAAAGGGAAAAAAATTCTAATTGATCCAGGTTGTCTTGAATATAAAGAATCATATTTAGAAAATGAATGGAGCAATATTGATATCTTACTAATAACTCACCATCACAGCGATCATTGTCATGAAGAAGCGGTTAAAAAAATAATTGAGAATCCAAACACTAAGTTTCATACAACTCAAGAAGTTCTAGAACATTTCCCAAATTTAAATCCTATTATCATCACAGAAGACGATATTCTTGAATTTGACGATATAAAAGTTGAAGTTGTAAAAGCAGTTCATGGATGGATTCCAGCTTTTAAAGATAATAATAAAGCAGTTCATCAAAATGTAGGATACATCATTGATGATGGTACAAAAAGAGTTTATCATACAAGCGATACAATCACATTTGATAATGATTACAAATGCGATATTCTCATGGCTCCAATTAGTGGTCGAGGTGTTGTAATGGGACCAAGAAATGCTGCTCAACTTAAATTAATGGTTGAAGCAGAAGTTTTAATTCCCATCCACAGCGAAAATCCTGCTTATCCAGTTGATTGGGATGAAGCAAAAAAAGAAATGGCTTATCACGAAGTTGAACCTACAATCTTACAAATTGGAGAAAGTAAAGAATTCTAATATTTAATAATTAACTTACGATTTCTAGGACCATCAAATTCACAAAAATAAATTGATTGCCAAGTTCCAAGAACCAGTCGTCCGTTCTCAACAATTACTTGTAAACTAGGACCAAAGAGCGAGCTTTTCAGATGAGAGTCAGAGTTTCCTTCTGCGTGTTCATAACCATCATTCTTTGGGATTAATTCAGAAAGTTTTCGTAAAATATCTGTTTTAACATCAGGGTCAGCTCCTTCATTAATAGTTATTGCTGCAGTTGTATGAGGCACAAAAAGTGTAATAACTCCATCTAGAACTCCTTTTGCAACTTCTGCAACTTGCGAAGTTACATCTATTAATTCATTTCGATTACCAGAATTAACTTGTAGTTCTTTTATCATAATTTCACTTCGTTAAATTATGAACTTAGAAAATAATTTCCAAGTATCATAAAAAGAACAATAAAAATAGCTTTAATAAATTTTTCTATATGTATAATATTGCAAGTTCCATTGCAGCAATCAACATATCTTTTTTTTCAGAACGATTTTTTTGAAATATTTTTAATGCTTCAGCATGTTTAACCCATTTATAGCTATCTAATTCATCACCATTAGCATCAAAATGACCATTACCAACATATTCTGCAGCAGAAAATAAATACGCTTTTCCTTTTGTAAAACCATCACGTAGTTTAAAGCTACAACCATTTTTTGCATCTAACTCTCCATAATGAATAAATGGCTTAATATTAATCAACTTTCCATGAAAATCATGTTCTAGTTCTTCTTCTGATTCTCGATACATATTATCTTCTAAACTTTCACCTTCTTCAATTCCACCTTGTGGAAAAAACCAATCAGTATGACCTGGTCTTGCAGATTGAGCAACTAAGAATTCTGGATCATTTGGATTTCGATAGATAACATAGACGCCCGTAGGTCGATACATCATACTTTCATATAACTTTGCTATAAGCTTCTCTACACTCATCTCTGCCACTAATAATTGGTAAGAATTAATCATTTAAATTATTTGTGGAAAAATACTCAGAACTAAGAGTTCTGGCACGCTCAAAACTAGAAGTTTTGGCGCACAAAATTTACAATTTTGATGAGTTAGAAATATGAAATCTCAAACTGGAAAAAAAAATAAATAAAAATAACTAATCTTAAAGATTAGCTTCTTTTCTAAGAGTTGCAGCTTTGTCAGTTTTTTCCCAAGTAAAATCAGGATCATTTCTTCCAAAGTGTCCATAAGCAGCTGTTTTTTGATAAATTGGTCTTTTTAATTTTAAGTGACTAATTATATCAGCTGGTTTTAATGGAAAATTCTTAACAACTAATTTGCTAATTTCAGCTTCTGGAATTTTGTTTGTTCCAAAAGTTTCAATAAAAACTGAAACTGGATGTGCAACTCCAATAGCATACGCTAATTGAACTTCGCATTGTTTTGCAAGTCCTGCAGCTACAATGTTTTTAGCAATATATCTTGCAGCATATGTTGCTGATCGATCTACTTTTGAAGGGTCTTTTCCTGAGAATGCTCCTCCACCATGACTTCCATGTCCACCATAAGTGTCAACAACAATTTTTCTTCCTGTAACTCCTGCGTCTGCAACTGGTCCTCCTAAGACGAACGCTCCTGTTGAGTTAATGTGGATTTTAGTATTCTTGTCAATCCACTTACCACAAACTGGTTTAATAACATATTTCATTACATCTTTATAGATTGTTTTATGCTTAACTTTTGGTGAATGCTGAGTTGCAATAACTACTGTATCAACTCTTTTTGGAACACCATTAAAATATTCTACTGTAACTTGACTTTTAGTATCAGGTCTTAAGTATTTTAATTTCTTAGCATTTCTAATCACTTCTAATTTTTTTACTAGCTTGTGAGCTAAGCTAATTGATAACGGCATAAGTTCAGGTGTTTCATTTGTTGCATAACCAAACATGATTCCTTGGTCTCCTGCTCCTTGTTCTTTATGAAGACCAGATCCTGCTGTAACTCCTTGTGAAATATCAGGACTTTGTTCTGAAATTGCATTTAATACTCCGCATCCTTCATAATCAAATCCATAATCAGGATCATCATAACCGATTTGTTTGATTGCTGCTCTAACTACTTTTTGAACATCAATGTATGTTTTTGTTGTTAATTCTCCTGCAACAACTACAAAACCTGTTTTTGTTAAAGTTTCAATTGCAACCCTTGAATTTGGGTCATCTCTTAATGCTGCATCTAGTAATGCATCGCTAATTTGGTCGCACATCTTATCCGGGTGTCCTGCACCAACACTTTCGCTTGTAAATAAATATTTACCTTCTTTCATTTTATCTCCTCCAAAAATATTTTCACATTAGTAAATTCTCCTCATAGGTTCGACTGTTTTTGCTTCCAGATTAACCCTGTATTGAATTGA
This sequence comes from Candidatus Woesearchaeota archaeon, assembly GCA_937912225.1. Classification (GTDB taxonomy): domain Archaea; phylum Nanobdellota; class Nanobdellia; order Woesearchaeales; genus JAHIUF01. The sequence continues at coordinate 25,399 of CALDOJ010000026.1, read as the reverse complement.
ATCTGATCCGTTCGGATAAATTTCTGCTATTCTAGCACCTTTTTCAACAACATTGTTAAAATCATTTACATATCCTAACATTGATTTATTAAGAAATTCTCCTGTTCCTCGTTCTAAACTTTGTGATAAAAGTCTTAAACCATATCCAAAATCTCTTTCTTTATCATGTTGATCATATTGATCTGAAGTTAATTTTAAATCATTTAGTTCTTTTAAAACGATATAATTCAATAAAATAACATGATCTTCATTTAATCGAGTATCTATTCCTAATAACAATTCATGAATTAAAGTATCTTCATTTTTAATTTCATTCCAGTCCTCATTTTCAAAGATATCTATAAAACTGCCCGATATAGTTTTGTCAAATTCATCCCACCAATCCAATAAATTAGAAATATGATGGCCTTTTTCTTGTCTTAAGTTTATTCCTTCCACTCCTATTTTGTATGCCATAAGTAAAAGAGCCTCTGAGCCTTATATAAAGATTCTTGACAAAAATATTCCTATATGAATAATCTTTTGAATACCTTTATAAATAAAACTTCATGAAAGAAATTTATGAAAATGTATTACAGAAATGAGATTACTGATTTTGAAGATCAGGAAGCTCTTTTTAAATATGCAAAAGAAGGAGGTTTAGAAATTCAAGTAGGTACAATTCTGACCATAAAACTGCTGAATAGATTTAGTAAAAGCAATAAAGGTAAAGCTTTAGAAGGAGCCATACAAATAGAAAGCTCAAAACTTATCAAAAGATTTCGAATAGAAAACGGACTTGATGATGATAATCCAAATTACATAAGTTTCTTAGACGATTATGATTGTCAAAAAAAATGGGGTTTGTATAAAATAAGAACCTTGGTTGGCAGAGATTTAGTTTATCTAATAAAAGACAATAATCTTGAAGGGTATATTCCATTTGAGAAATTTATTTAATTCTAAAACCATAAACACAATATTCTTTAGAGAATATTTATAAAGTCATTTTTATTCCTCTCATTCATGAACTATTATGAACTGTCTGAAATTAAAAAAGTCAGAAAAAATCTTGATATGACTCAAACTGATTTGGCAAACGCAGCAGGTGTTTCTCAATCATTAATTGCTAAAATCGAAAGTAAAAAAATCGATCCGACTTATTCTAATACCCAGAAAATATTCAAGACCCTAGATTCGTTACAACAAAAAGAAGAGCTAAAAGCAAAAGATATTATGCAAACAAAAATTGTGCCTTGTGCTCCCGAATGTTTGATAAAAAACGTAATTCATAAAATGAAACGTTATGAAATTAGTCAGTTACCAGTTATGGAAAAAAACGTTGTTGTAGGATTAATTTCAGAAAAAGCAATACTTGAACACGTATTTAATAATCCAAATCGTGAATTAAAAGCAAAAGATATCATGCAAGAAGTTCCACCAACCATTTCAGAAACTACTTCAGAAACAGTTGTTTCAAACTTATTAAAATTCTTCCCTTTAATTGTTATTACAAATAAAGGAAAAGTTAAAGGGATAATTACAAAAGCTGATTTGTTAAGAACAATTTACAAATAATTAATCTTTTAGAAATTTTTTTAATTCTTGTCTTGAAACAAACCCTTCAGGGTTCCAATCATCAATTTTATTTTTCAACCTATCAAACTGATCAGTTTTTGCAAGATTTTTAAATTCTTTAACAAGAATAGTTATCTGACTCATAACTAACGCTAATTGAGAATTTAACAATTTTATTGAAGATTTTACTTCACCCAACGAAGAATTAAAATCATCAGACATCCTGTTTAAAGACGAACTATCAGCATCAACCTTTCTAACAACGTCTCCTGATTGAGACTCTAGCAAAGTAATTCTTGAAGCAATACGTTCCAAATACTCCGAAAGATCATTAATAGATTGCGTATCCTTTTGTTTCATGAAGAAGAATTAGAGATGAAAGTTTAAATAATTTATTAAAAAAGTTACCAAAAACACTTTATTTTTACGAAAACTATATAAAGAACATGTTCATTTATTATTACATCAAAAAGAGGGGAGTGATGTTAATTGGCTAAACCGGAGATTCTACCACCGCCACCACCAAATTTTAAAGAGGAGTTGGCAAAACAAGAAGAAACTATTAAGAGAGAACTAGAAAAAAAAGAAGAAAAAGAATTACTTTCTAAAAAGAAAGAAGCACAAGAACTTTCTATTAAAGATAAAAAACCCGGTTTCTTTGGAAAATTATTCCATGCAAAAAAAGAACAAGATGAATTAGCTAAACCAACAACACCAATTAAAGAAGAAGAACTTCTTGATATTGAAGAAATAAGGTCAAAACTTAATATTCCTTCTAAAAAAGAAAAGCAACAACTCAAAGAAGAAAAAACTGTTTCTAAGAAAAGTAATGAAATTGAATGGCATAAAGGCGATGTTGTTGAAGAAATGCACAAACCTGCCAAAAGAAAAACTCATGAACGATGGGATGTTGAAGAACCAAAACACATCAAGAAATCAAAAGTTAAACAATTAAAACCTGCAAAAAAAACAATTAATTGGGATTCTGAAGATGCAGTTAAAGTTTCAAAACCATCAGTTAAAACTAAAGATTCAAAAGTAAAAACTAAGAAAGTAGAAGTTAAGAAACCAGTTCTTAAGAAAATTAAGCCTGTTAAACCAAAAGAAGTAAAACTTGTAAAACCTAAAAAGAGAAAAAGTAAACTTGACAAAGTAATTGAAGTATATTTTGATTCTGTTGAAAAAGAACAACAACTTATTCAAAAAGAAATTGAAAACTTAGTTAGTCATCCGAAAAAAGTATTACAAAAAACACCTGAAACATACTTAATTCATCATAACGAGAAACTAATTAAGTCATTAAAAGATTTACTTGATGCAATTAGTGAAATTGATAATGAAAAATTCACCAGAAAAGTTGGCCAGAATAAGAAAGCCTTCATGGATTGGATTAAAGGAATTCTTGAAAAAGAAAAGAAAGCCGAATCACAAAGAAATAAGATTTTCAAACAAAAGCTTAAAGAAACTTTGAAAGAATATAGCAAAGGTATTAAGAGCGATATTTCTGATAAAAAGAAAGAATTAGATGCTGAGAAAAAAGATACTCTTCGAAAACTTAAGGAGGAAGCTAGAGCAGAAGCAAAGCTTAAGAACGCTCAACGAAAACTTAAAGCTCATGAAAAGGCAGTTTATGAACGAGAGCGAGAAGTTAAAAACTTAATTGAAGAAGGTATTAGAAGTAAACTTGATATAAGATATAAACGAGAACAAACTACTTTAAAACGAGCAACTACACACGCACACAATCTTCAAAAGACATTTGAGATGGATGCTCAAAAATTAACTAAACAAAAATCTAATTTTCACGCAGCAAAGAAAGAAGCTGAAGAATTATTACAAGAAGCAGCTAAACTTCGAAAACTTAAAACTGAGCTTGAAAAGAAAGATGAACAGTTAAAATTAGAAATCACTCATCTTGAACACCGAGATAGTGAGCTAAAGCAAACAACTTCTGAACTTGAAAAGAAAGATAAAATGCTTCTTGATAAGGAAAAAATGCTTGAAGTAAGAATTTCAAAACACGAAGCTCATGAAGCAGAACTTGAAGCACAAGAAAAAGCAATTAAATTGGATTTAAGAGATCTTGAAACTCGAAAGAAAGAAATGGAAAACAAAGCTCAAGAATTACTAAGCTGGGAAGGAAAAGCTAAACATGAACAAGAAGAACTTGATTACATAAAAACAGGTCTAAACACCAAACAAAGACAAGTTGAAGCAAAATTAAGTGTAGCAAAAGAAGTTCAAGACAATTTAGTTCAAACAGAACAACAAATTCAAAAAGAAAAACAAGAACTTGAATCTGAAGGGTTTCAAAAATACTTTGCTAAAAAAGCAGAAACCCTTATGAACGAAACTAATATGAAAGGAACAGCTCCAGAAGTTTTAGAAATCTATGAAATGATTGACAAATGTAAACAATTAATCAATGCTAGTCAAATTGATGAAGCAAAAAAATCATATAAAAACATTCGAGATGCATTTACTCAATCAACTTTTGATGAGACTGATAAAGTAGTTCTACATAACGCAATCAGAGAATTATATGATGATATTAATTTGACTTTGTTAAATTATTAAGAACTTTTTTATATTTATACTTCTTTCTTTTTTTTATGAGTAAGAAAAATCAATTTTCTAAACCTAAAGTTAGAGCTCCAACTGGAAATTTTAATACAGGAGAAAGAGTAATAGGAGATACAGAGTACAATAGAAGAAAAACAAATGCAGAAACTGAAAGTATAATTGATTATGAAGGTATTGAAAACTTTAATTTATCTTTGGAAGAAAAAGCACATTACATCCACCATTCAAATTCTGTTGAAGGAATAAATTTGGGACTCGATACTACCTACGAGATTCTTGAAAACCCTGATAAATTTAAACATTTTAACTTTAAAATATTGGACGTTGGAGACTTCTCTGCAAATGTAGTTCTTGATCATGAAAAAGCTTTAAATTACATATTAAACCTTTCAACAAATGAATCTATAACTGAAAATATAATTAAAAAAGCTCATTTCTTATTAATGCAAAATATCATGCCTTCAGATTATAAAGCAGGTGAATACCGAACAAAATCTATAAGTGTTGGTAAGAAAAAGATTTCTGATGAGTATACAGAGAAATATATTGCTCCTGATTCTAAAAAAGTCCCTGAATATATGACACATCTTGAAGATATGATTTTAGATTTAGAAGTTAAGAGTCAGGTCACAGAACAAGATTGTTGGACAATTCATGATGAATTTGAGACCATTCATCCTTTCATTGATGGTAATGGTCGAACAGGCAGATTACTGTTGAATGCATTATTGTTAAGATATAACTTTTCAACGCACATTGTGTTAATGAAAGATAAAGATAAATATTTTCAAAAAATAAGAGTTCATGGAAAAGAAAGAAATATTGGTAAATTTGTCAAAGAAAAAATTCCCACACAAGAAGACAAATTCTTAGCTTTGTACTTGGCTATGGAACAAGATCAACAGAAATAAATTTCTATTAAAATTTATTCAAGAACCTTAGTTATTGTAATAGTATTTTCTTTTATCTCAAACTTCACATCAAAGAATTTCTCTGCAACGTAAATATTAGATTTTGTGTGCTCAGTAATTTTTGAAGTTTTAATCGAACCTCCAACAATTGCTAAGAAAGGAATTAATTGGTCTGCAAGGTAAGCATCAACTACTCCTTCTGAATCAATTTCTTTTTTCAGATTCTCTGCAGCTTTCGTTCCAACTTCTTCAGCTTTTACACCTTTAGCTCCTAAAGCATCAGCACCCATTATTTTTGGAGTTGTGAATTCATCATCTGTGTTTCTAATAAATAAAGCCCACAAAGTTAATCCTGACCCAGATGACGGAGTATGTGAATATTCACGAATTATAGTTATTGGAACTTTATAAGGTGCTAATAAAATATCTGCTCTTCTTGCTTGTCTTTCAGCAACTTCTGCGTCTTCTAAGTTTGCAGATGCATGAGATACACCTCTTATGCTAACTAAAGAACCTCTGTTCAATAAATCAAAAGGTATGTAATCTTCTTTTTTCTTATCAAAACTTTTAATTTTTATTTTAACAATTCCTTGTCCTTTAGGATAATAGCCTCTGTTCATTGTTTGAACTTCAACTTCTCCAAATTGTTTAATACGAGGTAACAAAACATTTCTCAGATAATCTACTGGTTGAGACCATTTAACATCTGTTCCTCCTTTTAATTCAAAAGAAATTTTTTTACCAGATAATAAGCTTGGAAGCAAAAAAGATTGTAGTAATAAAGTAATTGAACCTGCAGTTCCTATATCAATTTTTGCAGATTTGCCTTTTATTTCTCCTGGAAAGAACCTTATTTTTTCAGACCCAAGTTCACAATCAGTAAAATTACAAGTCGAGATTTGTTGTAGAGCTGCAATTGAATTAAGATGTTGAGCTTTTAAACCTGGAGTCGGTCTTCCTTTACGAATATTGTCCATTTCAAAAGGTTTCCCAGTATAAGTGCTTAGAGCTAATGCTTGTCTAAGAATCGCTCCTCCTCCTTCTCCAAATGAACCGTCAAGTTTTAACATGATTTTTCCTCTCAAAAATTATGAAGTTAAAAAATCATTTTTAACTACCATATACTAGTTGAAGTCTGAATAGTTTAAAAAGTTTATTCTAAAAAGAAAAATATATAAAGAATCAAACTTTTAATAACCCTAAGGGGTGTCTAAGATATACAAGCGTTCTAAAAAAGCACAAGCATGGAGCATGGATTTAGTCATGGGAGTAATTGTTTTCGCATTAGTAATAGTTATCTTTTATGCGATTTTATCAAGTAATGAAGAAGTGAAAACTGAAGATTTAACTGATAAAGCCAATACTGTTGCTGCTAGACTCTTTGAAGATACTTCTTTAGGTCTTATTAATAGCGAGAATCAATTAGATGATGCTGTTTTCTTAACACTTGCACAAACCGAATATGACCAATTAAAAGCAGATTTGGGAATTACAACAGGAGATTTTTGTATTTTCTTAGAAGCTGCTGATGGTTCCTTAGTTGTTGTTAGCGATTATACAGGTATTGGAAATCCAGAATTTGAAATTGGTACTTGTCCTTGTGGAATAAATATTAGTGGTTGTCAACCTTAAAATGCTTGAAAATATTTTAACTTCAATTCTTATTTTTTTAGGTTTATATGCTGGTTTATTGATTGGCTGGATGGCTAAAGAAGAACTTAAAGATGGGAAAAAATATTTAATAATCTTACAAAAGTTTATTTTCATTCTGACAGTCTTTTTATTCTCTTTTTATTTCAACTGGTGGATTATTGGTTTAGTCTTATTAGTAATTCTTTCAATTGCACTATTTAAATTAAAAAAAGATTATCATCGATGGCTCTATTATTGTCTGGCAATTCTCTGGTTCTTTAGTTTTCATAATGCAGATGCATTATTGATAATTCCTGCAATGACATTTTTTTATGGTATTGTAACAGGTTCAATATTTTATTATCATGCTAAGAAAAAAAAACTGTTCTCTTTACTGATTGATTTATTAAAAGAGTATTATTGGTTCTTGATAATATCAATTATGTTATTCTTAATTCAAAACTTTCTATAAGAATTCTATTTCTATTTCAGTTGCATCCTTTGTTGGATACTCTTCAACTATCGCAACTGCCAAGCCTAACATTTTAATTTTTTCTGCTAAACCTTTTGCTTTCCTAGAAGAAAATGTTAATCGAAGTTTATCTTCATCAAGATCTATTTGTTTAATGTTAAGTTTTTTATAAATTATTTTTTTTGCTTCTTCTAATTTTATAATAATTTCTTTTTTATTAACTTTAGATAAATTTTCTCGATAATTAATACCTGGTTTAAGCTCTTCAAGATATGCACAAGCTCTTATTAACATACCTTCTTCAGTTATTATATCATAATTTTTTGCTACATTCTGTGCTCGTTTTAAAATTCTTTTTCCCATCTGAGTCTTATCTTTCAGATAGGCACTACAAAAATAAGCTGTAACATCTGGATGTTTTTTCTCAACATACTTGATTATTTCAATAGCTGTTTCTTTTGAATTTTCAATTCCGTATGAAGAATCATCTTTTGTTTTATATTCATCAAGGTTGTAATGTTTTATTGTTGTATCTGAACATTCTAATTCATTCAAATTAATAAATTTTATTTTATCTGCAAAAAAATCAATCATTTTTTTAGTTTCTTTTTCTTTGTTAGGTAAACAAGGTATTTCAAGTCCTACATCCCAAGCATATTTATTTGCAAATTTTATTTTATCCCATCCTGTATTATTGTCAATGTTTGGATGAAATCTGATTTCATCAAGTCCTGCTTCATACAGTTTGCTCATTGAATTTTCTGTTACTAGTTGAAATGGTGTGTATAAATGAATATGAAATTTTTCTCCAAATTTATTTTTTAAGAATTTAATATATTCACAAGTCTTATCAAGCTCCACTAATGGATCTCCGCCTGTGATTCCTGCTCCTCTTGCATCTGTAAGCTTAACTTCTTCAACTAATTCTTCTTTATTTTTTATCTGCCATTCATTTGCATAAGTAGCATCATTTCCAAATTTTTGTTCTGATACAGGACAGTAAAAGCATTTTTGTCCACAAAGGCCAGTTATAAATAAAACTAGTTTTTCTCCTTTTACACAGTAGAGACATCCTTTTGCTGGAACTCCATGTACTACGAATCCTCGCTTTGAATCTTCTTTCATAAAACTAAGACAAAAAAAGATTTTTTATAAAGATTCCCATAAAGTTTAAATAGCTCTCACCATTCCCCAGTAGTATGGGAAAAATAGCTGTTTATGAAAAATCAATTACCGAAATTGGTAAATATGCATTATTAGCTCGAGATAATGAACTTGCAATAGTGCTTCCTTTCACAGATATAACTTCTGACCTTGAAGAATCAATAAAAGAAGTTTTTAATTTTCAAAACTTTAAATTATATGGCCGAAGAGAGGTCACACAATTAAATCTTCCAACAGCAAATCTTCATTTTTTAAGTTATTTTGGACGAACAACAATTGATATTGCTAAACAATTACCAGAACTTTCGACTTATTTAATCGATACAGAAGCAAATCAGATTCCAGCATTCACACATTTTAACAGAATTTCTAAAGAGCAAATTAATCAAATAGCTCAACGTTACATTAAATAATTTTATAAACAGATAATTTGTTCTCTTTTCTATGGAAAAAATTAAAACAGGTGATGGTTCTTACACTTTTATAAATCCCAAATACAAAGAAGTTTATCATTCTGTTTCAGGAGCTGAAGAAGAAGCCATAAAAAAATATGTTGAACCCACAGAAATTACTAAACTTGCAAAAAAAGGCCATATTAAAATTCTTGATGTTTGTTTTGGTATTGGTTATAACTCCGCAGCCGCAATTGATGCAATTTTAAAATCTAACCCTAAATGTAAGATTGAAATTTTAGGTTTAGAAATTGATAATAATTTATTTGATGCAATGGACGAGTTAACGCCTGTTTTCAAAAGTTACAAATATGTAAAAAAAGCAAAAAATGGTTTTTTTGAAAATAATAATCTTTCTATCAAAATAGTCTTTGGTGATGCTAAAAAAACCATTAAAGATGTAAAAGAAGAATTTGATGTTTGTTTCTTTGATCCGTTCTCACCCAGAAAGCAACCTGAAATGTGGGAAGAACAATTCATTAAAGATGTTGGTTCTAAAATCAAAAAAGGCGGTGTTTTGTCAACTTATTCTTGTGCCACTCACGTTCGAATAAACCTTGTAAGAGCAGGTTTTAAAGTAAAAGACGGTCCTAGTATTGGTAGACGAGCACCGAGCACAATTGCTACTAAAGACTTTTAAAAAAGATTTAATTTCTAAAATTTAATGAACTTTATAGATGGATTTGAAAAACTTGATGGCTTAGTTTTAGTCTGGCCAGATTTTGGTACTTTTAATTTTAAAAAAAGAGATACTTTTGATGGTTTGATGAATAAAGCTAATGATTTAGGAATTAATACTTTAATTATTCCTTATGAAAAAACTTCTGATTATATTTGGAATATTATTACAACTGAAAAAGAACACATTTATGTTGTTGATGGCCTATGTTACAGATCACCTGCTGGCATTGGAGAATTAATATCTGAAGGTGAAACTAAAAACATATCTGATTTAACAGTTGGTTTTGCAGGAAATAATATTAAAAGGATTTCTTGTTTAGCAGAACGAACTTGTAATGAATATGATTGGCCTGAAAAAATACAATTTTATTGTAATGAAGAGTTAAGAGATATGCCTGTCAAATTTAAGAAAGGAATTATCTTTGAAGATCTTTGCTTCGATTTCTAAAAAAAACAGTTTTTAGAACTAAGAAATCAAAAAAGAATTCTTAATTTCTAAAAAACACAAATTCTTTATATACTTTTTTGGACTAAAAACTTATTTTAAATTTGTTATTTATAGTTAATATTTATTAATAAAACCACTTTTCCATATTAAATGATTGGGAATATGAGAGTTTTTGATAAATTAATCCCCAATAGTTTAATGTCTACATTAAAAGAATCTTATCATAAATTAGAATATCACAAGAACAACATGTTTCGTAAAGAAACAGAAATATTCTCTCAAGTAGAAGTCGAAACTAATTCTTTATGTAATCGAACTTGTAAGATTTGTCCTAATAATGAATATACACGAGGAAATCATTACATGGATTTATCAACTTATCAAAATCTTTTAGATCAATTATCTGATATGGATTTCTCCGGTAGATTCGTTCCAGTTGCATATAATGAACCTTTACTCGATAACAGACTTGAAGATTTAATGTCTGCTGCTAGAGAACAATTACCAAAAGCAACAATTCTTATTTATACAAATGGTTCTAAATTAACAGAAAATAGAATAGAATCGCTTTCTAAAGCAGGCGTTAATGGATTAATTGTCAGTCAGTATGAAGATAATCTAGAAAAAGATGACATTAGTGATTTATTAAAATCATTACCTAAAGAACTAAAAAAACTTGTTAGACATAGAATTCTTAAAGACGAACATCTTCTTTCTACAAGAGCTGGTTTAATTGAAGTTTCAAATAAAATAATTAAATCAAGTTGTTATCAAGCTTCAAACAATATAATCATTGATTATAAAGGAAACATTATACTGTGTTGTCATGATTATTTCAAGACCAAACAATTTGGAAATATTCATGAAAAACCAGTTCTTGATATCTGGAATGATGCTGAATTCAAAGAACTTCGTTCTCAACTCAGAAAAGGAATATTTAATCTAGATATGTGCAAAAATTGTGTAGAGTAAGCACATTTACCGCAGTTCATAACACAATAATTGCCTCATTCAGGCAATAATAGAAAAAAGGTTTCTTATACAAATAATGCTTAACATTATTTAAAATGGAACAACTAAAAGAGTATTTGACAAAAGAAGGATGGAACAACGATTGGAATCAAACAAAACAAGATTTCTCAAAACTTTACCACAATAGTGGATTAGAACAACTTACCAACAGCCAAACAGGAAGTTCAGTAGTTGAAGTTAGCGCACTAGTAGTTGGATCAGCCGTAGCAATGGGTGTTGGCGCAGTTGCAGGAAGTTATATTGGTGGAGGACTAGGATATGTTTGGGGGAGCATAGTTGATTTTGTTCCACTAGTTAATGATGTTGCACCATGGTTAGCTGAACGAACAGGTTTAGTTGAGGATGCAAAATCAATAGTTGACTTAAACGAGAACTTATATCAAACAACAGGCGCTGTAAGCGGATTCTGGGGCGGACTATGGCTTCTTCCTAAAGTAGTCATAAAAGGATTAACGTCAAGATAATTAGATCAAATTTAATTAATTTTAAAATCGATTTGGTCGTAAGCGTTAACTATCAAAGTAGCATTCAAATTATTAGTTAATCTTTTAATTTTTTCAATGCAACTTTTGCTAACCATTTCTCCACCATACTTTGGCAAACCCATTATAACAAGATCTGAAAAAGAAGATTTTTCAGGAATAATTTTCTCAAGATCATTATGATTTTTACTAACTATAACTTCAACTTCAATATTATCCATTCTAGCTTGATCAATCATACGATTAATTCGGTCCTTGGCCAAATGTTGTTCATGTTCAGTATCAACAATGTTAAAAATTCTTATTATAGGATCGTTTTCTTTCCATTTATTGGAATTCACAATTAAATGAGCAAGCATCAAAGCAAGGTTTCCGTTTCTTGAACTTTTCCACCAAACATCAATTTTATGAAAATTAGAAATACCTGCTTTATTTCGCAACATAATAAAATTCTTACTAAGCTCCCGAGTCATATTTGCTAAACTATCTAAAGGAAGTTTTTCATCAAAATCTAAAAGAACAGTATTCAAAGAAAGGTTTCCAAGTTTTTCGCCTTGAATAATTGTTTTAATTGAAGTCTCATAATTTTCAGTAATAATTGCTCTAGGATAAATATCTAAATCATTTTCTGCAATATGTTTCTCAACACTTTCTTCTAATTCTTTCTTCTTCTCAGTCTCATTAACAATTTTCCCTTTGAACAAAAGATAAATTCTCATAATACTTCTGTTAGAACTAATACTGTCAATTAAAGAAAGCATTAAACTACGATTTTGAGTCTCGGTTGAAAAACTTACAATTGTGGGTCTCCAATTTTTTTGACTTTCAAAATTGACTTCTATTCTGTTTAAAACTCCTCTGAATAATTGAAAAAGAACTCCTTCCCAAACAGATTCTATTCGAACTGAAGAAACTTTCTTTGTTAAAAAATAAAATACTATTAATTGAAAAGCTATTCCCCCAATCATGACCCAGGGATTATATAAAAACATGACAAAATAACAAGCAAGCATTCCATACAAAGAAATTATTGCAGGTGCATTAAAAGTCGGTCTATAACTAGGATTCTTGCTAATTTTCTCTAAGAATGCAGCTCCATTAATCCAACCATAAACATTCAAGAAAAACATACCAACAATTATTGAAACAAGGTCTAATCCTCCCATGAATAAAACTATCTCTGCAATGATAAAACAAAGAATCAAAGCATAATGAGGTTCTTTACTGTTGCCAATTGATTTTGCTAAAAAATTAAATCTTTTTGGAATAACACGATCTTGAGTTATTGCTCGTAAAGATCTTGGTGCAGTCATCATACAGCTAAGAGCTGATGAAATAGTTGCAACAATCACTCCAAGATAAACAAGTGGCGAAAAAAACGCTATTTTTGTTATAATAAGAGGATCCATACTCAAAGCAGTTGGGTCAGCAGATGAAGCAAGTTTAAAAATTATTAAAATATAAACGCCCATAGTTAAAAGAATTGAAGTGAATGTTCCAGCAACTAAACTCTTTCTTGGATTTTTTAAATCTCCACTCATACCAACACCAGCATCAATACCTGTTACTGCAGGAAAGAAAAGAGCAAAGGCAATCCAGAAAGGAATAGCCACCCCTCCAGTTCCCAACATATTAAGATCCATTGTTCCAGCATTAGGAGCTAAGAATATGGAGATTAAAGACAATATTATAATTGCTAAAATAACATATTGAATTTTTATTACAAAACCTGCACCTTTAAACACTATCAAAAAAAACAATAACATAAAAGCCATTGCTAAGTAGTTTTCAGGAAGAACAATTCCTACTAATACTAATAAATCATGTACTACTTTTGTAAAAGCAATTGTGTAAAACGCTGCTGCAATAGTTTGAGCCAAAAAAAGCTGTATTCCCATACTTCCTCCAAAAGCTCTACCAAGACTTCTAGAGATAAGATAGTATAATCCACCACCTTTAACATTAATATTAGTTGCAATTGCAGAAATTGAAAATGCTGTTGCAAGCGTTATAGAGTGAGCAAGTAAAACAATCCCTAGCATCTTAAAGACACCTACTCCTCCAAGAACTTTTGGAACAATTAAATACATAACTGCTCCTAAAATTGCAAGAATAGAAGGCACCATTACTCCAGCCACAGTACCAAATTTAACGTTATATCTATTTCCGTTCCCGCTCATACATATTTAAAAAAAGCTTTTTTTTATAAATTTATTCATAAAACAGTACAGAACTGAACTTAAATAAATAATAATGAAAGAAGACCAGCAGCTAATACTAATCCAAAAACAATTCCAATTCTTTTTCTAAAAGCTTTTGAACCAAAAATTGCAGCATAACCAAATTTGATAATAGTATTGCTCATAACTGCTAATGTAATGGAAGTTGCAGCTACTTTTTCTGAAATCGTGGTGCCTGCAAGGTTAGCCATTGATAAAGTAATAGCGTCAACATCTACAAATCCTGAAACAAGACTTGCAATGTAAAGACCTGTATCTCCAAAGTAAACTTCTGCTAGCTTTACAACAAATAAAACAACTCCAAATAATAAACCAAATTTAACAGCAGGTCCAAGTGTAAAAGGACTTGTGTGAGTAACTTCTGTTTTTTTAGCACTAGCTTCCGCATCTCCTTTTCTAAACCAAATAACTAGAGCTGAAATCGTCGCCACTAAAAACATTACAGACATTGGAATAAGAAGCTTGTCAAGTATTGATTTGTTAACAATATAAACTTCTATTATAACTCTTAAGAACATAACAGCATTTGCGATAAGAACTGCAAAAACAAATAGTCTTGTAACATCAAGATTTTTTTCTTTTTTAGAATGACCTGCAAAAGTCATAGTGACAGCAGTACTAGAAACTAATCCGCCAAGAAAACCTGTTAAACCAATTCCTGCATGGGAACCAAGAATTTTAATTAAAACATAACCAACATAACCAAGTCCAGAAATTAAAACAACCATTAACCAAATTTTGTAAGGATTTAGAACATCTAAAGGTCCAAATGTTTGATTAGGAAGGAATGGAAGAATTACAAAGACAACAATTGCAAACACAAGAGTTCCATACATTTCTTCACGACTTACTTTTTTGACAAAAGCATGCATTTTATCTTTCGCATAAAGAAGAGTGGTTATTAGAATTGCAAGTACCACTGGATAAATCAGATTACCTGTAAAGCACATCAACCCTAAAATAAACATCATTACACCAGTAATCTCTGCTGTAAGACCAATACTTTTTCCTTTGCTTAAATGAACAGATGCATGGTAACTAATTGCTAAAAGAACAACTAAACCAGCAAATAAAGGCATGATAAACCACATTTCATATATTGAACCAATATATGCAGAAAGTGCTCCAAATAAAGATATAAACATAAACGTTCTAAGACCGCCAAAAAGATAATTATCGTTCGTTCTAGCAAATCGTTCTCTTTCAGCACCAACTAAAGCACCTAGAACTAAAGCAATTAGAAATCTGAATAATATGTCTAATTCAACAGTCATAAAAATACTTTAGAGGCTTTTATTTAAATAAATTTCTATTGAAATCTATTAAAAAACATTATTTTTGCAAAATTTTATTACCCTACCATATAAAAAATTATAAAAACAGTAAGTGATTACGTTTTATTGGGTTATGGGGACTTCGTGTTAAAAATGAATAAAAAAGATCTTGAAGGCAGACTCGTATTATTAGCTAGCGATTCAAAAGCTTCTAGAAAGATGGCTGGAGATATTGCAAACCATTTTGATCAAGATCATTTAATTGGTGGCAGAATAGTTAGACTTAATGTTAATAGAATTCCTTATTCTAATGGCAGAGAAAATTTTGAAGTAGTAGATCCAAAAGGAGTGCTGAGTACAGAAGAAAGAGATTATTTAATCAAGCATAGCGACACCTATTTCATCAGCAAATTAGAAAATCCTTTACTTGCAGATCCTCTCAAATATCTTCTTAATCCAATTATTAAACAGTTCGGACAAAAATACACTGCTTTAGAAAAATTATCTCCTGGTAAAAAAAAATTAAAAAACATGTTCATATCTTACTTAGCCAGTAATTTACCTGTTGAATTAAAAGATGTTGTTAAAGCAAAAGTTTTAGATGAAGAATTAATACCTATTGCAAACAACATTTTAAAAATTTTTAATTATTATAAAAGACCAGTTACAAAAATATTTGAAGAATACAAATTAACTGGCAATTTAAATTTAAACGATGAAAGATTAAAATATTTCAAATGGACTCTTAAAGGATTCTTAAAAGACATTGTAGATACTAAATCAACACAAATTTATTTAGATGAAAAAAGAGCTATTTCAGAATTAATAGGAAATAATATTTTACAAGAAGAAGATCCAGGAAGATTTCATTGGGTCATGCCATTCATAGACGGAAGGTCTGATAAAAATAAAACGAATCCTAATGAATGTATAAGAGTTGAAGATACAGCAAAATTAGCTCAAAATACAGGTGTACACACAGTTTTTATGACAAGAGCTCACTCACCAGCACAAATAAATTCTTTCGAATCAAAAAATGTGCATGTTATTAATTTAACACAAACAATAGAATACATAAGTTTAATGGTCGATAGTTCTATCGAATTTCAAAACTCTTATGTCATGGGTCCTGATTTTGGTTCAATGACAGACAGTATGGTTTTCGCTAGAGAAATGAGCATAAGAACTGATGGAGAATTTAGTGGACGAGTTGTTATTTTCAAGAAAACCAGAATAGAAGCTGGCGAAATTGAAAAGATGGAATTTTACAGTTCATACCTTTATAATCCTGAAAAAGAAAAACCTGAAGATTTAATTATTAAAGATGATAATGACCACCATTTACCATATGATATAATTCATAACCATGAATATAAAAATCCTGAAAGTGAATTTTACATCAAAAATCTTTTCAAAGAAGAATTCAATTCTTCACAAGAAGAAGATTTAATTAAATTAATTAAAGGACATGATGCAATTGTAAGAGATGACCTTGTTGCTTCAGGAAAGACTCTTATAAAATCTTCTAGAGTAGTTGCAAATGATTTCGAATCAAACGTTTATGCATTCTGTGAACACCCATCACTTACAGGCCCTGCAATAGAAAATTTAAATAAATTATATAATGATGGGATATTAAAAGTATTATATACTTCAACTTCAATATTTCATCCAAATAGTGCTGAAAGACCATGGCATAAACCAAGAACCATGGCAGACAGATACAAAAAATATATGAAGAAAAGTTTTATGAAATGGTTAAAGAACAGTTATCAAGCAGACTTTGATAAACTTCTAAAATATTCCAAGTAAAAAAATAACTCTTATTCTTTTTGCCAGAGTCGCATAATCCGGTATTGCGCTCGCCTCGAAAGCGAGTTCCTTTGGAGTTCCCGGTTCAAATCCGGGCTCTGGCGTAATTAAGCCCGAGTTTGAACATCCTCAAAAATCAAAGATTTTTGGGACCATTACACGGAATCCAAGCTCTGGCGTAATTAAATTCTAATAGCTTCAATTTCATTCAAACCCATAAAAGTATTTATAAATATCAAACATATTACTAAAAGAAGAGGTAATCAATATGAAAAAAATTATGACAATTTTGATATTAATGCTCGTCTTAGTTATGGGTTGTAGCGAGAAAGAAACAACATCAACTGAAGAAAACATTGAAGAAGCAAGAGCATGTACTATGGATTATAATCCTGTGTGCGGTTTAGATGGAAAAACTTATTCTAATGCTTGTATGTCAGGAGATAGTGGCATAGCTTATGAAGGTGAATGTAAAACTTCAGCTATATGTACAGACGAACAAAAAAGAGCACAAATTTGCACTACAGAATATGCACCTGTTTGTGGAATTAACAGCGAAACATACGGTAATGGATGTATGGCTTGCGCAGCAGGAGTTGACTCATATATTGTAGGAGAATGTGAAACGGAGGAAGTACAATGAGTATGAAAGAACAATTTGAAACAGTAAAAAATAATTGGTTACTAGTTTTATTAGTAATTATAGTTTTAGGAGCATCAATGTTTAATCCTTTTAGTTCATCAGGATCATTTAAAGCTATGAATAGCGCAGTTTATGATTCTTATGGTGGAGTTGGAATGGCTGAAATGGCTGTTGCAAGCAGAGGATACGCACCTTCTTATGGAGGAGACTTTGCACCAGAAGTAGAAGAACGAAAAATTACAAAGACGGCTAGTTTAAATTCAGAAGTTGAACGTGGAACATTTCATGATTCGGAAGCTAAGCTTAAAGCAATAGTAACAAGTTCAGACTCATATTTGTTAAATGAAAATGTTAACAAGTATGGTAAAGATAAGAAATCATATTATTATGGCTATTATAGCATTAAAGTTGATACTGCAAAATATGATTCTATAATCTTACAATTAAAAGAACTTGGCGAAGTTCAATCATTTAATGAAAACGCTCAGGACATAACCGGTTCATATACTAGTGTTGCTGATAATTTAGCTCTTGAAAGAGAAAGATTAGCACGATTTCAATCAATGTATGATGAAGCAAAAGATGTCTCGGACAAGATCGAATTAAATGACAGGATTTTCAACCAAGAAAGAACTATTAAGTATTATGAAGATTCTTTAGAAAACATGGATAAACGAATTGAATATTCAACAGTTTCAGTAACTCTGAATGAAGAAAGATCAGATTATGCAAACATTGCATTTGTTAAGATTTCAGAATTAGTTGATGGATTTGTTGATAGTCTTAGCAACCTGTTTAAGTTTGTTGTAATCTTGATTCCATGGGCAGTCGGATTATTTATAATTAGATTGTTTTGGAGATTATTCAAGAAAAAATAAATTTATTTTTTTTTCTTTTTATTTTATTTTTTTCTATTTTTATTTCTAGCGAAAATATTTTATACTAGTATATCTTATGAATAGTGTGGGCGCGATAAAAAACATTCTAACACTTACAGGTGTAACTGTTGGAATTGTAGGATTATTGGCAGTTATGAAGATTTATAGTGTTGGTACTGAAGAGACTGACAAATACATCATGCATTCTAGAAATCTTTGGCCAAGAGGTACAGTTGAATATTACCAACTTAAAGATAGTCAAGGTAAAATAATACCTGATCAAGAAAAAGTAATCTTCAGATTTCTTAAAAAAACAAGAATGTATGACAATAAAGAAGGCGATGCCACTCCTGAAATAATTGAATACTTAACAAAAACAAATAATGCAGCACAACCAGAACAAAAAACAACTTATAAGCTAGATAAAGATTATGCATTAAATATTCACAGATTCAATGAAGGAAAAGAAATAATTCTTGAAGAAAGATTAAGATACAAGTAATTTTTGTTTCAAAGTTTCTAATTCTTTTAGCGCTTGTTTCAAAGAATCATTATTTATTTCATACGCGAAAGTCAAACCTTCTATGAAATGTTCATATCGAGAATCATAGTAATCTGTTAGTAAATGTTCTGCGACAGGCTCGTAATCTTTGTTATCTATTTGTTCACACATTTCTAACACTACTTTATTACTAAGTGGAACTTTTAATTTAGAAATTATTTCTTTTATTTTTTTATCTTCTTTGTGTGTAAAATAATCTTTCACTATTCTTTTTACTCGATTAGGAAGGCTTGTTTTGACATTTACAGTGCATGACTTTTGCATTACATCAAACAACTTTTTCGGAACACAAATATTACCGATTCGATTCGCTTCTCCTTCAATGAAAACGATTTTTTCATCTTTGTGCTTTTCTAATTCAGCCCACAATCTACTTTCAAACATTTTTTGACTTCTTGGTTTTAATCCAATTGCTCCAAAAAGTGAACTTCGATGTTTTGCAAGTCCTTCTAAATCAATTGAAGGTTTTATTGCTTTGATAATATCTGTCTTTCCACAACCTGCAAGTCCTTGAAACACTACTAATTTGAAAGGCGGTTTATAATTGATTAATCCTTCTCGTATGACTGCACGATACGCTTTATATCCGTCAATTAACTGATAAACTTCATAACCTAACCCTGTAACGAGCTCAGTCATTGTTTTTGAACGCATTCCACCTCTCCAACAGTAAATCACTACTGGTTTGTTTGAATCTAATTTTTTATATTCTTTTACAAGATCATTTAACTTAGAATCATAAATTTCAAATCCTTTTTTAAAAGCTTTTTCTTGGTTTTCTTTGTAGAGAGTTCCAACAATTCTTCGTTCATCATCCGAGAAAATTGGTATATTAATTGATGAAGGAATATTATCTTCTGCAAATTCTTTTGGACTTCTAGTATCTATAAATGATGCATCGTTAAGCTTTAATGCATTTTCTACAGATATTGTTTTAACCATGTTTATATATAGAAAAGTTTGCTCTTTATTAATTTTGATGAAAACTGAAAACTAGAACTTTATTTATACAAAGTAAATTCTAGTCCTTGATGTCCCCATTTAAGATGTTCTTTTGTCAAAACTATTTCTGTTTCTAAAGCCAGTTTATCCGTAGCATATAGATGGTCTTCTAATCTTGTTAAATCCATTAAATTAGTTTGTCGCCCTTCAACATATGCTAACTCTTCAAGAATTGATTCTTCTGGTGCAAATACTTTAATTGTATAAACTCCTGTATCAGAAAAACATAATTCTACTTGTCCATCTAATCCAGTATAATATAACTCTCTTTGTTCATCAAAACCAGTATAATCTGTTCTTTCTGTTGTTATAATTGTAGGTACATTTTGACTGTTAGAAGCATATGTGTGTAAATTAACTTTTATAGGTAAATTGTATTCTTCAGAATATTCTTGGTTACTACAAGGATCATCAGGAGCAGTTAATTGCGGATTAATCAATGCAACGGCTGAAGCAAATCCTGCTAAGATAAGCAATTTTGACCAAACAACCATAGTTATTCTTAGATTTAGTAGTATAAATAATTTTTGTACCAAATGTTAACAAAAATCCAAGATTTTTGAAATATTAAGCTCCAGTACCTTAATATCAACATATTCAACAAATTCTACATCTTGTAAAAAGGAAGCCAAAAATAGCTACAAATATACATCTTAGTATACAGAAATATATATTACTATACGCAGATATTGATTGCTAGAAAGGTATAAATAAGACCTGCGTTTAAACAGTTAATAACCACTCTCTCCTCTTAAAATAAGGTTTTGCAGTATAAAAAACTTGTGAAAAAGAGCTAAATGAAAAATGTTTATAAAGAAATTAATATTACCAACCTTTGTAAGGGGTGAGCGGTAACCTTAGATCGTAATTCTAAGTGATTTAAAAATGAGTTCAACAATAAGCCAATCAAGGTCTACAACTTTTAGAATCGGATCAAACAAAGAAGAAAATTTAACAAAAATAGTTCAAAAACAATTAGTAATAGGAAATAAAAGATTTTCATTACTTGAGAAAGATCTTTTAGGAACAGATGGTCTTGATTGGGATTTAGCTCAAGAAGCAATAAGCGAAGTTGCCAACATAGGAGGACTTCATGGCGAACCAAGAAGTATAGAAGTTCTACATAAGAATGGTGGAAATGGTAGCTTAGGTTTATCTTATTGGGACAGTAATGAAGTTGAAAATGAAAGATTAGCTAAAATGAATTGCTATGCAGGAGGAGGAATGATGCCCAATTTAGATTGCTTTATGGAAACTTTAGTTAAATCAACTGATCCAGGAGATATTTCTCCAGTAATAATAGTTCACCCAGATTTAAAAATTAAAGAATTTGGACATAACAAACCAAACTACCCTAGAGAAAGAATAAACAATAATCCTTATGAAGGACTCAAAGATTTCGTTGGAAAAGAATATGATGGATCACTAAATATTCCCGAGTTAGAACAATTTAAAGGTTTAACTTTTGGAAATACAGATAATCAAATATGGGCATATACTTATTCAATAAATCATTTAGGAAACTCTTTAGGAATTACAGGGTTTTCAGATAAATTGTTCGAACTAAGTCAATTATACAAAACAGACACTTCCGAATGGAGAATAATCGGAATTAATCATAAAAAATTCGATGATTCATCAAGAGAGAAAACAGAATCTTTAAGAGAACCATTATTCAGACAAAATATTGAGTATACAGTTATGCATTCAAGTTTTAAAGCACCTTTAAGTCCAAGACAATTTAATCAAAAAATAGTTGAAGAAGATAGACTTTTCTGGAATAAAATAGCTTCTCAATATGGTTATGAAGTTGAAGAGATTGAGCCTTCATACACTGATAAAAGTCCTTTAACTCCCGGCTATAAACTGACTGATAAAGAAAGAAAACCAGTTATTGCTCAAACAAGATGGAGAGTTTGGGATATTGGAAGAGAAGATAATTCCGCAGGAAAACACATAGGAATTGGTCGTGATAAAGAATTACACCAATATATGAGAAGACTTTCTCAACACTAATTTTTTCTTTATTTTTTTCTTAAATTTTCGTTTTATAAGAGTTATTTCTCGTCTAAAAATAGTTTTGAATGAACTTGAAACTTACTCCCTCCTATAAGTAATAGTACTGCTTTACTAGTTTTATGCCAAGAGGCATGGAGGAGAAAAATGATAAAAAAGATATTAGGATTGTTTGCAATCATGTTACTTATGATGAGCAGCATAGTAAGCGCAGACAACTACCAAGACTACGAAATAGATGAAAAAGGATGTTACTGCCCACCACCACCCCTAAGACCAGAAATTGATGTTGTTTTTGTAATTGACAGCACAGGTTCAATGACTGACGAAATTCGAGCAGTAAAAACACACATAACAAATATTGTTAGAGAAGTTGAAAGTGGACAACCAAGTCCGGAATTAAGAGTTGGAATTGTAACATATAGAGATCATAAATTAGAAGAAAACGAATATGTCTACAAAACTTCAAAGCTAACAAACAATTTAGATTCAAGTTTGAGATTTTTAGAACATATTGAAGCTAGAGGTGGAGGAGATACTCCAGAAGCAGTTGCAGATGGATTAGATCAAGCAGTCTCGCATATGAATTGGATGGATAATTCAAAAAAACTAATTTTTTTAATTGGTGACGCTGCACCTCATGGCGAAGGAAGCACTGATCAGAATTATCAACAAGGATGTCCAGAAGGTCATGATTACAAAGATTCAATCGAAGAAGCTCAAGAAAAAGATATAAAAATATTCGCCATTAGTGGTTCTGGAATGGACTCGACAGGAACTAATATTTGGAGAGAAATTGCCAGAAAAACAGGTGGAGAATATGAAAAATTAAATTATGTCAGACAAAATCTTGATGTGTACTATGAAGAAGAAGGTATTGATGAAAAATATGCTGATGAAGCAAGAGCAGATTCAGACTATGATTCAAGTAGCAATACAATCTTAACCAATACATTTGGAAAGTTTGCAAAAAAAGCTTTGATGACTGAAGCAGCAGATATGGGGGTCAGATATGATGATACAGAATCTGAAGTCATACACTATGATAATCTTGTTACTGGAGACGCAATCACCGAAGTTGAAGATAGCCAGTTAGGAAGTTTTTTCAAAAAAGTGTTTGATAAGCTAGTCTTCTGGTAAGACTAAATTTTTTTTCTTTTTTTTATCTTTATAACTTCAACTTCATTCAAAACCATGAGAAACTATTTAAAAATAAACTAATTAACAATAAAATGGCAAAAAAAGAATCATTCGTATTAGTATCATTAAACGAGGACAAAGCAAAGAAACTTGCACAAATAATCTCAAATGATACTTCTAGAGGAATATTGGACTTTTTATCAGATAGAGAAGACGTTACAGAATCAGAGCTTGCTAAAGAATTAAATCAACCAATATCAACAATCCACTATAACCTACAGCATTTAATGAAAGGAGGACTTATAACAGTCGAAGAATTTCATTATTCTGAGAAAGGTAAAGAAGTAAATCATTACAAATTAGCAAATAAATTCATAATCATAGCCCCAAAGTCCACATGGGGATTAAAGGAGAAACTTAGAAAAATCCTTCCTGTGGCTGGACTCACCCTAGGAGTATCTGCAGTACTCCAATTCATCAGTTCAATTACTAGAAGGGGAGGAACATCATTATCTGCAAACACATTCCAAGCCAAAGATATGGCTATGGAAGCCGCTCCAAGATTAATGGCAATGGAAGAAGCAGTTGTTAGTGCAGCACCTGAAGCAGTAAACACAGCAACCGAAGTAGTAGTTCAATCAAATATTTGGCAACACGCAGCCTTATGGTTTTTAGTCGGTGGCGTTGTAGCAATAATTCTAATGTTATTCTTTGACTGGGTTAAAGAGAAATAAAAAACGCCAGAGTCTGGATTCCACGAAGTGGTGCCAGAAAAGAAACTTTTCTGAGCACGTTCAAATCTGGTAAAGAAATCTAATTAAAAATTTTAATATTATAAAAGAACGTGCTTTCGGTTTCTTGATCCCACGCCGACAATACTTGATTTCTTATAAACCGTTCTTGAATTATACAGGCGAAAGTCGTGAAAAGCACGTCGCATTTCGCCATGATTTATTAATGGAATTGATGATATTTAAATCTTGTCCTACTAAAACGCCATTTCGCCCCAAGTTTAAAATTATTCTTCTAAAAAATCTTTAACTTTAATAAATTTAATATTTTCTTCTTTACCTTCTTTTTTAGGACTTATCAAAATATGTTTTGTTATTTTCTTGTGTTTTTTCTTAAATTCTAAGAAAGCATCTAATTCTCTTGAAGGAATTTTTTCTGTTGAGGTTACTTGTATTGCTTTTTCATCAGCTACAAAATCAATTTCTACTAAGTCTTGCCAATAAAACAATTCTTTAGAAGTTTGTAATAATTTAATTGCAACCGCATTTTCTAATAAAATTCCTTTATTTTCTCTTGTAGTTGTAATTGCATAAATACCATTATCTATGCAGTAATATTTTGAAGCATGTGCACCAATATATTTTGTTTTTGCTGAATATGAAAAATAAGGAACTTCAAAAATTAGAAAAGTATCTTTTATATAATCAACATATTTTTGTGCTGAATTTTTACTAATATTTAGTTGTTTCCCTAATTTATTAGCACTTATTTTTATTCCAGGATTATTTAAGAAAAATTTTAATAAAGCTTTTATTTGAGTAATATTTGTTAATTCATATTTTTCTAAAATATCTTTAGTAATTATATCTTCTACATATTGTTCTAATATTTTTCTCTTTGTAAATTCATCTTTTGCTAAAACAACTTCAGGAAATCCTCCAAATTGTAAAAACTCTTCAAATGAACTTTTTGAAAAATTTTGAAATTCTTTATAATCTAAAGGATAAATTTCAAAGGTAATATTTCTTCCTGTGAGAACTGTGCTTAGTTTAGGAGATAATAAAGAAATATTTGATCCTCCAATAATAAATTTTATTTTTTCTTCTCTGTCATAATATGTTCTTAACCATTTTTCAAAACCTTTTATTCTTTGAATTTCATCCAAGAAAAAATAGACTGGTTTTGATTTATCTCTTAAAGACATAATTTTTTCAAGAAGTTTAATTTCTAAAGAATTATTAAATCTGTAATCCTCAAAGTTAATATAGAACACATTTTTTCTAGGTAATAACTTCATAATTTGATGCATGATATGAGTTTTACCACATCTTCTGATTCCTTTAAGAATAATGATTTCTTTTCTTTCTAAAAATGGCTTAATCTCTTTTAAGTATTTCTTTCTAGGAATTGATTCTAATATCTTAGTTGATTTAATTATTTCTTGAAGTTCGTCTGTTAAAATCATATAATTTTAAAATATCAAATGATTTATATAACTTGTCATTTGGTTGACAACCTTTATAAATAAACTAGGAGTTTTTAAGTTTTAATTAAAAATCAGATAAAACCCCATTTTGCCTCGAATTCTGTTTTTTATTGATTTTACACTATAACATATTTTATTCACTTAATAGTAACAAACAATGAAAAGTTTTATATATGAGTTATTCTTTTCTTATATATAAT
>CALDOJ010000025.1 GCA_937912225.1 Candidatus Woesearchaeota archaeon | reverse complement strand
AGTTTACCATTAGCATCATAAGTCTCAACTAAATATTCAAGTCCTCTTTGCCAACTTTCATCAACTGCTGCTTCGCAACCAAAGAAATCATAACTATCACAATACTTACCTTCAAAATATGATCCAAGCCCACTCTCACCATCCATAGCTTTAAAATCAATAGCCCCATAAGTATTTTCAGGATTACTATCAACAGTTGTATAATAAAATACTTGTTTACCTCTACCTTCTCCTTTTGAAACTGTTACTCTGTTATAAAGAACACTTGCAGCAGTATAAGGTCCGCCTTTATGAGAAGGTCTTCTAATATCATAATCCGCTTCAGCAATACCCCTGTCAGTAGCCTGTCTTACAGGAACAAAATCAATTGCTCCTGAACTTCTACTTACACAATCATATAAAGGTTCAGGCATTGTATAATCATAAGTTATAGTATAACAATTTGGATCGGTTGTACTAACAGAAGAATGAAACCCGTTACAAACAAGTTCTTGATTAACTCTTACTCCACCTCCATAATTACTTTCACATTCAAAACCTTCAGTATTACCATTATGCCTCCAATAAGTATAATAATTCAATAATCCTTGATAAGGCTGTTCAGCATCTCCTCTAGAAGTATACCAATCATCCAGTTCATAATCCCATCGAATTTCCATTCCAGAAGGATAAGTTACTTTCTTAAGCATAAAAGCTTCAGGACTAGAATATTTTGATTCATCAAAAGAAAGAATTGGTTGTGATGCAGATGGACTATTAAAATCATCATCATCACTAGTATTATAGAACAAACCAAACACATCAGAGTTAGCTCTATAATAATCCTCAGCTGTTTGAAATTGTGCAGATGCTAAACTAATTACTAACATAAATAGTAAAACTGTTGAAATTAATTTTATCTTAAACACAGGAACCACCTACAAAAGATTGAGATTCATTGGTAAATTGACAAACGTCAGGAGCAGTACAACCACCACAATCCATTAAATTTCCACAACCATCTAATTGTGTTCCACACATATCAACTTGTTTTCCGCTTATTTCAACTTCACAAGATCTAGGAGTACATACACATTCATTATTAACACATGTTTCTTGACCAACACCATCGCCCACATCAGAATAAGGACAATTAAAATCAGAAACACATTCTACACAAGTATTAGTGCTACTACTACAAACAGGTGTTGAACCTTGAGAATCACAGTTATTTTCACATATACCGTCACAACCATTATAACCACCGCATTTACCAGTACATTGAGCAGCACAACTAACAC
Source organism: Candidatus Woesearchaeota archaeon (assembly GCA_937912225.1). Lineage (GTDB taxonomy): Archaea > Nanobdellota > Nanobdellia > Woesearchaeales > JAHIUF01. The sequence continues at coordinate 36,891 of CALDOJ010000025.1, read as the reverse complement.
AAGTATGATAATCAGGACTTGTAGGGTCTGAAATACAAGTCAAACCACTTCCCTCACCACAATCAGCGGTGGTTATACATTGAACACAATCATTTAAAAAACAAGTTGCAGGCATCCAAGAACAACCATTATCTTCATATTGACCACAAGAATATTCATTACCATCAAATTGATGACAATCATAATTTACACTAGCAGTTTCTGTACAAGTTGCATCTTGTATATAACAACCAAGTTGTTTGAAATCTACCTCTTGATATTTTGGATCAATTGAACATAAATTAGGATATGGAAGATCATTCTCAAGACAAGGTGTTTGAGAAGGTGCATCATCTTTTTTTATACAACAACCATTAGCAAGACCACAACTAGTTTCGTCAGGATCCCAAGTACAATAATCAATTGTTTCATACTCACAACTAACATCATCAGCAAAAACACTACAATAATAAGCATCAGTATTAACTGACCCTCCACAACCTGCAGCGGTATAATCACAACCTATATCAGGATTTTCAGAACCACCACTACCACAGTCTCCAAATAAACCAAGAGTGTTACAATCATCAATTGTTCCTGAACAAATTCCTAAATCAGTACAAGGATCATAAGGTGTTGGACCAACTCCATAAGTACAAAACTCACCACAACCATCATATGCACAAGCATCACCAGTTGTTCCAGTACAATCACCAGTACAATCCCAAGTTTGACTAGGTGAACATACAGAATTAGGGAAAGGAGGAACTCCACATTCTCCACCACAACCATTATCTCCACAAACTTTACCTTCACAATCAGGAACACAAATATTTGCATATTCAAAAACATAAGGATCTTGTTCATCACAAGAAGCTTCTGTTTTTCCACAAATATTAACTGTATTCAAAGCATAAACTTTATAATCAAAATTAGAAGCTCCGTCAATAGATAGAGGTTTTAAAGTATACATTTCTGCATCAGTTTCGTCTTTATTAAAATACACTCTTTGCAAAATCTCGCCAGTTCCTTCACGACTTTTCAATTCAATTCTATCTAATTTGTATAAATGATCTTTAGGTGTTGAAATACAAGAACCAGTCCAACCATTATTAAAATCCCAAGTATAAGGTGAAGTTGTATAACCACTATCCCAAGGATCAACTTCAGCACCATCTTTTCGTTCAGAAATAAAAAATTCTGCTTCATATAAAGGAGTTATAATATTACTTAAATAACTAGTATCTCTATAACCTCCAGAAATAGTTTCCCAATTAGCAACTGTTTCATCCATTAATCCGTCTTTTTGAGGACCAAAATTATAACCACAATTACCACCATCTCCTTCATAAGTATGAACTAAATCATAATTATAAGCAACCCAAGGACCTTTATTAGAACTTTCACTATCTAAAGGATCATAAGGATCTCCACCACCATCAACATAGTTAGGAGCTAATTTCGCAGTTAGTTTCCAAGCAGTAGGATAATGATTAAGAGTATATTTACGTATCCATACTTGCGAAGTTGTTGCTCCTTCTGAAAGTTCCATATAAGAGTAAGAACCAACAGCATGAACTCGTTCAATACTACCTTCAATATTAGGATTTCCATAAATATATCGAGTACCATCGCTTGCAGTAACAATAAACATATCAATAGAACCAAAATCAGAACCATAAGGATCATTAGAATGATCTAAAATATAATTAATATCAGAGGATTTTAAACCAGGTGTTTTTGACAAAAAGAATTTAGGCGTTCCTCCCCACTCCATTACTCGATAATTTGAACTAAGCATTTCTTCACTTGCTATAATCATTTTACCAGACACAGGACCTCCTGCAACAGACCAAATATCCGGTTGACCACCATCAGTCATCATAGGATTATTTTCGTTATAATTTTCATATCTGTCTGAAAAATATAATGATCCAGTAATCGGTGAATCATCAGGACCCATAAAATATTTAGGATCATCAACTTTATATGTTGAACCAGCACTCATACCATAAGCTTGCATTGTAGAAGAAGCAGCACCTGCAATTCCACCAATACCCATAACTATTCTCGCAACTTTAACAACTTTACCAACTTCTTTCACAGCTCCATAAATTCCACCACCACCAGCATAAGATATTGCAACTGAAGCAACAGATGTAATTGCATCATTCCAACTTCCACCATTAATAATCACATCAAGAACTGCTTTTACAGCTGAAAGAATAGAATAAGCTTGATAAAGTGTATTAACAAGATTCATCCAAGATGAAGGTTCAGTTCCAAAAGTAACAATTAAAATTATTATAGACATAACAACTGCTATAACAACATCTTTCCAACATTCCCACCAATGACCTCCACCAATACTACAATCAGTTTCAATTTCATCATGATAATACATATCTATGGCCTTTTTAGATGATAATTCTTTCAAATCATCAGGTAAACCAATAACAGACCTAGTTACCGCTCCAACATCTAAACTCCATCCAAGACCAACCCACGAAGCAGGAGACATAACACTAACTCCTCCACCAGCAACATAAGCTAAAGATACATCTTGATCAAAACCATTAACACCAGGAACAGTCATTAACTTAGTTCCAAAAGCTAAATCACCAGTTGATTGAACAACAGATGCAGAAGCACTCTGAAATAATACTATAGAAAAAACTAAGTAAATCATGAACACTGCGATTGATTTATAGTTTTGTTTCATTTTAAAGTTAATCTATAGCCATACCTCCAATTCTCGGACCTCCTTTATATCCGCCAGGAAAACTAACAGCAGAAGAAGTACTACTAGAAGTAGATGAACTAGTAGTGGTAAATGTACTTACACCACCCCAACCCCACATAGCAAGATAATCAGTTGGAGGAGAAACAACAGGTGTTGTCGTTGCAATTTTAGTATTTTTAATAATCTTTTTTTGTAAAGGTTTATTAGTATCAGCAGCGATTGATTCAGTAAGAGCAATTTGCTCAGGTGCTTTATTTGCTTCTTTTTCAATAATTTCAAACGCATCAGGTTGATCTAAATCTACAATATCGGGAGACTTTTCAAACTCAACCACTCCATCACAACCTGCACCTACACAATCATCACCCATAGGATCACTTTCAGAACTAGATTCAATTTCGGGCATTGTAGACTCTGTAGCTAATAAATCTGCTAAATTCTTTATACCAACAACCATATTAGTCACTCCAGAAATAACACCTGCAACTTTTGCAGATCTTGCTTTACGAGCATTTTCTGCATTAATGGTTTTACCCATTACATTTCTTGCAACTCTAGAAGCAAGATTTGAAGCAACAGCTGCTCCTGCATGTGAACCAGTTACACCTGCAGGCGCTTCAGGAATATCAATATTAAAAGTTATAAAATTAGTTAATACATTTCTAAAAGGATTATTTAAGAAAGATGAATAAGGATTAAGACCTTGTGTGTGAGTTAAAATGTAAGCTGAATGCGTAGAAATTGACCTTCCAATTGAAGGGTCATAACTTCCATAAAGTTCAGAATCAACATCAACTAAACCACTTCTATAATTTAAAGAAGAAATGCTCTGTAAATCACTTTCACCAAAAGGAGCGAAGTCTTGAAAAGCTGAAGGAGTACCTGATTCATTAAATACTGTTCGAACATTTTTCAAAAAATCTAATTGAAAAAATTTAACATTATTATCGAATTCAACTTGTCCTAAAATTTGATTATTTGCTCTGATATAAGACACCCCACTAATTGCTAAAGACCCATTCATAACTATAACTATTATTAAAAAAATAAATATTGAATTTATAAAATTTTTCTTCATTAATTCACCAGTTCAGCAATTCTACTTTTACAAATAGATTCTTTACTAATATCTACAATTTCTTCACATAAACTAACATCTAATTCAACAATACCTCTACTAAATAAATCCATGTCTTGAGCGTATTGCTCTCGGCTATAAGTAAAATCTTTACATAAAATTTTAATCTCTTTATCAATAATATAATCGCACCTATTAGAATCTTTATCAATAATAGCATAACCAAAATGCTCTGCATCTTTACTCTCAGAAGCAAATGGTTCAGATGGACAAACAACGTTTCCATTTTCACCAGGAGTTAATAAACCATCTGGATTACAAGTTGGAAGATCCAAAAAAGTTTTACAATTCGCATTACTAACAAAAGAGTATATTAACAACAAAACAACTAAGATTAACAAAACGTAACCAACTGTTTTTTTCCCTAAAAATTTATCCAATGACATGATAAACACCCCTCATTTTTTTCCAACAATATCAAGGAAAATATCTTCTAAAGATTCTCCTTTCTTAAATTTATCAATGACCAAACTATTATCAATCAAAAACTTAAGCAAATCATTAGTGAAATCACCATGCTTAAATTCAACTTCTAAGCTGTTTAGTCCCTCATTCAACCTCTTTACATAATGTTTTTTCTTTATCCTTTTTATAACTTCCTTTTTTAATCCTCTAACAGACACAAAAACACTATTAGTTTTCTTTAAATTCTTAATCAGACCTTCTTTTATTAGTTTTCCTTTATTCAAAATACCTATTGAATCACAAATTTCTTCAACTTCATAAATATTATGAGAAGAAAAAATAATAGTAGTATTAGACTTCTTCAACTCCAATATTAACAATCTAATACTTTTAGCAATACTAGGATCTAAACCATTAGTTGGTTCATCTAAAATTAAAACTTTAGGACTGCCAATTAAAGCTTGAGCAAACCCTAATCTTCGACGCATACCATGAGATAAAGAACCAACTTTATTATTTTGTTCAGAAAATAAATCTACCAATTTAAGAACACGAAGAGATTCTTGTTTGGCAGCAAGTTTATTAAAACCTTGAAGTTTTGCAAAAAAAATCAAATGATTCAAACAAGTCATATCATAATATAATTGCGCATCTTGTGGAACTAAACCAACAAGATTCTTAATTTGAGAAACATGTTTTTTTCCAGCAATAGAAAAATTTCCTTTATCAAATCTAAGAATGCCGGAAATAATTCCAATAATACTTGTCTTACCAGCACCATTTGGACCAAGCAGACCATAAATCTCGCCTTCTGGTATATGAAGACTAACACCAACTAAAGCTTTCTTATCTCCATAAGATTTCCAAAGATTAGAAGTTTTTACAATAAAAGTCATAAATCTGACCTCCTAATTTTTAGATAAGCTAAAAACAAATATAAAATACTCAAAACAAAAAACATTACAACACTTAACAAAGCTTTGCCAAATGAAGAATAAACAGCGAATTTCAAATAAGAAAACAAACCAAAATAACCCACAACCGGAATTGAAGAAAAAATCATTAAAGCAAACATACCTAAAAGACCACCAGCTAACGCTCCAAATGAACTCTTGAAAAAAGAAGAAGTTAAAATAAAAAAAGCTGACAAAGATGCACCATAAAAAATTAAAAATAACCAAGGATAAAATAGCGAAGAAAAATTAAAAGATTCACCCAGATAAAAATGAAGATGAACATCAGTAATAAGAAAAAAGAAAATTGTTGAAATAGACAAAATAATAATAGAAGTGAAGAACTTTCCTAACAATAAATTATGAAGGTCGGTTTTCATCAATAAATACCTGAATCTGTTAGAATTTCTCTCATTAGATATAGAATCAAAATTCATAAATAACACTATAAATGGAAGAATAATTAAAGCTAAAGAAAAAGGAACAATTATACTAAGACTACCAAAATTCTCACGAATATTATCATACACATCAATATTGTCTCTTTTTCCAGGAAAATCAACATTACCTAAAGTTTCTTGCAAATCATCAACAAGATTAAGACTGGCAAACATAATAACAAGATAAATAACCAATGCAACAATTATTTTCCAATTCTTAAAAGATTGCTTTAGCTCATTAAAACAAATTATTTTTGATTGATTAAAACTTGTTTGAAAATTCATTTTTTTAAATGTTTGAAAACTTTTTCTAAATCTTGAATCTTCCAACCAGTATTTATTAATGCTTTTTTAATCTCATCATCAGATTTTCCAAGACTCTGATTATGTTTAATATAATTAGCAAGTTCTTCATTATCTTCTAAGAAAGATTCATGACGATGTTTTTCAAATAGAATAAATAACACAAAGAAGATAAGTGAAACTGAAATAACACCAATAGGAAAAGAATAACTCTTAACTGATGACTGTTCATTAACAAAGTCTACAGGTCCTAAAGAATCAATTTCTTTAGTAATAGCTCTTCTAAGTTCAAGATCAGATTCAAGTTCAGGATTTTGTGATAAAACAAAGTTTTCACAATTAGTAATTGCTGACGCTGGTAGAATATCACATGCCTCAAACGAACCATATTTAATAGCAACCATGTAAATACATCTTAAACTATTCTCACAATTATTTAAATCATGATTCAAACTAGCACTCACAAAACTAACTAATAACAAGAACGTTATTAATAAAATTACTTTTTTCATATATTTTACACCCCTAATAATAATTAACTAACTAGTAAGTCTAACACATCTATCTTTAATAGTCGCATCTTGAATTTCATTACAAAGTGAACTATCGCTTGTAAGTAAAGCTTGATTGAATAAATCTTCGTCAGGTGAAACTAATAATTCGCTAGTTGGCTCTCCAACAAATTCCGATTCTATTACTTCAACCGGTTGACTTAAACGCAAACAACGATCTTTCGTTAAAGGATCAACAATGTCATTACAAGAGGAATTTGAAGATTCGCTAATTAAAATTATTTCTTCCAAAATAGTTTGGTCAGCTTGTTCTTCTTCTGATAAAACTGGTGGAGGACTTGTTAAACGCAAACATCTATCTTTCATTAAAATATCTTCAACTTGATTACAAAAAGCAGAATCACCAGATAGTATTGCTTCTTCTAAAATTTTTTCATCAGATAACTTCAGATCATCAATCATCTCTAGTTCATCAGGAGTTACATCAACAAGGTCTACTTCATCCTTCAAAAAAGCAAAAATCAGTGAAATAATTGCAAGAATTACTATAAACACTAAAAAAATAATTTCATACTTTTTCTTCTTATCCATTAAAATCCCCAACTAACCTAAATTAATAACTACATCATCACCATCAACGTAAATTTGTTTCTCAGAATTCGCTCCAGAAAATCTGATACCATTATTTGATCCTTGTGGAAGATAAAGATTGTTAATACTAGCAGATCCTGAATTTATAGTTGATGCAAATATTGAAGTCAACCACAAATTTTTTAAGAAACTATCATCAGCAACATCTAAATCACCGGCAATATACGCATCAACATCATATTTAGTTCTTTGAAATTTTGAATAATAATAAAGCATATCAGCACCATTAAATCCATATACATCATAACAAAAGTCGCCTGCTTCAGTCCAACTAAGGAAAGGATCAGAACATTGAACCCCGTCTGGATCAGTATCACAACTACAAATAGGAGCAGGTATAGAATTTCCTTCTTCAATCAAAACTACAGCATATTTTGCAGGAATAAATCCTCCTGCCGATGTTAAAGAATGAGTAGTTGTATCGCCTTTACTAGTTACATATTCTAAATCAGGATCAATAAAAAAATCACAATTAGTTCCATCTTTTAAGCAAACATCTTGATCATTAACTTTTACAGTTGTATCAGTTGCTTGTAAAACAGTTTCATAACAATTTGCTTGACAAGTATTACCAGTATCTTCAAACCACGCAGAACCAGAATAACGAAAACAACTTACTGATGTATCAATTATATTACCTGAAACACCACCATTACGATCTTTCTCCTCTTGACACCAAAAATCTACTGTTGCAGGATTACAACAAATAGGTTTTGAAGCAGCACCATCATTATATGTTGGATTTGGATAAATAATAGTATCAATTACTTTAAAAGGATTTTCAATAGTTGCACCACCAAAAACAGTTAAATCATCACCAACAGTCAAATCAGAACTAACAGTTGTAGGTCCAAAAGAATATAGTTCCCATGATGAAACTCTAGTTACTGATGAAATAACATCTTGAGAAGAAATATCACCTTGAGAGTTTATGTCTGAACAATAACCAGTATCTATAACTAAACATTCATGACCAAATTGATAATCTTGAACATAATCTCGAATAGTCATATACTCATTAGACTCAGCAAAGGTATTATCACTAATATCAGTTGCTCTAACTTTAAATTGATAATAACCACTTGAATAAGAATTAACAGGAGGAACAGTAAAAGTAACAGAACTTACTCCTATACTTGATGGAGAAAATTTTCCTTGCGGAATAGGTAGTGAACTTCCTAAAAGCACCATTGACCATCTAATATTTGCATTAGTTGCTCCAGTTACTGTAAATGATAATTGTTCTCCTTCTATTAAATCACGATTAATACCCCAATCACCAGTACCTTGACCTATTCCAACTACATTTTGTAGAACAAATAAGCTTATAACAAATAAAATCAATAATCTCCCTCTCATCTTATGTATACCTCTTATGCTTGTAGTATTTATATTTTTTGAATTAATTATGATTATTAGTTAGCTTTTAAGCACAAATTTTTTTCAACAGGATTTGTAAACTGCGAACAAGGTTCGTTTGATTCTGGTTCTTGTTCAAAAGATTCTCCTTCTATTAAGGATTCTGGCTCTGATTGAACTGGTGGAGTTATTATAGATCCTCCTCCTTCACAGAGTGTTTTTTCAACAGAATTTTTTAAAGATTCACAACCAGAAGAGTTTTCAGTCAAAACTTGATTTAATGTTTTTCGTTCTTCAACATTATTTATATTAACTACTTGTGAAGATGAAGCTGACTGTATACATAATTGTCTTTCAACAGAATTTGATAATTGTTCACATAAAACAGGATTTTTTTCTCTCATAGCTTGTTTTAATAAATCACTTTCATCCATAATTGGTTCTTCACTTACAACTTCTTCTTTGAATAAAACTTTATCTGCAAACACACTTAATACAGCTATAACTAGAATAATTGCAAAGACTATTTCACTTGTTTTCCAAACTTTTCTTTTTTTCACTTGAGAAACTGCCTCTTTTATTTTTGATTCAGGATAATGCGCGTCCTCTAGTTTAACTCTTGCTTGGTCAAGTGTGAAGCCTTTCTTCATTACTTTCTCAATATAATCTACTAATTTTTTATCAGCCATTAAAACCCTGACCCTCTTTTTCAATGATTTTTCATACCTTAGTCTATATATAGTTTTCGATTTGATAGGTATTTGAGATAGCTTTTTATAAGAGTAAAAATATTGTTTTTCATTATGAAAGAATTACTTGAAAAAGTTAAATCAAAATTAAGACCTGATTTGAAGGTTTTAAAAGAAATAGATAAAGCTATAGAAAAAATAAATTATTTATTAAAAAAAGAAAAAGTTAATGCTGTTTGTGTTCGTGGTGGAAGTACTGCTAAAGGCACTTTTTTAAAGAACGATTATGACGTTGATTTATTTGTTCGATTTCAAAAAACTGAAAACAATATTTCTGATTTGTTAGAATCCGTCTTAAAAAAAGAGTTTAATGTTGAAAGAGTTCATGGTAGTCGTGATTATTTTCAAATTAAAGGCGATTTATTGTTTGAAATTGTTCCTGTTAAAAAAATTCTTGATTATAGAGAAGCTGAAAATGTTACTGATATGAGCCCTTTACACGTTGATTATGTCAAAAAACATGTGAGTAAAGAATTAGCTGATGAAATTCGATTAGCAAAACAATTTTGTAAATCTGCTAAAGTTTATGGTGCAGAATCTTATATCAAAGGTTTTTCAGGCCACATTCTTGATTTGTTAATAATTTATCATGGAAGTTTTGAAAAATTTGTTAAAGCAGCTGTTAATTGGAAGCCTAAAGTCATTTTTGATTTAGAAAAACATTTGAAAGATCCTTTAAAAGAATTGGATGATGCTAAGATTCATTCGCCTTTAATTATTGTTGATCCTGTTCAACCTAATCGAAACGCGGCTGCTGCAATGTCAAAAGAAAAATTTGATATGTTTATTGAGCGATGTAAAACTTTCTTGTTGCATCCTAGTGAAGAGTTTTTTAAAATTAAAGCTTTAAGCAAAGATAAGGTTTCTAAACAAGTATTACCTGATGAAGAACTATTCTTTTTTGAAGTTGAACCTTTGAAAGGCAAGAAAGATATTGTCGGTGCTAAGATTATGAAAACTTACGAGTACTTGCGAAGTCATATTAAAAAGAACGAGTTTGAAATTGTTAAAACTGGTTGGGAATTCAGCCAGAAAAACAAAAACTTTTCTGGAGTTCATAAAGGTTCTAACTTTATGAACAAGGACAAAGGATCATTATATTTTATTTTAGTAAAAGAAGAGTTACCTAGCACCATGATTTTAAGTGGTCCTCCAATTAAACAAACAGAAGGTGTTGCACATTTTAAAGAAAAACATAAAGATATTTTTGAAGAAAATGGTAGACTATTTGCTCGTGAAAAACGAAAGTATAGACTTGCTAAAGATTTGATTAAAGATTTATTGAAAGATAAGTATGTTACAGCGCGAGTTAAAAAAATAATTATTTGTTAAACTTTCTTTCTAAGAAAAATACTATTCCAAATCCAATAACTGCAACGATTATAACTTGTAATAATGAACCATATGAAGCAGAAATTTCTAAGTATGGTTTTCTAAGAGCTCCAAGCATTAATCCAGTTAAAAACGACATCGTTGCAGGTTTATGTTTCTTAAGTAAATAGTTTAATAATTTTGAAAAAGCTAATATTCCAACGACTGCTCCTGCTCCAAAAATCACAATTTTATCTAACATTAAGTTTTTGATTGCTCCAATTATAAATTCATATTGACCAAGAAGTACTAGAATGAAAGCTCCTGAGATTCCTGGTAATATCATTGCACAAATCGCAATTGCTCCTGATAAAAAAAGAATGATTACTGAATGACTTGCATTAACAGTGCTTAGTCCAGCTATCCAAAAAGATAATACTAAACCTGCCATTCCAAAGATTAAGTTCTTCCAATGATTCTTGCCTGCGTGTTTGTAAACAAAGATTGCTGATGCAAGTATTAATCCAAAGAAAAATGCGTATGTTAAAGCAGTTTGTTCATGCAATAAGTAATCCATTAAATGTGATAAACTTAACATTGCAATTGCTATTCCTAATGCTAAAGGTATTAAAAATCCAAAATCTAATTTTAGAATATTCTTACAAGCCTTTGTGATTTTCTTTTTGAAAACTTGTTTTATGATTAACTCGTTAACATCATTAATTGCTTTTATTAATCGTTCGTAGATGCCTGTTATTAAAGCAATTGTTCCGCCACTTACTCCAGGTATAATATCAGCAATACCCATGAATAAGCCACGTAAGAAAAATAATAATGATTCTTTTAAGTTCATAAAACAATGAGATTAGTATTAGTATTAAAAAGTTTCTAAACAAATACTTCTTTTTTATCTTTTATTAATTCAAAAATTATTTTACAATTTAAATCTTCATTAACGTATTCATCAAGTTCTTTTTCAAAGCCATAAATCTTTAACAGTTCTTCAAGTTGAATTATTAAATGATTTTTTACTAAGATTCTATCTTTGACTAATTCATTGAAGTCCAAGATTCGGTTATTGATTTTTACAAACATAATAAGAATTATTTTCTCTTCTTTATATTCGCTACGCAAGATGATGTCTTGTGACTAGTGAGTTTTAGGTCGTAGAAGATTTTCCGAAAGTCCTGTGGAAATCTCCGAAGAAGTATTTTTTATTAACAACAACCTTTATAAACTTTCATTTCTTGCTTCGGCTTCTATGCATTTTAATGATATTATAAAAAAAGATTTCAAGGATGTTCTGGGTCAAGAGGATGTTAAGCGTCAATTGAAATCTGCTTTGATTAGCGAACGAAACATCATATTAGTTGGTGCTCCAGGTATTGGTAAGACAACTCTTGCAAAGAATGTTGCGCATCTTATTGGTGATAAGGCTCCTTTTGTTAGAGTTCAAGGAAGTCCTGATTTAACTGCTGAAGACCTTATTGGAGATATTGACCCTATTAAAGCTTTGAAATTTGGTCCAACTAGTAAAGAAGCTTTTAGTCCTGGTAAGATTTTTCAAGCAAATAAAGGAATCTTGTTCTTTGATGAGATTAACAGATGTTCTGAAAAACTTCAAAACTCATTACTTCAAGCTTTAGAAGAAAAAAGAGTTACTGTTGGTTCTTATAAAGTTGATTTAGATGCAAATTTTACTTTTATTGGAACTATGAACCCTGAAGATACATCAACTGAGACCTTATCCGATGTTTTCCTTGACCGATTCGATTTAATTTATGTTCATTATCCTGAATCTTTAGAAATTGAAAAGACTATTGTTGAAACTTCAGGTCATAATAAAATTGATTTTCCTGAGAATTTATTAGATATGTATCTTTCTTTTATTCGTGATTTAAGAGCGGATGATAATGTTGAGAAAAAACCTAGTGTTAGAGCAAGTATTGGAATTTATGAACGAGCTCAAACTAATGCAATGGTTAATGAGAGAAATAAAGTTTCATTAAGAGATATTCAAGAAGTCCTTGTATCAGTTCTTAGCCACAGAATGCGTCTTAAACCTTCTGTTAAGTATTTGAAAACTGCTAAGAATTACATCAAGGACGAGTTTAAAAAACACTTAGAAAAGGGTGGTTACCTTTGACAACAGTGAATGGGCTGATAAGGATATAAAGAGAACTGAAATTTCTGAAGTTTCGCCGATTGAAGAGTTAGATGGCAATATGAAGAAGGATACTTCACAAGATAAGCTTATGAATTCTGTTTTGGAAAATGATAAAGACACTATTGATGATGGTAAGGTTATTATGGAAAGTATTAATCAAGGTGTTGGTAATTTTACTCCTGATTTAATGTTAAAGAGCATGGTTAATAATTTTAATCTTGCAAAGCAATTGTATGGTGAGAAGATTATTCGAAAACTTACTGGTTATAGTGCTGATTATGTTGAGAAAAACAAGAACATTCCTGAATTTCAACGTGAAATGAAGAAGAACATGTCTGATAATGTTGAAAATTTAAAAGAAAAAGATTTACTTACAAAAAATAATACTGTTAGTGATGATGGTTTATTCCTTAGTTCTTTAGTTATGTATACTGAAGAACTTGACCATTTAGTTTCTAAAGGTTTAGGTGAGAAAAAGAAAAAGGAAAAAGAGCATTATGGTGATAAAGAAGATTACAAAAATTTTTCTAGATCTCGTTATAAAGATATTGCAATTCGTCAAACTATTAAAACTGCTGTTCGAAGACAACATCAAAATATTACTAAAGATGATTTAAAAGTTTTCGAACACAAGAGTCAAGGCCATATTTCTGTTATTTATGGTTTGGATTCTAGCGGTAGTATGAAAGGTGAAAAACTTGCTACTGCTAAAAAAGCAGGTGTTGCTCTTGCGTTTAAGGCTTTACAAGAAAAGAATAAAGTAGGTTTAATTGTTTTTGGTTCGCACATTAAAGAATCTGTTGCTCCAACTAGTAATTTCATGGATTTACTTCGAAAACTTACTTGTATTAAGGCCGGTATGGAGACTGATATCGAACAAACAATTGAAAAAGCAGTTGAGTTATTTGGTAATAAAAAAGAAACTAAACATTTAGTTCTATTGACTGATGCAGTTCCGACAAAAGGTAAAGACCCAAAGAAAGATACTTTGAAAGCAGCTTCAATTGCTCGAAATGCAGGTATAACAATTTCTATTATAGGGATTGAATTAGCAGAGAGAGGTTTAGAATTGGCTAAAAAGATTGTTGAAATTGGCGAAGGTCGTTTGTATAGAATTAAAAATTTGGATGAAATAGATACTGTTATTTTAGAAGATTATTATTCTTTGTAAACATTCAAAAAAGACTTTTATGCATTGCTCGCATATGCGATTGAAATCCTTTTACAGAAATAATTTTGTTCTTAGTATAATCAACATAGAATTTATCTAATTCAAACGGTACTAACGACATAAAAGTATTTGTTGGTTTTGCATCCAACCTTCGATCCAATTTATTAACAACCGAGTTTCTTGGTTCTCCTTGAAATTCTTCTTGCCATTTTTTAAGAGCAAAAGTTGCATCCATATCTGTTGCCATCCCATCATATATTCTAACAACTTCATCAGGATGTTGTTTACTATAATCTAAATATGATTCCACTGTTGCTTTACCTGCAAGTAATAATTTTCCTGTATGATCAAACATTCCACATTGTTTAAAATCATAAACCCCATTTTTTTCAAACACAAATAAAAAATCACCTGCTTTAACCCATTTAGAATTTGTTACTGACCGAACACTGGTTTTCTTTCTTTCATTTGCAATATCATCTAATGTTAATACCCTTTGTAAATAATGAGAATCATCTTGTTTATTTTCTGAAATTAAATTCACTTCACGAGCATAAGAAGAGTTCAATCCATACCAAAAACTTCTTTTTGCAATGAAATGATTTTCTTTTTCTATTCCAGAAATCAAATCATCCATCACATCTCTTGGAACCATATTCCCATATTCATGCATATGAACTTTTGGTGTTTTCCAATGAGTATTACATGCATAATAATCTTTGCCTGGTGAACCATAACGATCTTTTATCATTCCTATCTCATGTTTTGAAATTTCATCATTCAAAGCTTCTTTAGAATCCTCATCAATTAATATTAATTCTGTAAAACTATCTCTTCTTGAAGTATCTGGTTGAGGTGAATTATTATGATGTGTAAATAATGATTTTTCAATTCTTACAATACTTGAATTATTTCTACGTGAAAAAAAAGAATTTCTTCCAATAAGTGGAATTTGATTTTTAAAATAACCAGGTTTAAGATTAAGAAAAGAAACAATCATTTTGTCCATATACCAATTACCACCAAAATCGACGTTTCCTTTATCAATTTCTCTTCTTAAAGAACTTTGATGACCTTTAACATCAATATTAATAACACCTTTATTAAAATCAATTTCTCCCATGACTAAAGGAAAGCTAAAGAATTATAAAAAGGTTATGAAAAAGTACTATTTTTTAGAAGTATTAACAAATCTTTGAATAAATAAAGTTTTTATTCCTTCACCAAATTCGCCTGACCTTTCAGGATGACCTTGTAAAGAAAAAATTGGTTTTGTTTTATGTTCCATTGCTTCAATAAAACCATTTCTTTTAGATAATAATCTGAACTCCTTAGGTAACTCTTTAATGTAATGAATATGCGAATAAAACATTTGTCCTTTCATCCCAAATAGTTCAAGTTCAAAGAATTCAATTTTTTTTTCTTTAAACTGTTCAAGTTTCGAACCAAATACTAAACTTAAAATTTGATGTCCTAAACAAATTCCTAAAATAGGTTTAGTGGTTTTTTTCAAAAAGTTTTTTTCCTCTATAAGATCATTTTTATCTGAAATATGAATAGGTCCTCCTGATAACACAATGAAATCTGCTTTTGCTAATTTTGTTTCATCAAACTCTTCATAATTCATAATTTGAGTATCAAACTCAGAGAACAAGCTAGCTAATTCTTTCTTAAATCGTGTATTGTGATTGATGATAATACATTTCATGAGCTAGATTTTTTTCACGATTAAACTTTGAAAGTATTTTTCTATGCAAAACAGGTAACAATTTTTCAGCCATGTGAGGCCCTGGAAAACTATTTGCTTCTAAAAATACTGGATCGAAGTTTTCTCCTTCAAATAAAATATCGACTCCTGCATAATTTAATCCTAGAGCCATTGCACTTTCACTTATTAATTGTTGAGCTTCATAAATCTTATCTTTTGGAACATGTTGTTCAATAAAACTTA
This sequence comes from Candidatus Woesearchaeota archaeon, assembly GCA_937912225.1. Taxonomy (GTDB): domain Archaea; phylum Nanobdellota; class Nanobdellia; order Woesearchaeales; genus JAHIUF01. Next base: position 21,059 of record CALDOJ010000025.1, on the reverse strand, counting down.
AATCAATTCTTTTTGCTCCTTGTGAAACATTTGTTATGGATGAATCATAAGTTGCTCGACCATACATAAATCGTTCAAAAACTTCTCCAAACAATGCTCGACCTCTTAAATCAAACTTAAAACCATTTGTTAGCGAATTTGAAACTGCTTTTTCTACAACTACATCTTCTGCTAATACTTGTTCAAGTAAATATTTATCACCAGTCACATCTATTTCTTTCCAATCATAATCATTTTTATGATTTTGAATTTTACCATTCGAATAATTAAAATTAGTTGTCCATTTATTAGGGCTTAAATAAGTTATTCCTTTTCCCATAGATCCGTATCGAACTTTTATATAGACTGAGTTTCCTCGTTCTACTTCTTCAATTACTGCATTAATTGATTTTTCAATATCTTCTGCTGTCCTCAACCCTTTTTTATTCAAAATATCTTTTGATGTTTGTTTATCACGCTCCACAAGTATACTCGAGGGTTGATTAACATATAATGCGTTTGGAAATCTAGAATATATATAATCATTAATCATAGAATCTAATACTTTAATGGATTCTCCAAAATCTCTACTACCATACAAAACATCTTTGGTTTCAACCACTTTATCCCAAAGTTCAAAAGGAAAACAAATGAATAAAGGTACTTCTGAAGCAATAATATTTTTAGATTTTATTAATTCTTGATATGTTATGGGTTTAACATTTTCAAGCGAAGAAAAAATTGGGAAAGTTACATCTAGATTAGAATTCAAAGTTTGTTCATCACCAACAACATACATTTTTAAATTATAAACACCATTCTATAAATATGTGCGATAATAATACTTAAAAATTCCTAATGATAATTTTGTAAAAAAAGATAAAACTTATATACTAAAGTTCATTTATACAAAGAAATGAATAAAAAAATAAGTAAAACATTATTTTTTCTATCAGAAAATAGTCGAATAACGACAAATTTGTTAAGTAAGAACACTCATTCTAGTCAACAATCAGCGTCATATATGATGCAACAATTAAAAAAAAAAAGAATCATCTTAAACTACAACACCATTGTCGATCCAATAAAGTTCGGATTTACAAATATTCTCGTAGGAATAAATTATCGTATTTTTGATTCAAAAACTAAAAACGAAATTATCAACGAATTAAAACAAATTGATTCAATAATCAGCATTCAAGAAGCAACTCAAGGAGTTGATTTGTTGGTCGAATATTCAATATTAAACTTGTCTGCTTTTAATAAATTACACACTGATGTGATGCACAAATTTTACAAAAATATTGAAACAAAGTTCATTTTTCCAGTTGTTGTAAAACACAAATTTGAAAGAGCATATTTAGCTAACAAAAAAAAGAATCAAAAAGACGATGTAATTTGCGGAGACCGAGAAACAAGAAAATTAACTGAAAAAGAAATGCAAGTTCTAGAACTATTAATTCAAGAACCACAAATAACTTTTTCAAAAATCTCCAATAAAACAAAGATGGCCGCTAAAACAATTGTGAATATTAAGAAAAGACTTGAAACCAGAAAAATCATCAGAGGTTATAGCTGCACATTAAACTATAAAAAAACAAATATTCACAGGCAAGTAATATTTTTAACAGTTTCAGGTCGAGGAATGGGTGAAATAAATAAACTAGTTGAGTACTCAAAAACACATAAAAATATTATCGAACTTGTAAAAGTGATAGGCGAATATCAACTATTCATAATTGTTGAATCTAAAGCAGAAATTAATATAATAAACGATTTAAGATCAGAATTCCCGATAAAAAATTATTTAATTGTTAACGTTAATAACATGCCAAAAGAACAGTATGTTCCAGAAAACCTTAAATAAAAAAAGATAATACTAAACAAAATGAGACAACAAAAATTTTCAATTTTTGGGCTATCAAAATTTCAAGAGGTGAAATTTTGAAGATACTTGCATTTACAGATCATCATGGAAGTCCAAACGATTTTAAATTTGCTAAAAAGAAAGCTAAAGGAGTTGATTTAATTCTTCATATGGGCGACTTTACAATTTTTGAACATGAAATTGAAGCTATAATGGCAGAAATGAATAACATGGGTAAGCCAGTTCTTTTTATTCACGGCAATCACGAAGATGATTTAATTGTTGAATATCTTTGCAAGAAATTTAAAAATTTAAAATTTATTCACAAAAAACATTATGAAATAGACGGAGTTGTTTTCTTAGGATATGGCGGTGGCGGTTTTTCAATGATTGATAAAGAATTTGAAAAGCACAGTAAAAAGTTTGAAAAAGCCATGAAAGGGAAGAAAACAATTTTAATGCTACATGGACCTCCTTACGGCACAAAAGCAGATATCATCATGGGAGATCATGTTGGAAATGAAAGCTTTACAAAGTTCATTAAAAAGAATCAACCTGAAATAGTTTTATGCGGACACTTGCATGAAAACTTTCATGTAAAAAGTAAGATTAAGAAGTCAGTTGTAATTAATCCCGGCCCAGATGGGGAAATTATAGAAATCTGAGATTTCTAGTATACAAAAAACATTGTTTTTTGATTATCATAGAAATCTAGAATTAAAAAAATCCAAATGAAAGTTCTGCTTCTAAATCAAGTTCTTTTCTACAAATATTTGATTCTAAATAAACAGGATTTTTTACATAAGGAAAATCTTTTTCAAAACTATTCTTAATAAAATCAAGATCTTCTTCGTGTCTATAGTAAACAATTGCAGAAGCAGTTTCTATATCAACATTCTTTTTTTCTGCAATCATAGTGTTTAAGTTATCTTTCATTAAATCATATTGTTTTTTTACATCTCCCTTATACATTGAAACATGATCCTTTATGCTTGCAGTGCCTGAAATAAAATAAAATTTATCACTAACAACTGTAGCTCTTGCAAAACCAGGAGCTTTCTTCCCGTATTGTTCAGGGTATAAATAAGAAGGACATTGATCAGGATTTTCCAAATGTTCAGGGTTTTCTTCTCCTGCAAGAAACATAATCACCAAATTATTTCCTTTGATTCCAATACCTGTAGCTGCAGGTAACTTTGTTTCAAAACCAGTTCCATAAAACTCATTAAAAGCATCTTTTCTTCCACCATTAAATTTTTTATAAATTTCTTCTCCTTTCTCAATAACGTTTATGTCAGGAACATAGTTCCAACATCGAAATAATTTTCTTTCTGAAACATTTTTTAGAATTGCATCATATAAGGTTTTAGTTTTAATACCAATATCTTCATTTAATTCAATAGATGCAAATCCAAATAATAAATCGTCTTGTTCAAATAAATAAAGATTATCTGAATATCTTGAACAATTATCAAATGTTTTTTCTAAAAATGAAAGTTCCTTAGGTAAATCAGATGTTTGTATGCTTGCTTTGAAAACTTCTTCATCTAAAGAAATATTTGAATTATCGCTAAAAGCTATTTCGCATTTCATTTTCATTCGCCTCTTTTTTTAATAATTATTTTAATCTTGCTTCAATTGAGTCTTGAACTGCAGAGCTTATTTCAGTTATTTCAGAATCATTTTCTAATATCGACATTAAGTATTGATCATCTTGAATTCTGTGTTCTTGAAATGTTTCTGCTCTTTTTTTGCCATCAAACTCAAATATTCTAACACTCCCTTCCATCATTCCTTCTTCGTTAATATCTCCAACATATGTTACTCTATCTGAATTCTTGTAGTCATATACAATTGCGTCACGTCCGTTTGCAGCATCAAGATTGTGAAATACATATTTGCTGTCTAATCCGCCTTCACAATTCATCATTGTTAAACTTAAAGCTGCTGTTGCGATGTATAATCCTTTTTTTGCCATTTCGTATATTTTTTTCATTTTTTTGTTCACCTCAATTATTATAACTACTTTATAGTAATAACACTATATAAATGTTTGTTGGTTAAAAAAACCAGCATCTTTATATAGTCGAGAAACAAAAAGACAGTATGCGAGAAATAAGCGTAGATGAAGCACTTAGAGACTTTGGTTTCTCAGGAAAAGATATAAAAGTATACTTAGCAGCATTAAAATTAGGGAGTGCAACCGCACAAGAAATAACAGAAAAAGCAGGCTTAAACAGGTCAACAACTTATGATATATTAAGAGCATTTATAGAAAAAGGAATTGCTTCAAAAATCATCAAAGAAAAAACCACTTATTTTGACGTTGCAACACCCGAACGATTAATCTCGATTTTAGACGAGAAAAAAAGCAAACTTCAAAGTGTTTTATCAGAATTAAAGTTAATACAAGAACTTACAGTCAGTAAACCAACTGCAACAATTTACCAAGGCAAAGAAGGAATGAAAGCAGTACTTGAAGACATTTTAACAACAAAAAAAGAAATAGCAGTAATTGCTCACTCAAAAATTTTCAAAATATTAGAATATTATTTTCCACACTATATAAAAAGAAGAAAAGAAGCAAAAATATTTACCAGAGTAATCCAAGAAAAAAGCAAAGAAACAACAGAAATTAGAAACAAAGATGAAGAACAATTAAGAGAATTAAGAGAAATAAAAGGTTTAAACATTAACTCTTCAAAATTTATTTATGCAGATAAAATAGCAATATTCAAACTTGTTGAAGGAGAAGTAATAAGCATTTTAATTAAAGATCAAACAATTGCAGACGATGAAAGATTAATATATGAACTTTTGTGGAAATCAGCCAATTAATCAAATTTCATAATTCGATCTTTAGTATCTTTTTTCATCATCAATACAACTCTGCTTTCTATTTGTTCATCAATGATTTTATAGCCACAGTACGTACCAATTTCTTTTGCAAACTCTACAACTTCTGGATGTCTTGGCATGTTTTCAATTTCAAGTCTTCCTTGTGAAGCTCCAACATACATGTATGCCTTTACTTCTATGAATTTTGCGTCAGATCGAGTTATTAATTCAGCGTATTGTTCTGGATGAACCATGTTTTTTCCCTTTACTAAAGTGAGTCGTAGTGTTGTTCGAGTTTTATTTTTTAATTCACGTAACACATCTAAACTTTCAACTAAATTTTTCCAAGCAAGCTTACCATCTTTTGGCCTATCAATTTTTTCTAATAATTTTTCGTTTGGTGCATCAACTGAAACATATAATTGAGTTGGTGATTCCATTTTTTTCATTACTTTTGGAAATTGTCCATTTGTTACAACAAATGTTGTGAACCCAACTTTATGAAATTCTTTTATTAATTCTGAAATTCTTGGATATGCAAGTGTTTCTCCTGATAAAGATAATGCTACATGTTTTGGATTTTGTGCTTCTTTGACTTTGTCTTGGTTGGCTTTTTCGTTTCCTCCAAATCCAGATAACAAGTATCTTTGTCCTTCAATGCATTTTTTGATTATTTCTTTTGGTTCATCAATTGTTGTAAATGGTTCATCATGTCTGTCTCGCCAACAAAATATGCAATCTAGCCCACAAAAATTCATTGCTGGCGACATTTGTAAACACAAGTGAGCTCTTATTCCATAGAATTTATCTTTATAGCAGACACCTTCTTCTCGCAAAGATTTTTTTGTCCATGTACAGACTTTTACCCCGCTATGGTCTCCGGCCATATAGTATTGTTGTTTTTCTAGGAGTTTTTTGTATTCTTCATCCATAAGAAATTAGAAAAAAGCTTTGTTTTTAACCCTTTCGTAATAGTTTTACCATTATTTAGTGGTAAAAAAGCAAAAGTATTTAAACAGTGAATGCTTCCCTCGTGTTGACAAACCATGAAACTTGTACAAATCAATCCACGTTCTAGCAAAGTTATAGACCACCATAGATTCGTATCAAGAGAAAAAGGACTACAAACAATGGTTGAAAAAACCATGAATGAACTTCTAGATGCAAACTTTGTAGGAACTGAAATGGCTATTGAACAAGGAAGGATTGATTCAATCGGTATTGATGGAGAAAGACTAAATTTAATAGAATACAAAGAAAGAGCTGCAAAACATATTTTTAGACAAGGATTAATGTATGTTGACCAAGCAATAAGTAACCCCGAAGTATTTGCAGAATACGTTTTTCACCAATCAGGACAAACAATCAATACAACAATCCCGCCAAGATTAGTACTAGTTTCTAAAGAGTATGATACTTACGATAAATATGCAATTAACAGAGTTAATAATGAACAAGAAGTAGTTTTGAAACAATATGAAAGTTTCAAATCAGACAAAGATGTTTTTTTAGCAATGTGGAATGCTGTTTTGCCAAGAGACTTCACAGGTAGTGGAATAGAAGATGATTTAAGATTAGTTAGAGCAGGAGATGAAGTTGAAAGATTAAAAGAAGCAGAAGCAGACCCTGAACTAGTTAAAAAAATTATTGAAAAAAACACCAATACTTTAATGGACATTGATGTTATTGCAGGCTCATTAAGAACAGGATATCCAACAGTAGGTCCCATACACACATCAGGAATTAACAATAATACGGGTGGATTTACAGTTATAGAATATGATTCTGACCCTCGATTTATCGAAGAAGCATTAATAAAAACTTCATGGGTTCAAAACAATCATTCAAAAACTCAAGCTCAAGTTCCAGATACAAAAATTAATTGGGGATATAAACCAACAACAGTTATTCTAGCAAATAAATTTTCACTAGAACAAAGATTATTCATTGACAGCGTAAATACAGATGTTCTTCCTTATGAATACACTTTATTTGATTCCGAAGGAGGAGACAAGTATATGTTACTTGCACCAGTAGTTTCTCCTAAAGACTTCAAAACTTATCCAGGAGCTAAAACTTATGGTATTGATGATAGCATAAAAACAATTGAAAACAAAGAAGCAAAAAGAACTTTAGCATATATTATAGGAGAAATAGGCGATTTAGGACAAGACGTCCAAGTCAGATATAATAAAAGCGGAGTTAGCATAAAAAGCAACAGCACGTTTTGTTATATCAGACCAAGTAAAGACCACATTAATATTAAAATTAAAGTTGAAGATGGTTTTAAAGACCGAACAGAAATGACTAAAGATCAAAAACAAGACGATCAATATAGAAGATTTAATATCTCTTCAAGAGATAAAATGCCAGAAGCAATGGCACTTATTAGACAAGCATATAATGCAAATAAAAGATAACTTCAAAGGTGAAACAAATGGGATTAATAATAAATTCGTTTACAGAAGCTGGAAAAAACAGCAGCAATAAAATTCAAATAATTGATGAAGAAAAAAATGTTAATTTTTGGTTAGATTTCGGAATTAATCATGAACAATATAGCAGATTATTTTCTGATTTTATTCAACCGAGAAAAAGTTCTGGAATGAGTGATTTTATTAAAATGAACTTACTTCCTAAAGTCAAAGGTATTTATCGAAAAGATTTTGTTGAAAGGTCAGGTCATGAACATACAACTAAACCTTCAGCAGATATAATTTTTAATTCTCACGCACATCAAAGTCAAATTAGTGGCATACCACTTTTAAGATCGGATATGCATATAGGTTCTAGTCATGAAAGTCATCTACTTATGGAAACATTCCAAAATATAGGAAGAGGATCATTTGAAGATTATGTTCTTTACAAAGAAGCTTTCAAAAGTATTAAAGACAGATTAGAAGTACAAAGGCCTTTTACTCTTTTAGAAAATGGCGATACTTTTAAAATTAAAAATCGAATGAAAGTAGAAGCTTGGAGAGTCGACCACACATTGCCTGGCGCAATGGCATATATTTTTCATACATCAAAAGGTCCTTTAGTATATACTGGAGATTTTCGTTCACACGGCCATCATAAAGAATGGACTGCAGAATTTTGGCAGCGTGTAAATGCAATTCAGCCTTATGCGATAATTGGAGATGGAACTAATTTTGGTCAGCCAAGAGGATTATCTGAAAATCAAGTTTATGAAAGAATTAGTGATGTAATTGCTTCAACAGATCAGTTAGTAACAGCGCATTGGCCTGCAAGTGATATGGATCGATTAATGAGTTTTTGTAAAGCAGCAAAAGATAATGGTCGAAAGCTTGCTATTAGTTTAAAACAAGCTCAAATGATAAAAACATTATGGGAAAATAACAGAGACGAATCACTCACTATTAAAGGAAAATATTTAGGTCATGGAAAATATGAACAAGTCAGTTCTTTAAACACATCGGCTACGAACAGAGAAATAACTTCTCAATACTCTCCAAAACTTGATGACATCTTAGGAGAAGATATAGTAATTTTCGTTCCAAGAAAAGGTCAAGGAGGAATAATGGAAGACGCGACAGCTGAAGAAGTAATGAAAGATTATGATTCATGGGAACGAGAACTTATTGTTAAAAATCTTGCTGATGAAAAACACCCTATTGAATTAGGAACTACTTTTCGAAAAACTAAAGCCAGTAAAGAAAAATTTGCTTTTAGAAAAAATATTTGGGTTAATGCAAATGATATTCGGAATAATCAAGGAGACTATGTTGTTTTTAATGATAATTATAGTGTTATTAATTTAATTGATATTAAACCTAAAAATGGAAGTATTGCAATCTATTCAAGAACAGGTCCTTCTAATGCAGAAGATGATGGTAAAAATGACACTGCAAATAATTGGTATAATTATCATAGCATTCCAATTATTGAAGCTCATTCTTCAGGACATGCAGGTGGAAGTCAATTATTAAAATTGTATCAAACAGCCAATCCAACTCATTTCATCCAGTTTAATTCTCAGCAACCAGAAGTTGCTAAAAGAATGGAAAAACGAGGTATAACAGTTCATTTACCTAGCGCACGATATGATCTTTAGAAGATAAACTTCAATAAATTATTTAAACTATTATTTTTTATCATTCATAATGTTATTAAAAGAAGCTATTAAGAAGCTTGAAAGCACTAAAGAGTTTAAGGATTTCTTAAAAGAAGGCTCTGATTGTTATTTAGCTCATGCTTTCACAATGCTTGATAATGACAAGAGTGATTGGCAGATTGGTTATTATAATAAAGATCATGATCGAGTTGTTATTTTTGAAGTTGGAGATGATAGCCTTATTAGACATCCTGAAGATGAACTTTTTAAGAAGACTAACAAAGCTGTTAAAAAATTAGATATGTCTAAAGTTAATATTGACTTAGAAAAAGCTCTTAATATAGCAGAAGATTTACGAAAAGAAAAGTATTCTTCTGAAATTGTTAATAAAAAAATTATTATCATTCAAAATATTGAAACTCAAATGTATAATTTAACTCTTGTAACTCATACTTTTAACATTATTAATATTAAAATCGATGCTAGTTCTGGAGATATAATATCTGAGTCTCGACAGAGTATTCTTGGTTTGAGAAAAGAGTAAATTCTTAGATAATTCTTGTTGTCACAGTTGAGAAAAAACAAGTCTTGTTTCTTCTCTGAAGCTTTTTAAATATAGTCTCCCAGAAACTATGCTTTTCAAAATATAGGGTTGGAAGTCAGGGTTTAATTCTATTGTTTAACTATTATAGTTTAAAGGTTAATCATATTTATAAAGGATGGAGTTTTAAAAAAGGTTAAGAAAAAACAGGGATATACATGGTTAACGGAATCAGCTACGAAGCAAAAAAAAACAGCAAACAACTATCCACATTTTTTGACGTTGAAAACGAAGAAGAAGAGTAAACGTTCTAATTTTATTCAATATTAAAATTTATAAATAGACTTCTATAACTTCCTCGATATGAAAATAGGAATTAAAGTTTTTCCACACAATATAACGTACATTAAAGAGATGGTAGAGCACTCAGACTTTATTGAAGTGATGGCTTTAAAAGAAAGTGATTTTTCTGGTTTAAAAGATTATGACATCCCTTATGTAATTCATAATATGCATTCTTGTTGGGGAGTTAACTTTGCAAATCCAGAAAAAAGTGAGTTTAACAAATCAACTCTTAATTTCGCTTTACAACTAGCCGATAAGATTAATGCTAAAACAATTATTGCACACCCTGGTTTAATAGAAAATAAAGAATGTACTAATCAGAGTGCTATCAAGTTTTTTAATCAATTTCCTGATGAAAGAATTGTGATTGAAAATATGCCTTATTATTCAGATAAAATTGTTGAAATGGGTAAAAGCTTTTCTGAAATGAAAGAAATTCTTGACGGAACAAAAAAAAAGATGTGTTTAGATTTTGGTCATGCATCAGCTTCAGCAGTTGGATTAAAACAAGATCAGATGACTCTCATTAAACAGTTTATTGCTTTAAAACCAAAGCATTTTCATTTCTGTGACGGAATATTTGATAAACCTAGAGATGCACATATGAATATTGGCGATGGAAATTACCCTTTAGAAGAATTCAAAAAACTTATTCCTAATGATGCATGGGTTACTCTTGAAACACCTCATGGCGCAAAAAAACAGATTAATGATATTAATTTCTTGAAAAGATAAGCTTTAATAATCAAAATAGTATTCTGTTCTCAGAAGGTTTTATTATGCAAGCATTCATAAGCGAAATTGTACCAGCAGGAAGTGTTGATTTTAGTAAAGACTTATTCATGAAGATATATTTTTCAGGTTGTGATTTCAAATGTTCTTATTGTAATACTCCAGATTTATTAGAAACTAAGTTTGATCATGTAGTAGAATTAAAAGATATTAAGAAAGAAATTGAAAGGCAAGCAGGAACAGTGAAAGGAGTTCTTATAACAGGCGGTGAACCTTGCTTTCAGAGACAAGCATTACTTAACCTCTTAACCCATTGTAAGAGCTTAAAACTCGATACAATCATCCACACCAACGGTTCAAAACCAGATGTTCTAAAATCATTATTAAAAAATGAATTATTAACTCAAGTCATAATGGATTTTAAATCTCCATTCACAAAAACATTTGAAAAAATTACCAAATCACAAACATTCTTCAAACCTACAAATGACATAATGAAAGATTTGTTAGAAACATTAAAATTATTAAGACAATATGATGAAAAAACTAAGATTTTATTTCGTACAACAGTTGTCCCAGGATTATTATTTAGGAAAGAAGATTTTTTAGAAATGGCTAAAGAAATTGAGAGTATTCTTTGTTCATGGGAATTAAAAGCTTTTTCTAATAGTGTTGTTCTTGATAAACAAATGCGAAATATTACTCGACCAACACAAACTTTTTTAGAAAATATTATTACTTATTTGAAAAAAGAAATCCCTAATTTAAATGTTAAAATTGTTTAAGAATACAAATGGTTCTCAATAGTATTAAGAGTTTCTTCTATATGACCAAATCTTAAAGGCGATTCTCCTTTTTCATCAGATAAAATTAAATCATTAGTATTAATTAATAATTTATCACCTTCATAATTATTAAACCAATTATCGTACAAATCATTTAGTTCAGATAAATAATTATTTTTTGGATCAAGTAATCCTCGTTCATTTTCTCGTTTAGGATTTAATCCAATTCGTTTTTCAATTCGGCTTCTTAGAACATCTACATCAGCATGTAAATAGATTAGTAAATCAAGTGAGTTTTCAAATGCTTCAACCATTGCATCTCTAGTTTTAAGAATAGTATTGTAATGTTCTGAACTTATATTCCCTTGTTTTAATAATTGAGTTGAAAAAATTTCAATATCTTCATCAATATATCTGTCAGTAACAGCAGATTTTTCACCAATTTTCATTTTATGAAGACTTTGATAACGAGTACTTAAAAAAAACATTTGAGTATCATATCCATGCTGTTTCATATCGCTATAAAACTTGTTTAAGACTTCTTCATCAACAACTTCACCATGATATTCAAAATCTAGAAGTCCGCCAATAAGTCTTCTTGCAACTAAAGTTTTACCAGCACCAATATTACCAGTCACACAAACAATTTTTTTTGGTCTAATCATTTTTCAAATAAATCTTGATAAATTTTTACAGCTTGTTCTCGTGTGCTTTCAACAGAAATTCCTGCATCAATATAACGAACAGCAGTTCCAGCTCCTTCAAAAATATCTCTTAAAACTTTTCCTTCATAATGAGGTTTTAATTTTATTTGAAAGTCTACATTTTCATATTGAGAATTATCAGATTTTGACCTTTTTTCTAAACGAGTCATAACTGTTTTTGCACTTTCAATAGTTGGAATTCCTAATAAATCAGGAGCGTTTTCTAAAGCCAAAATATTTCCTTCTAAACTCAATATATCTTTAACAGACAATTTATCTCTTCCTTCAAATAACGATTGTAAAGGCTGATAAACAATAGAAGTACTAACAGATCTTGATTGTAACACATCAACTCCTGCAGCAAGAGCTGGTAAAATAACTCTTTGATACAATATTAATCTATCAAGCGAAAATCCTTGAGCAGCAATTTGAGCAGAATATTCTCGTCCATTCTTAGCAGTGATTTCTTCACGAATATTCATGCCAACACCAACAAAAGTTGGTTCGGCAGATAAAATCAAATCAAATTTACTTAAATCCAAATAATAAGGATTTGGTTTACCATCAATTAGCTCATTTTCAAAATCAGGATGATTGTGCATTTCAAACCAATAAGCTTCTAAATCAAGAATACGAGGTTGTTTAGTCTCTACTAAATACTCTTTAATTCCAACAAGACCTTCACCTTTTCCAATACCATCTAATCCGTCAAATACAATGAATTTACCTGGATGTGGATGAGTCATTTTTTCATTAAAGTTTCAATTTTATTATCTAATTCAATAGCTTCAAGATTTTTTTTATCATCTTTTTTTAGCCACCAACCCATATCTTTGTAAAAATGATTAGGCACAGCGCTTCTATTTTCAGCAATCATTCTAGCCAATAACTCTTGTTCTTGTGATGAAAAAGACACTGCATTTTTTGTATAATCCAAAAAAGCTTCATGTGAAATTGGAAATGTTGATTCTACAAATTCACCCATTGCTCTTGCAGTTACTTGAATTTCATGTTGTGCGTGAGAATCATCTCTTAATCTTAAAAAATGAAATACATTATGTAAATCTTGCTTCCAAGTAGTCCAAGTATAATGTCCTACTCCAAGTTGAGCGTCAACCATGTAATCAGGAATATTAGTATTTGATAATTCGCTTCTTAATTTGGCTTGAGAAGAAAAAGTCGAATCTAACTCTTTTATAATTCGCACCTTTGTTTCATCATCTAATTCAGAACCTCTACCTTGCATATTAGTTTTGGATTGTCCTCTTATCTGTTCAATTTCAGGAATGTAAAAATCTTTACTAACAGGCATATTATCCATTAAATAACCTTTAACTGCAGTTCGATGTCTTGCAGCTTGTCTTGGCGAAACAAAAATAGGAGTCTTCATTTCGTATTGTACAGAAACTTGTTCAAAAGGAGAAGTGTGTAAATGTCTAAGTAAATATCTTATTAAAGTTTTATCTTGTCTAACAGAAGTTGTTCCTTTACTATAACTTACTCTTGCTGCTTGAACAATACTACTGTCAGTTCCCATGTAATCTGTTGGCATAACCCAACCATGATCAAGAATATCAATTGGTTTAAATAACATTTTTTCTGCTTCTGGCACCACTAATCTTTTTGTTTGAGAAATCTCAAATCTATTTCCTGAAGGTTTTTCTTCTAAAACATCTCGATCAATTGTCCAATCTAAACCCTGATTTTGTGGAGTTAGAAAAGACTTAACTGCTAATGGCGCTACACTTGCTGCCAAATCTAAAACTGAATCAGCAGTTTTTTTAATGTCATAATTTATAGAATTATAAAAAGCAGTTTTTGTTGCAATTAGTAAATCTTCTAAATTCATAGTTAAATAAAATTCAGTGTTATTACCAATACCAATACCAATTCTGGCTAATTCTCTTACAAAACCTTCAGACAACATGTTTTTATAAGCATCTTTTGATTGAAGTCTGGTTTTCTCAAATAAATCTAATATTTCAGGGATTTTATCTCTAGTTTCATCAAGAACATGTAAATAAGAAAAGTCATCTTCAGTATATTCTCTTGCTTCATCACTCATTTCAGAATATCTGCCAGACCATTCATTAATTCTTGATGATCTTTGATAAACCCAGAATAATGCTTCTTGAATTGGAACTTTAAAATGCATTTTTAATTCCGGAAATCTAAAAGGTTCTGTAATATGATTCATCCTTAAATAATAAAACAAATCTTCAGCAGAAATATCTTCTTTGAATAAGTCTAAACCTTTTCCAGCAGTTGCTCCTCTAACTACTGCTTCGTCACCACCAACATAATCAACTAATCTAACAAAGTGGTCGTTAAGAAAAGTTTTTGGTTTGTAAAGTTCTGCCTCTGCAGTCTCAACAGTTAATCTTTTTGTTGGATTAATTCCATAAATTTCAGTTTCCATAAATATGCACCCCATAATCTTTTACAGTTGTATTAATTTAATATATTTCTAACAATTAATTATCTTAATAGTTGTACTTTATACTTACCCCAATATAAAGAACCCACTTTTACTTTAAATTCATTGTTGTGCTACAGTATATTCATTCAAGAATAGTAACTTTTGCTAAACCTATTTAAATCATAAAGTTTTACTAGCAACATGATATTAGGGGTTACTGGCTATTTATGTTCTGGAAAAGATACAGTTGCGGATCTTTTAAAAAAAAAAGGATTTGAACACATTTCATTATCAAACTTTCTTAGAGAATCATTAGAAAAACAAAACAAAGAAGTCACTAGAGCTAATCTTCAAAAATTAGGAAATGACTTAAGAACACTTATCGGGTCAGAAATTCTTGCAGAAAAAGCATTAATGCAAGTGATTGATGGAACAGATTATACTATTACTTCAATTGGGACAGTTGGAGAATTAAAAACTCTAAATAAAAGACCCGATTGTAAAGTTATATTTGTTGACGCTCCACTTGAAGAACGATGGAATCGAATGAAAAAAAGAAACCGAAATGAAAATGATCCTCAAACATTTGCAGAATTTAAAAAACATGAATCGCTTGAAAGCAAAGGTGGCGGAGCAGCATATAGAGAGTTTGATCTTTGTAAAAAAGAAGCAGATATTGTTTTGATGAATGATGGAACTTTAGAAGATCTTTGCAATAAAGTAGATAAAGTTGTTGCAAATGTTAGAACACAAGTAAATACCAGACCTTCTTGGGATGAATATTTCATGGAAGTAGCTAGAGCAATTTCAAAAAGAGCAACTTGTGACCGAGGAAAAACTGGATGTGTAATCGTTAAAGATAAACAAATTCTAGCATCAGGATATGTTGGCTCTCCAATGGGTCAACCACACTGTGATGAAGCAGGACATTTAATTGAATACACAGTTCATTCTGACGGAGTCAAAAGACCACATTGCGTAAGAACAGTTCATTCAGAACAAAACGCAATAATTCAAGCCGCAAAAAATGGAACTGCAATTAATGGCGCAACAATTTACACTATGATGGAACCTTGTTCAGTCTGTGCAATGATGATAATTAACTCAGGAATTAAAAGAGTTATTTGTGAAAAAAGATATCATGCAGCTCAAAGAAGTCGAGAAATGTTTAAAAAAGCAAATGTTACATTAGAAGCTTTTAGTGACGAAGTTCGAAAGTATGCTAACCAATAAATTCTTTTTTATAATAGAAAAGATTATATAATCTTAATTCTAAAAAATACTTAATGGATGTTGAAAAAAGATTGAAGATTATTACAAAAGTAGATCAAACTGCTAGAATTCTATCAACTCTTTATGAAAACAAAAAGAAACTTTACAAAAAACTAGCTGGTAAAAGTTTTTTTAGATGGAGACGAAACGATGAAAATATTCGAAGTCAATTATTCAATATTAATCAAAGAGAACAAAAAGTTCTAAATATTATAACTAACAATAAAGATAGTATTTTAAAAGAAATAAATGAAGCAGCCCATTATCCAAACATGTATCATCAAATGAAATTAGTTAAACAATATTATGAACTAGTTTTAGCAAAGCAAAGAGCTTTTCTTGAATCAGAAAGTAATGCTTTAAGAGAAAACAAAAACTGGTCTGATGTAAGAACTAAACTTAAAGATTATGCTGAATACATGGAAGAATTTGAAATTACTTGTAGAAAAGCAAATAGATATTTCTTTTCTCCAAAAGAATTTTATGAAATATTACGTAAACATAAAAACTTTATTCCGCACGACCAATTAAACATTATAAAATATACTTTTTCATTTGTTGTTTTATTTATTGGAATGGATGTTGCTTTTGCATCTTGGAAAGCAGGAGATTTTTTTGATATAAATAAATGGCCTGATTATAGTGTTGTTGTTAGGTTCACAATTATAGGTTGCATAATTGCGTTATTTAACATACAAATAAAATTAGCAGACTTAATTACAAACAACGTGAAAAAAATTTCAAGCTACATTCCATCACTTTAAAATCAAAGTCTTCTCTTTACTTTTCAAACCAGACTTAATCTTAACTTGCTTCTTTAATAATTTAGAAAAGAATTTTACAACTTCAAGATTTGCTTTGTTTTTATCTGCAGGTTCAGAAATCGCAACTTTTAAAATTTTCTTCTCAGAGTCATAACCAATAATCTCTGTTTTTTTAGAATTAGGCTTAACATGAACCTTCAACAACTCATTTTCAACATAATCTTCTATATTCATTTTACCAAGCATATTCGTAAGGTTTTGCAAATAGTTTTCCCATATGTGCAAACCTTGTTAAAATTTTTAAGTTAGGAGCTTTTTTTAATATTCTTAATAAATCACTTCTTTTAGTTACTTCTTCAAATTCAAAGTTTCCAAAGAATTTATCAAAATAACCTTTATTTAAAGAATCTAAATATAATTTTTGAACTTTTAAACTTTTCTTCATTGAAGATCCAAAAATACTTTTTTCCCATTCTTGTTCATATCTTTTAAAATTAGGTTTTTTTTCTAATAATTCTTCAGCTAAAATTTCAGAAGCAAGTTTTCCGTCATACATCGCAGCAGGTATTCCACCACCAGAAACAGGGTTTGTATGACCAGCTGCATCTCCAATAAATAAAACATTCTTATGAACAATTTCTTTTATTGGACCATGAAGAGGAATTAATCCGCCATTAGTTTCAACTATTTTTCCTTTAACACCAACATTCTTAACAAATTTATCAAGATGAGATTTTAAATTCATCATTTTAAAAGAGCCAATTCCAACATTCAAAGTATCAGCTTTTGGAAAAATCCAAGCCCAACCAGGATTAATAACATTTAATCCAAAATATGCTTGTAAGGAATGAGGAAATTCTGATTTTGCTTTAATTTCATATTGAAGACCAATCCCATTCTTCACAACTTCTGCTCCAATCATTCTAGCAACAGAACCAGACGGACCATTTGCAGCAATTATTGCTTTAGTGTTAAGAGTTTTATTTTTTAATTTTACTCTTTCCTTATTAATCGATAGAACTTCTGTTCCAGTTATCAAATTAGCACCACAACTTTCAGCGATTTCTGAAAGTGCAGGGTCAAAAACTTTTCTTTCAAGAATATAACCTTCTGAACGTTTAGCTTTCAAATAAAGTTTTCCTTTGCCAGGAGTTCCTCCAATTAAAGAATCTATTTTATTCGAAATCCATTCATCTTGTTTTTTCAAACCAACTAAAGAAAAAATATTTTTGTTTATTCCTTCAGCACATTGTTTTGGATAACCAATTCTGTTTCGACGGTCGATCAATGCAACTGATAAACCTTTCTTAGCAGCAGTTATTGCAGCCATACTTCCAGCAGGACCCGCACCAATTATAATAATATCATAATTACTCATAAACTCTTAGAACAAGTTTGGTTATAAAAACTTTATTTTTTAGACTCGCCTTTGACTTCTGGAAATGGATCATAAGTTCCCCACCAGAACATGCAGTCAATACAATAGTAACCCCAAACACCTAATTCTCTGCAAACCATTAACTCTTTGCATTTAGGACATTTTTTTGGAACAAAAGTTACTTTGATATTTTCCATTTGCTCATTAGAGAGCTCATCATATTCAATTTTTGACATTTTCAAAAACCTCGAGTTTTTTGAATGCTCAGAATTTCAAATTCTAGCATTTTTAACTATAATCTCGCCATTGATATTTGCATTTTTCACACTTGAAAAATTTAGTTTCTGGTTCATCACTAGACCTTGTTTGTTGAAGTCGATAATAAGCTTTTTTATGTTTACACTTCGGACATTCTTCATCTGTTAAAGGAAGAACTGCATCATCTTGTTCTTCAGAAACAATCTCTACTTCTCGATCTTTCTTATTAACAATTTCTTTAATTTCTGCGCCTTCAGTTTCTTTACTAGTGAATCCACAACTACAAAATAGAACTCGTTTGTTTTTCTCTGTTTTTGGTCTTAATAAAGACCCGCACTTCGGACAAAAAAGCATAATTTTCAAGAGGTAATGGTACATTTAAAAATCTTTCTCTTTTTAATTGACAAACCAGTAATATACACCAGTCCATTTCATTATGTCAACAAACCAAATCTTCACATAACCTAAAACAGGTATTTTGAATACTGCTTTTCCCAAAAGATTATCAGAATTAACATTTTTCTCGTCTAATTGAAAATCTCTAATTTGATATTTGTTATTATCTCCTTTAGTTTCGTAGAATATTTCACCCGTTTGTCGAACTTTTATAACACGATGAATAATTGGGTAAGGTTTTTTTGCTTGATATACAATTACATCCCCAACTTTAACTTTTTCAGGTGCAACACCAAATAAAACCATTATATCTCCTTTATTAAAACCGTTTCTAAAAGCGAATTGTTGAAATTGAATATCAGTAATGTTGTTTTTCAAATAATAATCTTCTTGAGGTCTCCACCAATCATAAAATTTACCTTCATGTTCCATACTGTCACTAACAACAGCTACAACCGGATAAGTAGTTCCAAATATTGCACCCATCCCAGGATAAATTAAGAATTTAATTAGAACAAAAGCAAGAAGTACATTAACTAATAAACTAAGCATCGATTCATCATGCCAAATAAAATACCACAGCTTACCGCCTGTAGACGCTGGTTTCTTGACATTCTTCTTAACCATAGTCTATTTAGAAATAGTAATCATTTATAAGATTATTGTTTGAAAAAAAAATAACCTATTCATAAACATATTATTTGTTTAAAGTTTTCAAATATAATCCTGCAGCATATTTAGGATCAAAAAACCATCCTATATTACTTTCATTTTGAGGAAAATTTAAGTCTTTTTTATATTCGTTCCATAATGTTTTAGAATTCAAAATTGTTGGATAATTATCTCCTAAAAGAGAAGAGTCATAATGTTTAATTTCTATTAGAAAATCTCTTGTTTCTCTTCTTCGTTTTAAACCGATTTCTATTGAAGCTAAAGTAAAAGAAGTTCCAAACAAAGCAGTTAAACCAAGAGTTGCAATTGGTAAAAACTCTTTTAATGTCTCATTAATTATTGGATCTATAGTCATTGTAAATATGGTAATATTTAATTATTTATAAAACTTAAGAATAAAACTCTCTGTTTGAAAAAATATTTATACTCTTGATTCTAAAATAAAAAAATGCATCACAGAGTATATTTTAATCATGGACATAAAAGCATTCCAATAATTGTAATTCTTGCTTGGGTTTTATTTGTTATTATTGAAAAACCATGTCATGTAGCATGTTCAGCATTCGCTGAATGTATTCAACCAACTATTGGTCAATGTTTTGCAGAACTTTTAACAACACCTACCTTTTGGATTTTAACAATTGCAATGAAAATATTCTTGTTTGGAATAGTAACTTTTTTCTCATACCATTATGTTAAGAATAAATTAGAAAAATAAAAATAAAAATGCTCAGCAATAAAATTGCTGGCAAGTTTTAATTCTTAAAACTAAATAAAAAAAATTAAATTAATTATGCTTCGTCTCCTGCTGTTTCTGCAACTACACAAGTCCAGATTGCACAACCATTTTCATCTTCACCATTTTGTGCAAGAGTTTCTTCTTCAGCACAATAATCAGCAGATGGTGAATTTGCACAAGTACTTTCAACTTCTGTTTCAGTTTCTTCTTCTAACTCTTCAACTACATCTGCCGCTTCTTCTTTAACAATTTCAGTAGAGTCCATGTCTTCAGAATCTGATTCTTCTACATTAGCAGCTTTAGCTTTTTTATAAAGAAATCTGTACCAAGATTTTTTTTCAACTACAGTACCTTCTTCATCAACTTCAAATGTTTTGGTTGCTTTTGCTTTAATAAAACCCAGAAATCGAACTTCTTCTTTAGCTTTAATTTTCATTCGACCTGTTTCTTCATTCATCTCTTTAATTTCGACTCGCTCTAGTTTACCAAGTCTTTCAGAATATTTTTCTTGAAAACGTTCATAGTTAGCTTGTAATTTTTCTTTTGCATTCTCATTTTGCACTCGAGTCATTGCATTACTCAAACCTTTCTCAAACATGTCTCTTTTTTCTGGTTGAAGTCTTTCAAGAGCTTTAGTTCTTAATTCTTTTTTTGCTAACATTGGTCTAATTTCATCATCGTTTTGTATTCGCTCAGCAATTAACATTGGTTCAGGAACACCTTCGCCACCACCATTACCTTGTTCAGCACCATACAATGCAGGAACTGGATCATCAGCACCTCTTCTTTCTGCTCCTTGAGCTAAAACTAAAGAAATAGCCAAAATAAACATTAAACTCACAAATATTGTCTTTTTCATATTATCACCTAAAGCTAATTTTGATGAATAGGGTATAAAAATGTTTCTAAGAATCAAGCAATATTTAGATATGAAATAACAAATCTATAAATATATACTGCAACTAAAATAAAAAAGAAAAAGAAAAGCAATTTAATATTTCTTCTAAAAACTAAATAATTTTCATCTAAGAACTTATCGTGAGGTAAATCAACAGATTTTTTCATAATTCTTTTTCCAAAAACAAATTTAAAATCATCTTGTCTTGGCAATGCAATTGATAATTCTTTATATCGTTTCGGATGATTTAACTTAATATGCTTCAACATCTTCTTTTCTAAAGTATTCGTTTTCCGATAAAAATAAAGAACTATTATTATGAAAATAAAAGTGATTATTGAAACAAAAGTAATCATAAATCTAACTAATAGAATAAAGATATTAAATATTTTTTTAA
>CALDOJ010000024.1 GCA_937912225.1 Candidatus Woesearchaeota archaeon | reverse complement strand
AATTAATCTTAATAATCCACCCATTTTTTCAAATTCTAAGTTTTCAGGTTTATTATTGTATAGGTCATCTAATCCTGGCCAAGGATTTTTAAAATAAGATTCTGGTTCGGGTTCATAAAATTGGAACATTTTTGGACTGTATAACATGTTTGGTATTTTCAAAGAATTATCCTCTTGAGGTTTCGTGTTGTTTGTCGTCTCAATAGTTGGTTTTTGTTCTGCTAATGGTTTGTTAATGAAATCAATATTTAATGAGTCGTAAATAACTAATGTTGATGCTGTAAATAGAATATTGATAATAGTTTTTTTAATTCTGGTAGACATGAAATTGATAATTTACTCAGGTATATATAGTTTACTTAAATAAACGAGTATAATCTTGCCATTTATCAATGTAATTTAGCGAGAATTCTAAAGCAGCTCTGCTGTCTGAAAGAATGGTGTTTCTTCTTATATCTAATAATTCTGTAAAACTTAAAGTTTCATCAAACTTGACATCTCCTATTGTTGATTCTTTGCCAACTTGTTTATTGATGTTGGTAAATATTTCTTCACAATCATCTTGTAATCCTAATTCTGAAACATACGCACCAACTATTTTACTTCTAATAATATTCTCTGTTTTAATTTGATTTTGAATTAACGAACCTAGAACTTGATCATAATCATGCGGAGAACAATAAATTTTTTCAATAAAATAATCATCAATCATCATGTGAACATGCTTATTATCCTCAAGACGAATATTTGCAATAGTTTTTCCTTTGGTTGCTTGTTCTCTGATTTCAGACATGAACTCTCTTCCAGATTTTAAACCTTGATACTTTTTTTCAAATACTTCTCTTTCATTATTAAAGAATAACAGATAACCAAATTTTAGTTCAGTTCTCTTCATAAGCTCGTTTTTATCATACAACTCTCCAGCCATGATGTTAGAAATGAAAACTTAGTTAAATATTTTTACATAATTTGTTCTTATTATTGGTATTATCGAATCCTCTGGTGATAATTTGTATGTTCAAAATTATGGTATATTTGCATGTGCTTAGGAACTTTTTTTTCAATTTGATTTATTTCTTGAGTGCTTAAAGGAGGTATGAATAAACTATGAAATGCATCTACAGGTATGTTTTCAAAAGACACTACTTCGTTTAAAATATCATTTTTCTTATAATTTGCGTCTTTCATTTTTAATTCTTCGGCATAAGTTCCGATGGCCATAAATTCACAAGAATAATATTTAAATTGTTCAACATTCTGAGAAATAAACTTTGGATCTAAAACAACTGTGTAAGTACAGTCATCCCAAGTTCTTATGTTAACAAGTTTTTCAAAAGGAAGAGTGTTTGTTTGATATAAAAAACTGATTCGATCTTGTTCGGAATATTGTTTCCAATTACAAATGCCTGTTTCTTCAGGTAATCTAAGACCTTCTACGAGTATGGTGTCTAGGTGTTTAGTTTTTGTTGAATGGGTTAGTATTGACATTATTTAATTCTCTCGTATCTCCCTGAGTTAAGCAGAGTGTAGAATTGCATGTGCTCAGGCATTTTTGAGGCTGTATTTTGTAAAAAATCCGTTCTAAATCCAGTGTTATTAACTAAAGCAGATATTCCTTCTACAGGGATATTTTTAATTGAAACAATTTCGAACGGTACTGCACAATCATTTTCCTTTTCGATTTTTTCAAAACCTGTTTCTTGAATTAATTGAGCATCTTTTCGATGTAAATATTCGTATTTGAAATCATCAAAATTTTTATTAACATAATCTGGATTCAAAATGAATGCTGCTCGATCCCACCATAATTTAATCCTTAAGTCGCCTTGTTTTGGCAGTTCTCTGTCTATAAGCAAGAAAGATATTCTGTCTTTTTTTGAAAGGTTAAAATTGTATTTGCCTGTTTCATTTGGCAATCTTAATCCTTCTTTTAAGATGGCTCCTAAGTGTTCTGGTCTTGTTGAATGTGCTAGTATTGGCATTTTAATCGACCCTCTGATAAATTCTTATTAATTTGTGAATCCGAGTGTATAAATTCATGTGGTTTGGTAATATTTCTTTTATTTTTTCAGCTTGGTTCGCTGTTTCTTTATTTAATAGTATGGTTGAAAATGCTTCAACTGGAATATTGTTATAACAAACAACTTCTTGTTTTGGAGCGTGAATATTTGTTTGTTCAGTTTGTTTTATTCCGTGCGCTTGTGCAAACGAAAACAGTTCTTGTTTATCTGAACTGTAGTATTTTAGCTCGTCTATATGTTCTAATATGTACTCCGGGCTTATGATGATGTGTGCATCGCCAACATGCCATAAAGGACTTATAAATGTTAATTTGTGTTTTGGCGGGCTTCTTTTAATAGAAAACATTGTGCTAATTCTATCTGGAAAAGATAAATCTTCCCAGTTACAAATGCCTGTTTCTTCAGGTAATCTGAGACCTTCTTTGAATATTCTTTCTAACAACTGAATGTTGGTTGCGTGTGTTAACAATGCCATTCTTCTTTTTTAATTGATTTTGTGGTCTATAAAAATGAGCTTTCATATATAAAGCTTTAGGAAAGTAATCACTCAAAAGTAACGAAAGAAATAAAAAAACAAAGTTAGTGTTGTTTGTGGGAAAATATTGACATGAAAAACTTAATTATTGATAATACTATAATAAGTCCTAATATTTGAAAAATTGATGTTTTATGTTTCATTTTTATCACTTCCTGCTTTGTTCTAAGAATAGTTAAGATAAACAAACATATAAACGTTCAGAATGGAAATTTAGACTTTGAAAGAAAAAAACTACTTTTTATTAGCTTTTTTAGTACTTTTACTCTTTTTTTCTTCTTTTTCGGCTTTTTCTTTAGGTTTTTCTAAACCTGCTTCAGTTGCGATTTTATCAGCAAGTTTTTGATCAAAATAAGGTAGAATATAAACTTTATTCACAATCCAAAGAGTGATGCCAAGAATCAAAGTAATAAGTGCAAATATTAAGTATTGACTGTAGAATGCTGCAAACTGTTGAGAAACAATTTCAATAGCTTCTGAAAACATGGCTTGTGGATTGACTGGAACTGGTAAATTCATCATATTGACTAAATCCATCTTTTGCATTAATAAACCAAGAAGATTGGTTTTAAAAACGATATAAGGCAAACAAATAAGTAATGTAACTATGAAAACCATTTTCTTAGCAACATAGTTTATTAAAATGACCAAATCATTATTCCACCAATAAAATCCAAGAAGAACAATTATGATTAAACCAAGATTTATTAATGTGAAAAAAGGTATTTTTTCCTGAGTAGTTTCAATCAGACTTGAACCTTGATTTAAACTTTCATTTAAATTAGTTTCAATCTCTTCTCTAATGTCTTCTTTCATTTCTTCTAAACGAAGATCCATGGCTTCATCCACTAAAGTTTTAGAATCTAAAGGTCCTTCTTTACATTTATTTTCGATTAACTCTCTAATTGCATCTTCTTTTACGATAATACGGTCAAGCGATTGACAAATATCTCCTTCAGGTAAATCACTTAAATATTCGCTTTGAATTTCATCTTGAATCTCAATACCACTTATCAATTCTTCAATACTGCCAACAACTATGTCTGTTGTTGCATTCGCTAACTCGCTACTTTTATCCTCAAAGAAATCAATAGTATCCTTCATCATTGCAAGACTGATAAAGCTTAATATTGCTCCACTTAATAATATAATTAAGAATAAATTAATAAGACGATTGTACCAATGAAGTTTTTTACTTTTATACTCGTGAATATTCAAAAAGTTACACCTAATATTGATTTTAGAATAAATAGTATTTAATGTTTTCTAAAAATATTTGTTTTTTAGGTATTAATGAACTCTTTTTTTAGTTTCTTCAATAGATAATTTTCGATTTTCATCAAGAACTGCTTTTTCAATATTTCCAGAACGAGAAATCTCATAGATTGGTTTGTTCATTTCAACCATTTTATTTGCTTCGCCATAAACTCCTGCGCCAATCATATTATCTTCAAATGCTAGCAAAACTAAAATGTCCATTTTAGGAAGAAGTTCTTTGTAAAAATAGCTCATTCCATGACTTGTTTCTTCTTGCCATCTTCGACAACCTTCTTGATGGTATTCTTGGTTAGGGTTTTCTATGTGGTAATCTGGAAATTTATTTTGAATTGCCTCTAAGAGAACTTCTTCTAACGGAGTACTGTATGTGTCCATAGGATGGGCAAAATATAGTTCCTTCATTTTATTCTGCTAATTTAACTAAATATTCGGGTGCTGATTCTAAAAGCCAATCTTTGGGAACTCGGCCATTTGTGACTGCGTAATCTAACACTCGTTTAAGATCTGTAAAATAAGCGAATTCGCCATCTTCATCATTTAAAGAAAGAATTTTTATTGAATGAGTTGGATATAAATAATTGGGTTTTGTAACCTTGAAATTAGGGCTAAAGTCTTTTTCTGCAAGAAGTTCCAGTTTTAAATTAACTAGTTCTAAGTCTTTTTCTACAAGTTTGATATTATTGTCGATAGTCATTATATTTGCTTAGTTTAAGGAGTTCAATCTTACTTATAAACCTTTAGAAAGACAAAGCTTTTATACTCGAAACACCAATAAAGTATTATGTGTATTATTAAATGGGCTGAAAAAAAGATTAAGAAATTAACATTTTGGGATGTAGGCGTATTAAAATTGTGCCTTGTAGTATTTGGTATGGTTCTAGGAGCTTATGTCGCGAATTTTGTAAAACAATATGTTTGGTGGTTTGTAGTAGTATTTGCTATCACTTACATTTACTTGTTATGCAAAATTTTCAAGAAATAAATTTCATTAATCTAATAAAAAATTAAGAGTTCTAGATATTTTGCTCTTTAATTTATTTTTCTCATTACTTGTTATTGAAACTAGTTTATTTAAAAATTTAGTCTTAGAAAGTTAAAACTTTTTTTCCATTCGTTTTTTGTTGAGAATTATTGTCGTAATATTCTTGAAGCCAAGTTTTATATTTATTTACATCCCAAAAAGAAGATTCATAAAGGTGTAGTGTATTAACAAAAACAACATAACAACCGGTAGAATCATCTGGTTTATCTTTAAAACGATTATATATGCCTAACATGTGCTTATTCATATCTTCAGTTGGTTCTCTTCGAGTATTGATTAGTCTCCAAGGAAGATTATTTCCTACTAATGTCATCACCACACCCTCAAGCATTGTTAATATATTTCTAGAAAAACTAGTATTTAATACTTTCTAATTATTGCTTGAAAAAATCCATTGGATTTTCATAAACTGTCGTATTTTTATTGTACCAATTCATTATGTTATCTGTTATTGGCTTATCGTATTTATTTGCAATTAAATTAGTACATATGTGAACATTAAACTCTCGAGAAATTGCTTCATTAGCAGTTTTTAATACGCAACCAGAAGCATTTACGCCCATTAATAACAAGTCTTCTACTTTCATTTCTCCAAGTTGATTTTCTAAATCTGTATCTGTAAATCCATCATCTTTTGATTTAACAATTAATTTGTGGTATGGATTAACGCTTGTTTTTCTTTTTAATGGATTGACTGTATCTCCACAGTCATAGAATTCTAATGTTATGACTGGAACATTTTGTTCTATACAATAATCTAATACTTTTTGTTGTTCATAAACGAGAAGAGCTCTATTAAGAGGGTTTATAGTTTCTAAAAATATTTCTTGCATATCAATTAATAAAACTGCAATATTTGTTTTTTGGTCCTTGGTCATTTGTTGGTCCTTAGTTGAATAGCGAAAGAAATTCTATTGATACTTTGTATTCGCTTATTTTTTTGTTTTTATTAAAAAATAAAAAAGGGCTTATTCAGCCCTTTTCTTTACCTATTGTCTCTTCTCTAAAAGTTCCCTGTAAGTAATGTGATTAGTTTGGTAATTTTATTCTTGCATGGCTTCGATAAATTCATCTAATCGTTCTTTTTTAATTAGAATTCTTTTTTTTCCATAACTGGCAAGTAATTTGCCTTCTTGGTCGAGTACTTGCATTGATTTTTTGTGTTGTTTTGTTTGATAGCCTGTTGATTCCCAATATTTCTGTTCGGATGCGTGATTTAATTGTCCGTTGTAACTTAGAGAAATTAATGTTCCTTCTGTTTCATCAAACGTTGTTGAAACATTGAAAATGTGGCTTGGTAGAATTCCTTTACTGAATCCATATTCTGGAAAACCTGGAGTTCTAAGAAATGCATCAATAGTTATTTCGTTTCCATAATACGAAGTAGTTATTATTTGATCTGATTGATTAACTAATTGTGAATATGCTTTTAATGCGCTTTTTCCATCATACACATCAAAACCCAAGTCTATGTTTACATTTTTAGCCATTTTGAACTGTATTGGTCAGTATTCTTATATAAATGTTTCGTTTTGTTATCATTAAAGAGTAGTGAAACAACTAGTTTTATATAGTTTGTTTCATTCGTTGATAATACAATGAAAACAATAGACCCATCAACGATGATGCCTGTAAGCGCAATTAAGAAATTAGCTTTGATTTACAAAACTGGATTAGATGAATGTAAAGGCGATACTGGAATTGAAGGACAAAAAGTATTTTTAGAAACAGTAATCAGAAGGAATGATTATTTACCAGAAGACTTACAACAAGAGTTAGATAAGTTTTCACAAAATAAAGACCCTGCAGAATACTTGTTAAATATACCAATTTTTAGACAAGAATTCCAGGAGTTATATAATTAAATTTTTTTTTATTCTTTTATTACCCTTCTATAATTTTTCGAATGAATTGTTTTTGAATTTCAGTTTTTTGAACAGGAACTCGTGCTTTTTGTTCAGATTCTGCTTCTCGTGGAGCAAAACCTTCAACACATGAAATTTCATCATATAATTTTTTAGCTAATCCTGAAGTCGGAATCTCATAAGCTACATGTTCTTCATTAGGTTTATATTCTGGTTGTTCAAATAAATCTAATATTGGTCTGGCTAAAAGATTATTTTCTGGTTCTTCCCCTATATAATAAATAGTCATCTAAGCATTTCCAAAGATCGTTTTAAATTATTACGAGCTTCATTTTCATATTTATCTTTAAAAAATTCTGTTTGAAAAATAGTTTTTCTTTTCAAGAATTGATTTAAAACTTCAATTCGGCCTTTTTTATAATCTTCATCAGAATATTGAGAGTATTCAAATCTAATATTTTGTTCATATTCATCAAAATCATTTTTTGGTGCTCCAAGAATTGCCAAATCAATATCTAGCATGAACTGAGTATCTTTATCTGTAACTTGATCTTCATGTTTGGTTGCTAAAATCAAATCATCAACTGATTTTATTAATGCATTATGAACAGATAAGTTTGTTAATTCTATTGAAGATAGGTTACCAGTTAATTGTTCATTATCTTGTATAATATCAGTTCTATAAATTGCATCGTGCATCCAAATTGCTAATTCGACTGCATTTGGATCATTTAGCATTGATTTAATTTTTTCAAATTCATTTAAACTATTACCGATATGAATTAAATTATGATAATCTCGATGAGGTTCTGAATAATTTGTTTTTAATAAATCATAAACTGCTCTAGTATCGCCTTTAGCATTAACTGATTTCATCAAATCACTCCAATTACTAAAATAACCATCAAACCGTTCTAACATTTTATTATAAACTGGAGTTGTTAAATAACTTTGAATTTCATTTTCCCAACCTTCAGGTCCAATTAATCCTTTTACGGTACTTGAGCTAGTTTGAACTAATTCTCTGTTAGGCATTAAAAAAACAGTTGAAATATCTGGATTAATATCGTGATTTATATAACGCATCTCATTTTCAGATTCAAAATCTTTTTCACTTCTGATTCCTCTTAACAAATGAGTTGCACCAACACTCTCAGCATACTTAACTAAATATTTATTAGGAAATTCATCGATAATAACATTAGATAATCCTCTAGTTGATTTTTCTAACATTTCTTTTCTTTCTTCAAAAGAAAAAGTAGGCTTTTTTCCAGGATTAGTGCCAATAGCGACAATTAATTTATCAAATAACTCGGAACCTTCTTTAATCATCCACATATGGCCTTTAGTGCCTGGATCAAAACTTCCTGCATATACTCCAGTTTTCATAAGAATTGGGAATGAAAAGTATTATTTAAAGGTATATTTTCAGAAAGTTTTTATGCTACTCATCTTAGATTAAGGTTTTTTATTATAAGCAACAAATCCTATCTTTACTCCGCTGGAAATATCATTAAAACCATATAATTTTTTAATTGTCATAGAATAATCTTCATTAAAAATAACTTGTTCAGGGATAACTCTTGTATGAAAATTTTCACCTTCAATTCGAAAACCAATTGTATCGGCGATTATTCTTTTAATAGGCATCTCAATATGAGTTAATCCGTCTTGAACATAAGTTTCTTTTCCAGAATACAATGTATTTATAACATCAAGATTTGCATCCATCCAATTAGAAAATAATATTTTCTCTTTTCCCCATGCTTCAATAATCTTTTTTGCGTGTTCATCTAATGGTTCGTTCATTTTACTACTCCCTCACCTAAAAAATAGGAATGATTGAAACTATAAAAATATATTGAAAAAATAGAATAAAAAAGTAAAATAATTAAAAAAATCTGCTCAGCAATAAATTACTGGCAAGTTTTTTTGAAAAAATGAAAAATTATTCAAAATCAACAACTTTGACTTTAAACTTTAGAACTTTTCCTGCTAATGGATGATTTAGATCAATAGTTACTTCTTTATCATTAACAGCTGCGATTTTTGCAGGAATTTGTTTTCCGTCAGGTAAACCAATTGCTAACATCATACCAGGTTTTACTTCTTGATCTTTTGGTAATTGTTCTTTTGGAACTGCTCTCATCATTTCAGGGTTTACATCACCATAAGCGTCTTTTGGTTGAAGTGTGATTTCTTTTTCTTCGTCTTTAGCCATGCCAACAATTGCTGCTTCAAAACCAGGAACTACTTGTTTTGCACCAATTGTAAATTCTAATGGTTGACCGTGTTTTTCTGAACTATCAAAAACTGTACCGTCTTCGAAAGAACCTGTGTAATCAACTTTAACTTTACTTCCTTCTTTAACTGTCATTTTATAACCTCGTTTTTTAAAACTAAAATATAGTTTTAATTTTAACTCTTTTAATATTACAGACTAAAGGTTATTTTTTAAAGCTTTGCCTTTTTTTTTAGGCAAAGTTCAAAAACTTTGTTTTTGTATGTTTGCCTTTTTTTTTAGGCAAAGTTCAAAAACTTTGTTTTTGTATGTTTGCCTTT
>CALDOJ010000023.1 GCA_937912225.1 Candidatus Woesearchaeota archaeon | reverse complement strand
AATTATTACTTTATTAATAATAATGTCACTTTCTTCTTTTTTAGTTTATGGACTACATCCTATTTTGGAAGAAAATTGCTATTTATTTAACAATTTGTATAAACAAGGTAAATGTCCTGAAACAAATGATATTATTGGCAACTCACCAAAAGAAAATTATGAAAATATTACCATGCTTATTAAGATGATTCCTAAGAATGCTTCAGTCATGTCACAAAACCACCTATCGAGTCGGTTCTCCACTAGAGAAAAATCTTACTTATTTTCAAGATTCTCTTATGATAACCATGCAGAATATTTCTTATTTGATACAAAAGGAGATTATAGTCCTGTTAATGATTTAAAAGAATATTGGAGTGAATTCATTGAAGAAAATTATGAATTAGTTGAAAAAAAAGGTGATGCTTATTTGTTTAAGAAAAAAATAAAATGAAATTAGTTGTAAATAAATTTGATTTGTTGAATTTAGGAAAGATTGCTGCAATAGAAATCTTTTGTGTTTTAAAAGATATCAAGCCTATTTCCAGACTTAATGTTGGTGAAACTAACCTTACTAAACTTTCAAATATTTTAAAAAAACTTAATTTATGCACAGAAAAAAGCGATTATCGTTTTATTCCTTCTATTGATGATAAAGGTAACTTTAATGTAGGAGTCACACAAAAAACTAAACAAAAAAAAGGAGATTATTTCATTTATATTTCAAAAAATAAAGAACTAATAAAGAAAATAAAACAGTTAGAAAATAATTTGAAATCTGGAAATGATCATAAAGAAATAGCAAAATTACTGGGCTATCCGAAATGCTGTACTGATTTTTATGTTAATTACAGAGCCGAAGCTGTTAATAAAAGAAAAGATGATTATACATTAATTAGCTTAAAAAAAAGCAAAAGTTATGTTTTTGATTACCAATTAAATAATGTGTTAAGATATTTTGATATTGGATTAATAACTTTTTTCCCTTGTTCTTATCAATGTAAAGAAGCTTTGAAAATGTCTAAAAAAATCTTTGAAGAAATCAAAAAAAACTCTTCTGAATATGCAAACTATCTAACAAAAAGATTAAAATGTGCAATTATATATACTGATAATGACGGAATTCATGTATTAAAAGATTTTAATTTTGAAAAAGGAATTATTAATTATGGTAAAGTTGAAAGTACCTGTGAAAATAAATTAAACAAACAATTATCTTCTTCTAATAAAATTAAAATTGTTAATAAGAATTTTATTAAGATTATGAACAATGAAACATTAATTAAAGTATTGAAGAAAAATGCTGGAATATTAATTTTCAAATAAAACTTAAAAAAATCTAATTGTTTTTCTTATAATTCTAGTAATAGAACTAAATGGACCTATTTTATAGAGGGTGAGAAAAATGTTCAATAATCGCGACTTTAGAAAATATTAAAAAAGAATTCAGAATATTTATAAAACAAATGACCTTTCTAAGAATATGTGGAAAGGAAAAAAAGTTTCAGTCATTATGCCAGCATATAATGAAGAAGCCAATATTAAAAATGCAATTACAGAATTTAGTTCTGAAAAAATAGTTGATGAAATTATTGCAATTGATAATAATTCAACAGATAAAACTAAAAAATTAATATTGAACACCAATGCAAAATATGTTTCAGAACAAAAACAAGGATATGGTCATGCAATACTAAAAGGGCTTAAAGAAGCTAAAGGTTTTTATGTTATTACTGTTGAACCAGATAACTCGTTTAGCGTAAAAGATTTACACAGATTATTAGAAGCATCAGAAAAACAAGATGTAGTATTTGGAACAAGAACAAATAAGAGATACATACAAAAAAATGCTAAAATGAATTCTTTTCTTAGAATAGGAAACTGCTTCATTGCAAATATAATAAATATTCTTTTCAACACTAAAATAACAGATGTTGGTTGCACCTATAAACTTATTAAAAAACCTGCATTAAATAAAATATTAAACAAATTAATAATACTTAATTCTTCATTCTCACCACATTTCATTATTGTTTCGATAAAGAACAAACTATCTTATAAAGAAATACCTGTTATTTATAAAAATAGAATCGGTAATTCAAAAATCACATCTAGTTTTCAAAAATCATTTCTGCTAGGAATCAAAATGATTATTTTAATAATATCTTCAAAATTTAATAATTCCTAAGAAATAACTTTTTGTTGTATTCTTTAAGTATACTCCATACTACAATAACTATACTTAACACATAAACTGGTTGTAAACTAAAATCATTAATTTTATTAAGAATCACATTCCATAATTTATAATCATAAATTTCTAATCCGTAGAATCCAACCATGTATGCTATACTTTGTTTAAATATTGTTAAAAAAATTATTGTTATTATTAACACTTTTGTAAATTCTGAAACTTTTATGTGGTCATATATTATTGTTAGCATAAAAGCAGCAAAATAAACTTCAATTGGAAGAATAATCATGTGATTTAATGGTATTTTATATGAAGCATAATAAAAAATGAATAAATATGAAAAGTAAAATATCACTAACAATTTTGTTGCAAACCATATTTCTTTTTCTTCCTTATGTTTCTTAAGAAAAATGTAAAATATAACACCTGCTATTGCTAAAACTGTTACTAAAGGAGTGTAAACTTGTAAATGTAATAATGCAAATTCTTTTCCTCTTAGTAGCTTTGACTCCTCTTTTTCATAATTTTCTAAGGTATTAACAAATTCATCAACAATATTGAATGAATGTGTTACTGCCATTAATTGTGCACACATAAATACAAGAATTATTATATAACTCAAAATCAGTTTATATCTAAATTTATCCTTTTTCTTTGCAATGAAAATCTCATTTGCACAAAGTAATACTACAAAAAGAATTCCTGCTTCAGAATAAAAACTTGCCAAAACACTTCCTATAATAATTATTCTTGTCTGTTTCTTATCAGACACATAATTATCTCTAATTCTCTTTATGTAAAAATGTGCTGTGAATAATATGAGAAAAACTTGTATTGACCCCTCAAGTTGCGGTATATGCTTTCCATAAACAGTTGATATTGGAATAATTGAAAGAATCAATACATAAAACAACAACAATCGCTTATTTTTTCGAAATGATTCTTTTAGTAATAAAATCGAGATTGTCATTATTCCAATATAAAATATTAATCCTAAACCTCTTGCAATTACTGGTTTAAACCCGAAAGTTGTGTATGTTGCTGTAAGTAGCAGTCCAAGTCCAGGTGGATGGTGTTTGTATGGTTCTTTTGTTTCGTAAAATATATCTTGTCCTTTAGTAAACCTTAATCCATAATAAATATGTGACTTAACAAAATCTATATGAAAACGATAAGCCCATCCTTCGAAACGATTAGCAGACTTTCCCTGCTGCATTCCTATTGGTTCACCAGAAAAATTGATGCTTGTTAAAACTGAGAAGATTACAATTGATACAAAAAGTAATAATATTTGTTTCTTGGAAATCATTGATTTATTAATATATGAAATGTGATTGTTATTATGATTTAAATAAGCTTTTCAAATAATTATTTCTTAACCCAATTATATCCATAGATATGATAATAAGGTAAAAGATAGTGATAATCTAATCCATCTTTTAATCCTCTAGTCATATAAGTTGCAAGTTTTGTAAAATAACCTATTTTCTCTTCTTTTATCATTTGCAATAATCTTTTTCCAAATGTTAAGAAGTATGCTTTGTATTGTAACATTTCAATTTGTTTTGGACCTATATCTTTTAATTTTATTACAGCATCAAACGTTATGTTATCTGCTTTTTCCCATCTTTGCTGATCAACTACTCCTCCATGCATTATTACTTGTTTCATTCCTTCTTCTGTAAATGGTTTGTAAACAAAAAATGCGGATCTGTTTGCTTGTAATTCTCTGGCCAAGTTAATTGTTTGATTTATTGTTTTTCTTGTTTCACTTGGTCCGCCTAACATATAAAAAGCTGTAAAACCAACATTGTTTTGCTTTGCTGTTTTAAAAATTTCTTTTATATTTTTAGTAGAAATATTTTTTCTATAAATCTGATTTCTTACGCGTTCACTTCCTGCTTCTATTCCGACTCTTAATAATCTACAACCAGATTTTCCAAGTATTTTCAGTCTTTCTTTATCAAGATTGTCTATTCTTGCAAAAGTACTAAATCCATGTTTTTCTACATCAGTTACTTTTCTATATTCATCACAAAAATCTTTAACCCATTTTTTATTGAATGTTAAAACTTGATCAAATATTTGTGCTAAACGCATTCCTCTTTTCTCATATTTCTCCCATTGTTCTGCTATTTCTCTAGCATATGCTCTTGGGTCTCTAAGTCTGAAATAAGGTCCTTTTACTGCTTTATCAATTCCTACAGCATCGCAATAACTACATCGATATGGACAACCTCTGCTTCCAATTACATAAAGCATTCCAAGATAATAAAAATATTTGTCAAGGTCTTTCCATAAATCCCAATTAGGTGTTGGAAATCCATCAATATTTTTTAAGAAACAACCATTTTTATTTCCTTTTACAAGAGAATTCTTTTTGTACCATAAACCTTGTATCTTTTCAATTGATTTTCCTTTTTCATATTTATCAAGAAACTCTGGAAGTGATAATTCTGCATCTCCAACAATTAAAAAATCAATGTACGGAATACTAAGCGTGTCTTTTGGATACATTGAAGCATGATATCCTCCAACAATAATTGGTAAATTGAAAGTTTCTTTTACAAACTTTGATATTTTTTTAACATATTGCATATAAAGAGTATTACACGACATTGCAATCATATCTGGTTTGAATTTTTTAATTTCTTGAACTAAATATTTTTGCCAATGTTTTGTATGAAAAGTTAAATCTAGAATTGCAGCATCGTGATTTGTTCTTTCATTTATAATTGTAGCTAGCTGAGTTATCCCAATATCCATTGCGCTGAAGTCTCCTCCAAGAAGCGCATTTATGAATTGTATTTTCATTTTATATTTGTTATTTTAAATAAAGTGTCTTTTTGATAATAAAAACTATCTGAAGAAGCATATTCTTCAAGATTTAAAAAAGGATAGAGTTCTGATATTAAAACCTTATTATTTGTATAAATATTTACATCATCATATAATAATAAACAAGAAGAGTCTAAATTTTTTAATAAATTTTTATCTGATAAATAAAAAGAATCGTAAACTGTTCTATCAGTTGCAACCCTAACTTTATGAAATTGTTCTGAAAAAATTATGCATTCTTTTGGAATATTAATATTACTTAAAAAAAGAAACTCTTCATGTCTTGGAGTCACTGTTAAAATATAATCTTGATATATTAATGGATTTAATACGAAGAACAAAATTAGAAAAGAAACAAATATTTTTTTCTGAAATGAGTTTGTTAAAAAATCATAAATTTGTTTTATTCCATAACA
>CALDOJ010000022.1 GCA_937912225.1 Candidatus Woesearchaeota archaeon | reverse complement strand
TCATTTTGGTGATGTTTGGAGAGATGAATATTTACCTGGAATTATAGGTGAAGGTGTAGAACCTTATGCTAATGTTCCGGATTATAGAAGTAATTATGCTGGTTTTGCTGCAGGATTTCCTTTTATTTCATCTATAGAAATGACTTTATATGATCAATTTGGAAGAGGAAGTTTTCAAAAAGTAATTAATAATGAATATGATCTACCTTGGTTTACTTACGCTGACGGAAGAGAAGTATGGGACCCAAAAAGATTTACAACAGGTTTTCCAATATCTGTTACTGAAAGAAATAAAGGTTTGAATAATGAGAGTAAAGATTTAGTTAAAGAAGTTATTTTAGCTGATGATGAAATTCTTAACAATAAAAAAATGAGTTTAATGTTTGAAGAAATAATTGAGAAAAATAATGATGGTGATGTTTTATCCAGATCGAAAATTAATTATGGAGTTTTTAATGATGGGCAAATTTATCCAGAATCTATTTCTCATTTTAATGATGATGGTTCTGAATCTAAAATGATTATGTTAGATTACACTGACACAGGCAAGATCGAAGCAGCATTAGATGGAAATGGAAACATTTTTTACAATGTTTATGATGAATATGGTCGTTTTAATCGAAGTTGGAATCCTGAGTTTGGGTCAATTGACAATCCTATTGTAAGAAAAGAGTATTATCCAAATTCTGGTTTGTTATGGAAGACTTTTGATATTTATAATCAATCAACAACTTATATTTATGATGATTTTAGTCGACTTACTAAAATAATTCAACAAGATGATTCTGTTGATAGTCCAACACTTGAATTTATTTATAATAATTATGTTAGTAAAGATGAGCCTGCTTCAACAATAACTATTTCAAAAATAAAAGAAGGAAAAACTACTGAGCAAATATCTTTTTTTGATTCACTTGGAACGGAGATTCAAACACAAACTAAAATGGATAATGGTAATTATTTGGTTAATTTAGTAGTAACTAATGTTTATGGTGAAGTTATAAAAGATGCAAAGCCTTTTATTGCAAACACTGGTGGTTCTTTTAAGACTGTTAATTGGTTTTTAACGAATTATCCTAATATTTTATTCACAGAATTTTTTTATTATGATGAACCATTGAGAAGATTGTGGATAAAAAAGATGCCTGATAATTCGCTTGTTGAATATACTTATGGTAGTAAAGATGGATTACCTACTGTAACTGTTCAAGATGAAAATCATCAATGGACTCGTTATACATATGATATAGTTCATAATAAAGTTTTAATGGTTGAACAAGGAAGACAAACAATATAAAAAAATGAAAAAAATTATTATGAGTGAAAAGTTAATGCAATCAATTTTAATAATTGGTTTAATATTACTTTTAGTTCCTTTTATATTGGCGGTTGAACCTTTAGAGAGCTGTAATAATGCAGGAGGAATTTTTAGTAGTGGTGATGATTGTATAGAACCAGGTCAAACGTTTTCAACTCAGTTTATTGTTTCTCAATCTCAAGATATTGATGTTCAAAAAGGTTCTGAAGTTACTTATACTTTTAATGGTGGATTAAATATTTTACAAGGAGTTACAATTAATTTTATAGATTCGGAGATTGGTCAGGCTGGTGGATCAGATGCTTCAAAACAAACAGCAGGAAAATCTAGTTTAGGTAATAATGGTGGAAAGGGCGGTTCAAAAAATAGTCAAGGTTCTGTTGGTGGTGGTGGAGGTGCTGGAGGCACGAATCAACCATCTGCTGGTGGAAATGGTGCTGATGGAGGCCGATCTTGTGGAACCGTTATTGAAGGTTATACAGGAGGTTGTTGTAATTCAAAAGATATTGCTGACGGTGGAAAAGGCGGATCTGCAGGAGCTATAATAAGATTTTTAGGAGAAGATGCAACTTTAGAAAATAATGGTGTTATAACTGTTAATGGACGTAATGGAGAAAATGGTAAAACAGGAGACAGTGATTGTGCTTATTGGACTTTAAGTATGGGAGGTTCTGGTGCTGGCGGTGGCGGTGGCGGTGGAACAATTTATGTTGATATGTTTAATCTTATAGGTTCTGGTAAATTTGAAGCTATTGGCGGAAATGGTGGAAATGGCGGAACTGCAGGAGAAGACTTCTTTAATGTAGGATTTGGATTAATTCAAGATGTTCGTGATGATTCGGGTTCAGGTGGTGCTGGTGGAGGAGGAAACGGTGGAACAATAGTTATCTCTTCATTTAGTTTATCAAGTACTTTTAAAAATCTGTATGATTCTTTAAAGTATGATGTTTCTGGCGGAATAGGAGGAAGTAAAGGTTCTGCGGATAGTTCAAAACGAAAAGGTAAATCTGGTATATCTGGTACTTCTGGAGTTAGAAGACGATTACTTGATGTTACTCCAATGCCAAGATTAGGTTCTTGTACTGAGCAATGTAATCATAATATTGGTTGTTCTTGTCCAGAAGGTTGTATTTTAAAAGAAGATGTTATTGTTGATAAATATGAGACTTGTGAAGTAGTTCCTGAATGTAATAATTGTGAAACTATTTTAGTAAATGAGGATAGTCCTTGTTTTTGTCCTGTTGAATGTTTATTAGCTGAAGGAACAATTATTGACCCTGGAGAAGGTTGTATGGGTTCAGGTTATGATATTAATGTTTCATACAATTTTTCGCCTGATGGAAAATTACTTGAAATTCAAGACCCAATGGGTCGATCAATTAAAAATTATTATGATTTATTAGGATATAGAATAGGTACTGAAACTCCTGATTCAGGTTATACAAAAATTGGTTATGATGCAGTTGGAAACCTTATCAAAATTGAAGATGAAAGAGGAGTTGTTCGATTAAATGAATATGATTCTGTTGGGAGAATTATGAGTGTCTATTTAGGTGACTTGTATGAATAAAGGAAATATTTTTTCAAAGAATATTTTAGTTTTATTATTTATATTTATATCACTATTTTTATTTCAAGGTTTTAATGAATCTTTTGTATCGGCTGTAGATTGTACTTGTCAAGTTGACCCTCAAGCTCTTTGTGCTTATGGCGAGATTTGTGCAGGAGCTTCTTCAGGTGTTTCATGTACTGGAACAGATTTAACGGATGCTGATGGACTTCATGTTAATGGTAATGGTCTTTGTTTTGAAGATACTGGAATTACTTGTGACCCTTCATCACCTTGTTGTAATGCTGCAGGTACTGCTTATAGCTCTGTAGGAACTTATTGTTATGGAGATTATTTAGATGCTCGACTTGATAATTATAGAACTTATTGTCGTAATGATGATACAAATGAAAGAGAATATGTTGAAAGTCGTTGTGGTTGGATTTTAATGCGAGATGAAGAATTTGGAGTTTGTACTGGTACTTCTGAGACTTGTGATGATTCTATTTGGGATCGGGAAGAAAATATTGATTATACTTCTGGTCCATGTATTCCTGGAACTAGTAATATTGAATTTTGTGATGGTTGTGAGGGGGTTGGAGATGATGATTTTGGATTTTATGGATTTTACGATTTTTATAATCAAGGATTAGTTACTGAAATGGAATGTGTTGAAGTAGATTCTTCAGCATATTGTCTTGTTGGTAATTCTTATACTGATTATTGTCGAAGTGATGAAGAAGTAATAGAAGAATATTGTACTATGGGCTGGGTAGATGTTGAAGGAGGAGAAATTTGGACTCTGGATAATTATCAAGAACCATTTAATTGTGAATATGGTTGTACAAACGGGGAGTGTAGAAATTGTATTGATGAAGATAAAGATGGTTTTGTAGCTGTAGGTTCTGATGCTGGTTGTCCAGAACCTGATGGAATAGAATTACGTGATTGTGTTGATACTGATGAAACAATCAATCCTTATACAACAGAAGTATGTAATAATTTTGATGATGATTGCGATGGATTAGTTGATGATAGTGTTGCGAATTGTTATTGTGATCAAGGAAGTGAAGCTCCATTAACAGGTTTACCAGTAGAAAATTGCTATGATGGAATTGATAATGATTGTGATACTTTAATTGACAGAGAAGATTCTGAAGATTGTTTTTGTGGGAAAACTTTTGCATGTGATGAAGTTGGTGAAATATGTCATGATGGTGCTTGTGTTCAAGGAAATGTTTACAACAATTATTTTTATGATGATGAATGTGGGAATCCAGATGAAGAAGGGGTTCATGCAGACAATATTCATAGTTGGGGTAAGATTTGCAGAGTTGATGATCAATCAGGAAGCAGTTTATTTGAATATGACCTTGCAGGTAGAATAACAAAAGAATATAAACAATTTAATTATAATAATTTATTAGTAAATCCTGGTTTTGAATATGTTTCTGAATACAATAATTTAGCAGTTGCATGGTTTAAAAAAGAATATCCTGCTGCAACTGTGAGTTTAAGTTATGAAGATTCTATCGGTCAAACTATGAGAATTCAACAAGCAGGTGGTGGGGATAGAAATTGGGTTGCTCTTAAACAAAAAATTAATAATCTTAATTTAAAACCTGGTGATGAATTATTTTTAAGTTTTAAATATAAAGGAACAATTGCTGAAACTAATGCTTCACAATATGCTTGTTTTGCAATAGGATGGTGTTCTCAATATAATTCTGGAACTGGAGAATATAATAATCCTGGTCAAACAGAACAATGGGGAAATTTTAAACTTACTTTTGAAAGTATTACTCCAAATACTTATGATGTTTGGACTCAATATTCAGATAGTGCAATTGTTACAGAAGAAATGCTTACAAGTTGTGTTGCTTCAAATAGAAAAACTTCTAATTGTTTAGAATGGTTATCTATAGGTTCAATGGCTGATACTGCTGGCGGAACTGATTTTCAAATTGATGATGTATACTTAGGAAAAGTACCAGGAGAATTCACAGAAAACACAGTTGTTACAACTTATGAATATGATAATATGAATAATATTTTAAGAGTGATTGACCCTGGTGGACGATCATTAACTTATGATTATAGTATTTTAAATCAACCAACATCTGTTTATGTTAATGATTTGTTATTTAATCCAAGTTTTGAATCAGGTTTAAATTATTGGGAGAAACAATATGAAGGGTCTGGAGATTCATTCACAACAACAACTAGTCTTTCAAAAGATGGAAACTCTGCTGCTTTAATATCAGTTGAAAGTATGGATGCTGCTTATTCAGGTATTAAGTCTAATGTTTTTCCTTTAAAACCAAATTCAGTTTATACTTATAGTTTATGGTTCTATATTCCTGGAGATATTCCAGTTGTTGGTTCTTGGAGTCTTACTAATCATGTTCGTGGTTGTGGAACTAATTTTTGTATTGCTGATGGGTCTACTGGTATTACAATTACTGATTCTGATCCTAAAGATGAATGGTTTAGAAGAAGCTATTCTTTTATAACAAATTCAAAAGCAGATAGTGGACAAGTATTCTTTGTAACTGGAACAGTGAATTCAATGGGTGTAATTTATGTTGACGCTGCTAAATTAGAAAATTATTATGAAGCAACAGATTTTCACTCTATAAATGTAGATTATAATCCGACTAACACTTTTAATTCAATAACTTATGACCATTCTGTCACAACAGATTTTACATATTATGATAGAGGATGGGTTGAATCAATAATAACAACTAGTCCTCAAGGGCAAGTATTCAATGAAGATTATGAATATGATGCTGAAGGAAATTTAAAAAAAATATTTGATAGAACTATTGGAGGAAGATATGTAGATTTTGTTTATGATGTTGTTGATAGATTAATCACTGCAAATCCTTTTGGAGCAAATCCATATTATTCTCAAGCTTTTGATTATGCATATGATAAAGCAGGAAATATTCTTGAAAAAAATTCTGATAATTATCAATATCATC
This sequence comes from Candidatus Woesearchaeota archaeon, assembly GCA_937912225.1. Classification (GTDB taxonomy): domain Archaea; phylum Nanobdellota; class Nanobdellia; order Woesearchaeales; genus JAHIUF01. The sequence continues at coordinate 6,843 of CALDOJ010000022.1, read as the reverse complement.
CTGTTTCAAATAAATTAAGAAATGATGGTGTGACTTATTATAATTATGATGGCTCTGGAAATGTTATAACAAAAAGCACAAAAAATTTATTAGCAAATCCTGATTTTGAAAATATAAAAATTAATAAAACACCCATTGGTTGGGAAAAAAGAATTGTTAATCATAATTTAATTGATGATTATGGTTTTGAAACAGGTACAGGTGATTGGATTAAATATGCTCCTGAAAATTTTGAAGATATGGATTATAGTTTGGCATCAGAGCATCATTCAGGGGAACGATCTTTATTTTTGGATGTTCAAATTTCAGCAAGCAGTGATACAGGTGTAACTTTAGATGATGATTCATTAATATTAGTTGAAGGTTCAACAGAGTATATTTTTTCGGCTTGGATGAAGACAAATACTATTTCTGGCGCAGATTCAAGCGCGACAATGACTGTGAATTGTTATAACAGTAATGGTGCAATAGTTAACACTTTCACAGATCTTTTATCACAAAATTCAGATTGGACTTTAAAAGAGTTAGATATATCAACTGATTCAGATGCAGTTTATTGTAAACCAGAAGTGTATTTTAATAATGAAGTTGGTTCTTTATTTATTGATGATGTACAATTTGTAAAAGGAACAACAATATTAGGTTCTTACAATGAAGCTGATTTAGAAACTATTAAGTTCGATGTTGTATCAACAAATTCAGTTAATGGAGATTCATCATTGAAAATTAATTCTTCAAATTCAATTAGTAATATAGTTGATGTTGGACTAGAACAAATAGTTACAGTAGACCCTTCAACAACATATACTTTAAGTGGATATACTGATTTAAACAATGTAGATAATCAAGCTGCAAAAATTATTATTTATGAATTAAAAGACGGGAAAAGGATTTTACCTGCCAAAACATTTGAAATAATAGAAGATAATTTTAACAGATTTGAATTTACATTCCCAACTCCTACTTCAAGTTTAACTAATGAGATTGAATTAATATTAGTTTTAAAACCAAGAACTAATAATGTTGATTCAGAAATATTTTTTGACTCGCTTCAATTAGAAGAAGGAAGTTCAGCAACAACTTTTGATGCAGGTACATCATTTTATTTTAATCCATTAAATTATCTTTCTGGAATTGATTTAGATGCTGATGGATATGAAGATGTAAATTATGTTTATGATTATGCAGGTCGATTAGTTGAACGAATAACAAGTTCAGATCACACAATTTATTTTTATGATCAAAATGGAGAATTATTATTTGAAACATTTTCTAGTTTTTTAGATTTGGGTGAAGACATACCTTGTGCAACGGCAGATTTTGATAATGCTAAAAACTTAGTTTTTAAAGCAAATGGTCAAATTGTAGCCATGTTAGATATTAATGGTATTATGAAATTAAAAGGAGATATTAAAGATTTAAATGTTGACCAACCAACAGGAAAATCGTTTAAAATAACTAATTCTGCAGGTAATACTGTTGCAGCTATTGATGAAGATGGACATTTATATTTGTTAGGTACTTTAAATGAAGGGGTTGATAGTATTCAACCTTCTATTGAAAGTAAAGAATTGATTATAACTCATTCAGATGGGGATGTGGCTATGTTTACAGAATCTGGTGATCTTAATATTAAAGGTTGTGTTGGTATAAGAAGATCATTCTCTTAAAATAGGATTTCAACAAAAACTTTATATACTCTTAACTAAATAATTCTACTCTAGAGGTGTTAAAATCTAATGAATCCTGCTATAGTAGCCATGATTGCAGTTGTGCTTTCAATTTTAACAATCTTATTAGTATTTCGTTTTGGAAAAGTATTCTTTAAATTTTTGATTGCTATATTACTAATTTTCATAACTGTTTCAGTTATTATAGGTTCAGTTGCTTTTAACGACGCTATAGATTTTCAGAAAGAATTTAAAACTTCACAAAACTTGTTTTTATTAACATCTGAAGACTCGGTTTTAGCAGGTGTCAATCTTAAAGTCTTACAAAAAACAACTGGTGGAGTTGATGCTTTTAGACAAACAATTGAAGACCAAGCTGGAACTGACTTAACTGATTATTTAGATAAAGTTGGTTCAGATATTGTTAGTGAAGAAGCAGGTATTTCAATGTCTTTCTTAAATAAAGATGCTGTTTCTAAAATTCAAAATTTGTATGAACAAGAAGATTATGAATTAATGTTGGAAAATAGATTCAAATTATTACTTACAAACATTGATGTGATTGATAATGTTGAAGTTAGTTATTTTAACTTTGGAAATTATACTATTTCAAAAGAATTAATGAAAGACTTATTGTTATCAAATGATACAATTTCTTTATTACTAGAAGAATTGTCAGAAGGAGATTTGACTTTAAAATCGGAAATTGAAACTGCTTTCTTAAGTGAATTTAGTTCAGATGAAAAACTTAGAAGTTATTTATTTGCGCTTGTTTTAGAGAAATTCTTTACAGGATCAGTAAATGATGTTCCTGTTCTGATGTCTTGGTTCAAAAGTGAAGTTATAGAAGTATACCCTGAAACAATCATGTTCAAAATGTTAGATGTGTTGCCTGAACCAGTTGTTGCTGTTCTTGCACAACAAGTAGAGGAGGAAGAAACATGAGTTTTGTTGATAAATTAAAATTTTGGAAAAAAGATGATGATTTTACATTTGATGATCCTTTGCCTCAAGATATGAGCACTATGCCACAAGATAATCTTGGTTTAGACTCGTCTCCTAATGATGATTTACTTTCTTCACCGCCAGGAGAATTTAACCCTGGAGCAACTGTTACTGATGATTTGGGAACTGCTGACTTAGAAAAAATGGGTTTTGAGAAAGTAACTGATTCACCATCTTCAAGGTCTTCAAATCCTATGTCTACTACGTCTCAACAACAATCACAAATAGCTCCTCAGAATCGAGATATGGAGCTAATATCTTCAAAATTAGACACTATTAAAGCAGAACTTGATGCAATGAGTCAAAGACTTCAAAAAATTGAGAAATTAGCGGAAGATGATTCTGATAAAAAGAAAAGAGTTTCTTGGTAAGGATGAAAAAATATTTTTATTCAATAATCTTTGTTGTTCTATTAGCAATTGATCAAATATTTAAAGCAATAATTGTCAATACTAATCCAAACATAGATTTGAAATTATTAGCCATTCGATTTGTACAAAACACTGGTGCAACATTCGGGATATTGCAAAATTTTAACTCATTATTCATTTGGATTTCATTAATTGCAATTGGTCTTTTAATGATGAATTATGATCATTTTCCAAAGAAATCAAACTTCTTTTTAATGATAATAATAGTTGGTATTATTGGAAATCTTATTGATAGAATATTTCGATCATACGTAGTTGACTTTATAGATTTTAAAATATGGCCTGTATTTAACTTTGCAGACATGTTTATTACTGTAGGTGTAATAGGAGTGATTTATTATCTTTGGAGTGAGAAATAACAATAACTAGAATTCTTCAAATTCATCTAATTGATCCATATGACCTTTACTTTTTAACCAATTAACTTGATTAGGTTTATATTTGAATATAATATCTCCTTTTTCGTCTCCACCATATTCCCAAGGTTCAACTAGAACAACATTACCTTCTCGAACCCAAAGTCTTCGCTTAAGACGACCAGGAATTCTACAAACACGTGTTTTACCATCTAAACAACGAACACTACATCTACTACCACCTAATCTTTGTTCAAGAATACCAAGCGTTTGTTCGCCTCTAGGTAATTTAACTCTTCGAATTTCTTCTTGAATTTCTTCTGCAGTTTGTGGAGTGTTTGGTTTATACATAATTTAAAAGTAAAAAGATGGACACTTTATATAACTTACGGCGATTTAACATAAAATAAAAACAATTTTGTGAACTTTAGCGAGTTTCTCATTAAATCACCGTAAATTTTTTAAATATTAAGTTCATAATGTTATTCTTTCAAATCTTATTTCATACTCATGAGCATCATACGAGCAGTTAAGAAAGAGGAGAAACGCCTCACAAAGAAAAAAAAGTGTATTGCCTGTAATGAAGAAGCAGAGTTTTGTATGAGAGGTCTGCCTGAAAATATTTATTGCAGAGATTGTGCACAAGAGTACTTCAAATTCTTAAACTATTTAGAAAAGCTTTAGTTTTATGGTTAAATGAACGGAATATCTTTATCAGATTTAATACCATAAACCATTACATAATTCCATAAACTGCCTTTTTTTTTCTTAACATTCACTGAAAATCCACATTCACGAAATAATTTTTCAATTCTATCATTAGAAGATAACCAACTAATATTAGGCAGTATCCAGAAAAAATCTATATATTCAACCATCATAATTCTTCCATTTTCAGGCAAAATATCGCGCATATCTTGTAATATTTTTTTGACATCTTGCATATAACCCATCATACCTATAGAAAAAATCATATCAACAGTTTTTATAGATGGATGAATTCTACTAACATGATGTTCATCGTGAATTAATTCAACATGAGAATGACCTTTTTTGTCTAAACGTTTTTTCAAAAGACCAAGATTTTTTTCACTAATATCTGTTGCATATATTTTTCCTTCCGGACCAACAGCTTCTGCTAAATGCAAAGTAAAAGTTCCAACACCTGCACCATATTCTAATATTTTTTTTCGTTCAAAATCTTGGAAATGAGCAAGAATATCTCGTCTAACACTTTTTGGTAATAGAACATTTTCCAACCATAAATGTAAGAACGCGAAGTAATTAGTCATCTTAATAATTGCGTCAGGATCATAATAAAATAATAAAAGAAAATATATTGGAACACCAAATAATATGAATGATAAACCAATTTTAAAAATTTGCAATGCTGCATGAGAATTTAAAACCCAAGCAACAATTAAACCAAATAAAAAAAGAATTACTAATATTGGTCCGATTTTACCAAATGGCGCTTTAAAACCACGCTCAAGTTCAGGTTTTGTATATCTGAGAATAACCATGCTAAAAAGAGTTGCTGCATAAATTATCAACGCTAAAGGAAGCAATAGTTCTAACAAAGTTTCATAAGAACCAGAACCAAGAATAACTAAGATACTAGTAAGAATTGTTTGGAAAAGAATCGCGTTATGAGGAGTTTGATTGATAGGATGAATCTCTGCACATTGAGAAATAAAAAGCTTATCTCTAGCTAAAGCCAGAATTAATCTAGGTGCTGAAACAATCCAACCAGCAACACTGCCGATAATTGATAAATAAACAAGAATGGTGAACGCTTGAACGCCTACAGGTCCATAATGAACTCCTGCTAAATCAGCTAAAGGGACTTGTGATAAACCAAATGTTTGCCAAGGAATAACGCCAAGAGAAGTTACAACGAATAAAATACACATAATTGCGATGATGACTGTTCCATAGATTAAAGCTTTAGGGATGTTTTTTCGAGGATCTTTGGTCTCTTCTGATAAGAATGTGGCTGTTTCCCAACCAAAAAAAGTTTCTGCAATGAAGAATATTGCGATGAAAACTTTTGAAAAAGAATGTGTGAAAAAAGGAACCATGTTATTAAAATCCATAACTCTTAATCCAGGAATGATAAGGCCTAACAAAGAACCAATCGTAATAATTGCAAAAGCAGTTAACATGACTGCACTGGTTTCCATTCCTTTGTAAGTTAAAAAATTAAATAATAAAATGAACATTAAACTAATTCCTATTTTAAAAACATTGGGTAATGCAGGGTTTAAATAACGAATTGCACCGACGACAAGCATGGCGATAGTAATATTTCCAACGATTAATGTTGCCCAACCAACTAAGAAAGAAGGAAAGCTTCCATAAGCTTGTTTACAAAACTCATAAGTGCCTCCTGACTTAGGAAACATGCTCGCTAACTCTGCAAAACACATAGCAATATAAATTGAAATTAAAGATAAACCAATCCAAGAAATAATACTCATAGGACCTGCTTCTTTAGCACCTAATGCAGGTAAAAAGAAAATTCCAGTACCCATTATCGAATTAATTGTAATTAATAATAAGATTGGAAAACTTAGTGTCTTCTCTAACTCGGCCATTCTTCATATTATTAGAGAAATACTATATAAATTCTTAGGTTTATTCAAGAGTAGTAATGCTTGAACAATATCTTTTTAAAACCGAATCTTTTTCTCAAGTTTTATGAAAGTAATGTTTGTTGAAGTTGAATATGATGAAAAGGTTAAATTACCTAAGACTTTATTAGAAAAACTTCCAGAAAAAGTAATGCTTTTTACAACAGCGCAATTCTTAAAACAATTGGATTCTATGAAAAATCAAATTGAAAAAACAGGGAAGCACGTGTTATTGACAATGCCTCGTCATACTCGACACAAAGGTCAAATTTTAGGTTGCAACGTTCAAGAATTCATTGAAGATTTTGATGCGTTTTTGTACATAGGAGATGGAATGTTTCATCCACAAGCATTAATTTTAAAAAATAATAAACCAGTCTTTGCATACGACCCGATGACAAAAGAAGAAAAAGAATTATCAGGAAAAGATGTAACTGCTTTGAAAAAAAGAGTTCAAGGAGCTCGAGCAAAGTTCTTTATGAGTACAGAAATTGGAGTTATATTAACAACAAAACCAGGTCAATCAAAACTACAACAAGCACTTAAACTTAAAGAAAGATATAAAAAAAAGAATTTTTATTATTTACTCTCAAGCAATATTGATCCTCAAAGCTTAGAAAACTTTCCATTCATTGAAATGTATATTAACACGGCATGCGAACGAATAGCATTTGATGACAATGATAAATTTCTAAAACCAGTTCTAAACATGGAAGATATAGAATAAAAATTTGTAGAAATATTTCTT
>CALDOJ010000021.1 GCA_937912225.1 Candidatus Woesearchaeota archaeon | reverse complement strand
GATTTTTTTGGAACTTTTTTGTTTGTTCCGGAAAATCTAGTATTATAAGCTGTGAAAAAATTATATAATTTATCCTAATAACTTATATATTGCTATATAATTATATACTTACGAAATATTTATATATTTGAATGTTTTTTTATACTATATGAAGAGGAAAGTAATACAATTAGCAGGAAAAACATTAGTTGTTTCTTTACCAAGTAAATGGGCGAGATCACTTGGAATCAACAAAGGCGATGAAATTGATGTCTTAGAAGACAAGCATGGATTACTTATAGCAACTGAAGGAACAGACGTAATAAATGAAAAAGAAATAAATCTTTCAGAATTAAAAGGGATGTTAAATCGATATATTGGTGCATTATACAAAGCAGGATATGATCGAATAAAAGTTACTTTTGAAAATGCAGAACAATTAAACATAATAAATAACACTATCAGACGTTCATGTATAGGGTTTGAAATAATAGAAGAAGGTAAAAACTTTGTTTTAATAGAAAGATTATCTAAATCTGAAGCAGATGAATTTGATAAAGTATTGCGAAGAGCGTTCTTATTTTTATTAGGAGTTGCTGAGGATAGTATTGTTGCAATTGAACAAAAAGATGATGAAGAATTGAAGAACATAATTTTAAGGGACGACAATATTAATCGATTCACAGATTTTTGCAGACGAATCTTAAATAAAGGTAAATACAAAGGAGATAAAAGAGTAGCACCGTTATATTATATAACTGAACAATTAGAAAAAGTTGGAGATATATATCGAGATTTATGCAAACATCATATTAACAATCCTAGTTCAATAAAAAAAGAAACTTCTGAATTGTATAGGCAAGTAAATTCTTTCCTTAGAAATTTCTATGAATTATTTTATGATTTTAAATTAAATAAACTAGAAGATTTTGGAACGAAAAGAACTAAATTAAAGAAACAAATAGTTAATGCTATTGAATCAAAACAAGATAGAGAATTACTTTATTTTTTGAAGAATATTTCTGAAACAGTATTTGAAATGAACTCTGCATTATTAGCTTCACAAGTTTAAATTAATTGTTTGAGATGATTGTGTGTTGTTGCATTCAAAAAATTAACGAACGTATCTTTTAATTTTCCTTGTATTGTTTCTAAAGTTTTTTCAGTATACATTAAAGCAATATCATTTTTACCCTGATTTAAATTCGCTCCAATTTGACAGAATAAATTATGAACTTTATTTTTGTGATAATTGTCATTCATTTCATAAATTAAATCTTTGTTTACACCAAAATCCATTAATGAATTAACATAATGGCTTATTAATTCAGATTTATCCAAATGATCAAAGAAAGGATTTTCTAAAAAATGACTTAAATCAAACGTTAAATCACCAACACATTTCTTTTCCCAATCAATAATTGATCCTCCTTCTAAAACATTACATTCATAAAAATCTCCGTGTAAAAAATGAGGCGTATAACTAAAATTCATGAATTCATTATAAGCTTCAATAAAAGGACCTGTTGAATCGTTAAATCCAAGTCGATGATTTTTATCAGTAACTTTACCTTTAATTGCTCGTTCTATGAAATTATTAAAATAACTTATTTTTGGAACATTAACTTCGTAAACTTTTTCTTGATCTGCAATACCAAAAAAATATTCTTCACCTTTTAATTCTAATTCTTCAGTTGCTAAAAAATGAACTTTAGCCATGGTTTCTAAAACTAATTTTATTTCTTTAGTTAAAGCTTTTGGACTTAAAGCAGGGGCTAATTCTTCAAGAGTCAAACCTTTTTTTCTTTTTTGAAAATAAAATATTTCATCATCTTGTTCAAAATAACTTAATGGAATAGGCACCTTATCAAAACTTTTTTTATCAAACAAAGCCAGAGTATTTGAAATAAAAGAATGAGTTACATATTCTTCTTCTAAACGTTTTCTTTCTTCAACTAAATCTCTTCTTGAATCATTAGTCTTTATGATGTAAAGATTTTCAGAAATGATGTTTGTCAAATCAACTTTTACAGGATTAGAAGAACTTTTTTCAAAAGAGCCAAAAATCCCTTCTTTTTTTAAAGAGAAATTCGGATCTTTTCTTAACAAATTAATGACTTTTCTACTAGTATCGAGGTAATGAAATTCATCACCTTTTACGTCGAGCAGACTAACCAGAACATTACCAACAGATGAGTAATCGCCTGTTTGTTCTAAAGACGATTCAAGTTCTGAAATAGTATGATTAATTCCTTTGAATTGAGATAAAATATTTTTTATTAATGAATTAAAAAGCAGATTATTTTGAGTATCATAGTTAATTGCTTTTAAACTGCTGAGTAAAGCTTCTGAAGGTAATTGTTTAAATGATTGAATAATTGCTGTTCCAAAGTATCCTGAAGAACTTTTAGGATTGGAGTCTATAACCTTCATAAAAAATTCCTCTGCTTTTGCCATTTCCAATAGTTTAATATGTAAAAACCCTAATTGTAATAAATTGTTTTCCTTCTTAGGATTTAATTCATAAGCTTTATTATAGTTTTTTAAAGCATCTTGAAGAAGGTCTTTTTTTTTATAACAGCTCCCTAAACCTAAGTAATAGGTGTCATTGTTTGATTCTAATTCGATTATTTGTTTGTAATAATTAATTGCTTCATCGATTTTTCCTTGTTGATAATAACATTCTGCTAATAAGTAGATTTGATTATGATTGTTTGGCATTATTTCGACAATTTTTTCAAACAAAAATGATGCTTCTTTGAAAGCCTTTTTTTCAAAAAAATTCATTGCAGAATCCATTAAATCAGCAATGTTCTCAGATGCTATTAGTTGTTCTAATTCTTTTTTAAATTTAACACCCATTTCAATTAGAAAGTTAATATTTTATATAAACTTTTACAAGCTTTTTAAATAATGGTTTTTAAGACCTGAAAAAGCCGTTTTTTATAGAAAAGTTTTTAAAGAGTTATGTATTAATTTTAATACAACTTCTAAAGTTGTTTTTATGAGGGTGAAAAGGTAAGAAAATGGCAGAAAATACTAATAGTTATGATGCAAAAAATATTACTGTTCTAGGAGGCTTAGATGCTGTTAGGAAAAGACCTAGCATGTATATTGGAAGCACTAGTGAACGAGGTTTACATCACTTAATTTATGAAGTCGTTGATAACGCAATAGATGAAGCTATGGCTGGTAACTGTACTTCGGTTAAAGTTACGATTCACAAAGATAATAGTGTTTCTGTTGAGGATGATGGAAGAGGAATTCCAGTTGATATGCATCCGAAATTCAAAATGTCTGCATTAGAAGTTGTAATGACAAAACTTCATGCAGGAGGAAAATTTGACGATAAAACTTACAAAGTTTCAGGAGGACTTCATGGAGTAGGAGTTTCAGTTGTAAATGCTTTATCATCTAGTTTGGAAGTGTGGGTTAAAAGGGATGGACAAATTTATTATTTAACTTTTGACCACGGAAAAACAAACTCTAAAATAAAAATTTTAGGTAAAACTGATGGTCGAGGAACAACTGTAAAGTTTAAACCTGATAGTGAAATATTCTCTATTACAGTATTCGATTTTGATACTGTTGCAACTAGACTTAGAGAATTAGCTTTTTTAAATAAAGGATTAAAAATAGAATTTGAAGATGAACGTGAAAGTAAAAAGAAAGAATTTCATTATGAAGGCGGAATTATTAGTTTTGTAGAGCATTTAAACAAGCATAAAACTGCATTACATGAACCAATCTATCTTCATCAAACAAAAGGAGATATTGAAATGGAAGTAACCATGCAATACACTAATGCTTTTACTGAGAACGTATTTTCTTTTGTTAACAATATTAATACTCATGAAGGTGGAACGCATCTTTCTGGTTTTAAAACTGCTCTTACAAGATCATTAAATAATTACGTTGAAAAAACCAACAAATCTGGTAAAGAAATTAAGTTTTCAAGCGAAGATGTAAGAGAAGGATTAACTGCGATTATTTCTATTAAAATTCCTGAACCGCAATTTGAGGGTCAGACCAAAACTAAACTTGGAAATTCTGAAGTTAAAGGGATTGTTGATAGTTTAGTGAGTTCTGGATTAAATACTTTTTTAGATGAAACTCCTAAAGTCGCTCGAGAAATTATTGAGAAATCTTTGAATGCTGCTAAAGCAAGAGATGCTGCAAAAAGAGCACGAGAACTTGTAAGAAGAAAAAGTATTTTAGAAACTTCAACTCTTCCAGGTAAATTATCTGATTGTTCTGAAAAAGATGCTAGTAAATGTGAAGTATTCTTAGTAGAGGGAGATTCGGCTGGTGGAAGTGCAAAACAAGGACGAAATAAAGAATTTCAAGCAATCTTACCATTAAAGGGTAAAATTTTGAATGTTGAAAAAGCAAGAATCAATAAAATTATGACTAGTAATGAAATCATAACAATTATTACTGCTCTTGGAACAAGTATTGCAGAAGAATTTAATCTTGAAAAAGCGAGATATCATAAAATTATAATTATGACTGACGCAGATGTTGATGGAAATCATATTACAACTTTAATTCTTACTTTCTTTTTTAGATATATGAAAGAATTAATCGATGCAGGGTTTATTTACTTAGCTCAACCACCACTTTACTTAGTAAAGAAAGGTAAAAGCAAACAATATGCTCAAACTGAAGAAGAAAAAGATGCACTTCTAAAAGAATTTGGTGCTGGAGCTTCAATTCAACGTTATAAAGGTCTTGGAGAAATGAATCCTGATCAATTATGGGAAACAACTATGGATCCTACAACTAGAACTTTAAAGCAAATAAAAATTGAAGATGCTGTTGAAGCTGACCGAATATTTACAATCTTAATGGGTGAAGAAGTTGAACCGCGAAGAGCATTCATCGAAACTCATGCGAAAAAAGTTGTGAACTTAGACATCTAATTTTTCTTTATTCTATTTAGTATT
>CALDOJ010000020.1 GCA_937912225.1 Candidatus Woesearchaeota archaeon | reverse complement strand
TATTAATTAAAAATTATAAGAGTATTAGAAAAATAGAATTAGATAATTTTGATAAGTTAAACATTTTTATTGGAAAGAATGATGCAGGAAAATCAAACGTCATAAGTGCATTAGATGTATTATTTAATGCAAATATTCATGATGCTAGAAAAGTTGCAACTTTAAAATCTGAGAACGAATTAGAAACGGTGTTTGATGATTTATTATTATATCAATTTTTAGACAAGAAAAATCCTGAAGCAGAAATAACTGCTCATTTAGAAGTTTCACATTCGGAAATGCTCAAGTTGGGATTAGATTTAGGTCAGAAAGAAAAATATGATTTAGTTGTTTCAAGAAAACTATCCGGGTCTGCTGATGAAACCAGAGTATATTTGGACTTTATCAGACTAGACAAGAAGATTATTATTAAGACGCCTAACGAACAAAAAAGATTCTTAAATAAAAAAGGGGGATACGAAGATAATATTGAAGGAACTCTGGCAAGCAATATTCTAAAAAAAATAACTGATTTATTCATATTAATACCAGCAGATAGGATTATAATTAGAGATCCGACGCCGATGGCAGAAAAATCAAAGATAGAAGATTACATTAAAGATTCATTAATTCAAATTGCAAATAGTGAAGATGATGATCGAAAAGTATTGTACGAACAATTCACAACCTTTATCGATAAAATATCTCCACTAATAGAAGAAGTTAAAACAGTTAAAGAAGCAAATAAAGTAATTGATGTTAAGTTTTTATCAGAAGATAAAACAGATATTCCACTATCAACGATTGGCGGGGGAAATAACGAATTACTGTTATTACTTCATGAAATAATTATTTCAGGTGGAAAAATATTGGCAATTGAAGAACCAGAAATACATTTACATCCAGAAGCAGAAAGAAAATTATATCGATTAATGCAAGAATTTTCAGCAACAACGCAAATGTTCATAGTTACGCATTCGCCAGTATTTGTTGAACCGGATGAAATAAAAAACTTATTTAGAATTATTAAGAAAGGAACAAGAACAGAAATTTGTTCTATGAGACCACAACAGTATATTGACCGAGAAAGACTAAAACAAGAATTAAATGCTGAAAATTGCGAGATGTTTTTTGCAGATAAAGTTTTACTTGTAGAAGGAATATCTGATAAGATATTCATGGACGGTTTAATCCAAAGGTATTCAAAATCAACAGCCGAAATTAAAGTTGTGAGCAGTTACAGTAAAGATAACTTTGAAGTATATGTTGACTTACTAAGAATATTTAAGATACCATATTTGATAATGACTGATTTAGATGCTTTGAAAGGAAGATTCCAGATTAAACCGATTTATAGAGCAATTAGAAATCGACCATTCAAAAACAGATATGAAAAAATTCAGTTCTTAAAAACACAATATATTCATGTATTAGCAAAAGGAGATTTAGAAAGTTGTTATCCTAAACATTACAGGAGACATATTTCCAAACCGCTAGATGCATTATTCGCAATACACAACTTAACAGATGAAGAATATGATTCTCCAAGGATGACTCCGTTAAGAGAAGTAATAGAGGTATTATAACACAATGTACAAAAATAAATATATTTTTGATTATTCAAAAACCAGAGGTTATTGAACATGGCAGAGAAAGATTATTATGATGTTCTAGGAGTTGATAAAAGCGCTTCTAAAGATCAAATCAAGAAAGCATATAAAAAGCTAGCTAAAAAGTATCATCCTGATTTAAACAAAGAAAAAGGTGCAGAAGCAAAGTTTAAAGAAGTAAGTGAAGCAGCAGCCATCTTAGGGGATGAAAACAAAAGACAACAGTATGATCAATACGGTTCAGAAAGCTTCAAACAAGGAGGAGGACCACAAGGCGGTGGCTTTGGCGGATTTGATTTTTCAGGAGCAGGAACAGACTTTGATGATATATTTGACAACTTAGGAGATATGTTTGGTGGAGGATTTGGATTTGGGGGAAGAGAATCAAGAAGTTCGAGAAGAAATCGAGGAAACGACCTTCGAGCAGATATGAAAATAACTTTAGAAGAAGCAGCATTTGGAATAAAAAAATCAATTAAAATCAGAAAACAAGAATCGTGCGAAAAATGTGATGGAGCAGGAGGATCTGACCAAGTAACCTGTACTGAATGCCGTGGTGCAGGAAGAGTAACCTTAGCTCGAAGAACACCCTTTGGAGTATTTCAAACTACTACTACTTGTAGAGCTTGTAGCGGAACTGGAGAAACAATCAAAAATGTTTGTAGTAAATGTGATGGAACAGGAACTGTAAAAAAAGAAAAACAAATAGAAATTGATATTCCTGAAGGAGTAGAAGACGGATCAAGATTAAGATTGAGCGGACAAGGAGAAGCAGGATTTAGAAATGGAACTTCAGGAGACTTATATGTTATAATTCACGTTGAAGAACACGAACTATTCCAAAGACATGAAAATGATATTTACTTAGAAATGCCAATTAGCTTTGTACAAGCAGCACTTGGAACAGAGATAAAAGTTCCAACACTAAAAGGTAAAGCAACGATAAAAATACCTGCAGGAACACAAACAGGCACTATCTTTAAGATGAAAAATAAAGGGATTCCTTATTTACATAGTTATGGTACTGGAGATCAATTAATAAAAGTCATAGTTCACACACCAGAAACTTTAACTAAAAAACAAAAAGACTTAATTAAACAACTTGGAATAGAACTTGGAGTTGATGTTGAGCCACAAAAAACTTTATTTGACAAGATAAAAGATTCATTGTCCTGATTTCTATCAGAAAACTTTAAATAAAACTCTTCTTATTAGAGTCTTATGAATACTCAAGAAAAATTAAATTTAATCAGAGAAGTAGGTGAAGAAATAATTTCTGAAGAAGACCTACAAACTATTCTAGAAACAAAAAAGAATCCAATTGCATACGACGGATTTGAACCATCAGGAGCGCCTCATATCGCTCAGGGAATACTAAGAGCCATAAACGTCAATAAAATGACTAAGGCAGGCTTTAAATTCAAGATGTTAGTTGCTGACTGGCATGGATGGGCTAACAATAAAATGGGTGGAGACCTTGAAAAAATCCAGAAAGTAGGAAAATACTTGGTTGAAATCTGGAAAGCTTGTGGAATGGACTTAAAAAACGTTGAATTCATATGGGCAAGTGATTTAGTAAAAGATCCCGAATATTGGAAAAACGTGATGCAAGTATCAAGAAATTCAACTTTGAAAAGAATTATTAGATGTGGTCAAATAATGGGCCGAAAAGAAGGCGAAGTAATGCAATCATCACAAATACTCTATCCTTGCATGCAAGCAGCAGATATATTTTACTTAAAAGCAGATGTTTGCCAACTAGGAATGGACCAAAGAAAAGTAAATGTTTTAGCACGAGAAGTAGGGCCTAAATTAGGTTATGGAAAACCTGTAATTGTAAGTCATCACATGTTGATGGGACTTGGTCAACCAGCAAATACTGAAGGCCAAAGTGCAGCTGATAAAGCAATTGATATGAAAATGAGTAAGTCAAAACCTGACTCGGCAATTTTTATGACTGATTCAGAAAAAGACATTCAAAGAAAAATCAATAAAGCATATTGTCCAGAAAAACAAGTTGAAGAAAATCCAATAATGGAATATAACAAATATATTGTTTTTGAGAAATTTGAAAGTATAAAAGTAGAAAGGCCAGAAAAATTTGGTGGAAACCTTGAAATAAAATCTTACGAAGAATTAGTAGAAGTTTATACTAAAGGAGATTTACATCCAATGGACTTGAAAAATACGACTGCAAAATACATTAACAAACTAATTGAACCAGTAAGATTACATTTTGAAACTAACGCTGAAGCTAAAAAATTAAAAGAAGAAGTAGATGGTTTTGAGGTCACACGTTAAATGAAGTATTATTCTAAAAATTATAACCCTCTTTCAATAGAACTAAAACAGTTTTTTGAACAAATAAAAGAACCATTATATTTAACTAATAGATTTAAACATTTAAATCATGAAATTATTTTTAATGAAATAAAAGATAAAAATTATTCTTTTTTAACAATATATCTTGAAGTTATGCCATTAGCAGATTCTTTATGGGAAAATTCAGAATATATGATTAAAACAAACGAAACGATTTCTAGTAGATTAGAAGAAGAAGTTCATAAATTATGGTTTCAAAATAACAATCAATTAAACGAAGAAGTTGACGATTTAATGAATAAAAAACGAGCTGAAGGAAATCAAAAAAAACAAGGAGAATTGATTGATGAATGTGTTGAAGAATTAAAACAAACATTAGAATCTGAAGCAAAAAAAAGAATAAAACAAGAGTATCAAGAAGTTCATGGGAAAAAATGGAAAAAGGAGTTTTCAAAAATAACTAATCCAAGAACAAACAATAATTATGAAAGAGTCATAAATTTGCCACCGCCTTTAGATTATTACGCTAAACTAACAACTCAAATACAAACATATTTAATGATTGATGAAGAACAAAAAGTTTATTTTTCATTAGGTCATTCTGGTAGTAGTGGAGGAAGAGAACAACATGCTTGTTTTGGACATTTATTTGCAAAAATACAAACTGAACTACAAAACATTCCGAGTCATATATTGGTTTATACGGAAGAAAATGAATTTAAACAAGTTGTAAGTTTAGATAAATTAGTATTGCCATTTAATAGTATAACGAGTAATTATGAAATAAGTCGAAATGAAAGTAAAAAACAACTTGAAAGAATAAACCAAATTAAAACGCCATTTTTATTCTCAGAAGAGTTCTATATAGAAATAGAAGAAAAAGTTTAAATAAAGAAAACAATAAAACAATTAAATGCTTAAAACAAGAGTTCTAGCAGCATTATTCTTTTTTACAGGATTATTGCTAGCAGGTAGTTCCCCATCGCCAACAGGAGCAGTAATTGGACTTGCACCAGGAAATTCTATAAGTTTTTTAGGAATAATATTCTTTGTATTAGGAGTGTTAATATTTCTTACAGGCATAGATGACCAGTAAATGTTTATAAAGAAATTCTAATTACCATGTATTATGAGTTTAACATCAAATCTATTAAAAACAGGATTAATTGTTGCAGGACTGTCAGGATTATTTGGATGTTCGGTAGATAATACTCTTAGTAAAGAAGAACTTTCAAGAATAAAAACAACTTATTCTGAAGAATATATTGAACTAAAAAAAGCTCAAAGAGTAGGATCAATTATTTCAAATTCTAGTTCTGAAGAAACAGCAGGATACATGATTGCGGCATTATTATCTGATAGTCCTGAAGAATTAACTTCTTATCAAGCAAAAGTTCAAGAAAATGTACCTGGGAGTCCTGAACAAATAGCAGGATACACTGCTGCTTTAGCAGAAGAAAATGGTAATTTAAACCAAGTTATATTAAATGCAGAAAATTCACACGCTCTTAGTCTTAGGAGTAATGAAGTAAACATGTATCATACTTTAGCTATGACTTTAGCTGAAGGAGAAATGTCTAAAGTAAAAAAAGCTCAAAAATCGCTTCTAGAAATCGATCCTGTTATGGCCAATCAAAAAGAGTTTGATGCTTATACTGCTGCAATGGTTGTTGTAAATAATGATTTAAAACTGTTTGAAAATGCAAAAGAACTAGCATCATTAATGGAAGCTAAGACTCCTGAAGAACTAGGATTATATACTATATCTGCAGCAATTATCATGACGCAAACAGAACAAGATTCACTTTAATTTCTTAATTAAATCTTCAACAGACAAAGAACTTTCTTTACCAGATTTCATATCACGAAGAGTAAGCTTTTTAGCATCTAATTCTTTCTGACCAACAAAGATAACGTAAGGAATTTCTAAAGAATTTGCAAAATCCAAGTTTTTACTAATACCTCGTCCAACAATATCAAGATCAACTTTTATACTGGAATTTCTAAGTTTTTGAGCAATTTTAAAACACTCTTTTGTCGTCTTAATAGGAATAATATAAACATCTGCAACAGTTTTCTTAACAGAAGCATTTTCAAGCTTTAAAACATCATTTATAACGTCAAGACCAAAGCTAATGCCAATTGCAGGATATTCTTTGTCAGTTCCAAGAAGTTTGGGAATCATTTCGTCATAACGACCACCACCACAAATAGATGAAGTAACTTTACTTTTGTTCATAAAACCTTCAAAAATTGTTCCAGTATAATATGCAAGACCTCTAGCTAAAGTTACATTAAACTCAACTTCGCCTTTAGGAAGTAAAGATAAAACTTCTTCAAGTTCTTTAACTCCTTCCCTGCCAACATCATTTTGCAATATGCCTTTAAGCATATTTAATTTTTCTTCGTTAGAACCACTTACATCAAAAGCACTTAATAGTTTAGCAATAGCACTATCATCAATTTTCTTTTGCTCTAATTCTTTTCTAACTTCGTCCTTACCAATTTTGTTTAATTTATCAATGGAAATAATAACTGAATCAGATAAAGAAGGTTTAATGCCTGCAAATTCAATAATTCCACGAAGAATCTTACGATTATTAACTTCTAAATAAGCATCAAGTTTTAATTCTTTGAAAGTATCGATTGCTAAAGTTAAAATTTCTGCATCAACAGCCATATTCTTACTTCCGACAACATCAACATCGCATTGCCAGAATTGTCTATATCGTCCTAGTTTAATAGGGCCATCTCTAAAAACAGGACCTAACTCATAACGTTTAAAGGGCAGTTTAATAGTAGGATTCATGCCAATATAACGAGAGAAAGATAAAGTTAACTCAAATCTGAGTCCAAGTTCACGATTACCCTGATCTTTAAATTTAAAAGTTTCTTTAACAGCATCAGATTCATCACCCGCACCAGATTTAGCATTCAATAAATCCATTCGTTCAAAAATAGGTGTTTCAAGAGGAGAGAAACCATACCTTTCAAAGACGGTTGTTAGTTTATTAACTACATCATTTCTTAAAATTTTATCTTCAGGACCAAAATCCCTTGTTCCTTTTGCATTCATTAATTCCATGGTTTAACCTCTATTGGTTGTAGTATTTATATTTTGTTGTGAAAATAAGAGGGCGGTACCTGGGATTTGAACCCAGACTAGGAGAGCCACAGTCTCCTGTGCTGCCAGATTACACCAATACCGCCAATTTTTTGAGAATAAATTGGAACAAACTGATTGAACATAAAGTTCAACTTTTAAATAAGAAAAAGTCGTTCTATTTAAGAATTTTTTGTTGAAAAGAGTCTTGAATCTAGTTAAAAGGTTGCTGATGATGAATGTAACCAACTTTTTTCATTGTAAAACTAGTAATCTATTTACCATTTATAAATTTTTCTATAAATGTAACTTATAAGTAATAACTAAAAAAGAAAGGGAACTGGGCAGTCGAAGACTCCCAGCTTAGTGAATTGTGTTTTTACTTATTCCCGTAATAAAATATTTTATCTATTTGCACGTCATTCGAAGTAAAAAGACCTTGTTTTTCATAATAGGGTTTTTCCTCCGTCTGTACTCTAGATTCCTCTTTTTCCTCGGGACTTCTTTCTTGGCGTGGGGGTTCTACGTGTTGTTCGGGTTGTGGACTAGGTTGCGGTTTTTGTTGCGGAGCAGATTCTCTCCGGGATTGAATTGCCGAAACAACACTGAGAATTTGTTGCATTTCTTGTTTTAATTCATCAATATGATTATTAAGTTTCTGAACTCGAGAATCATTCGCATCTTTATATCGTACGAATTTATTCTGAATTTCTTCGACAGAACTACCTTGGTGCAGGATCTGACTGGCCTGCTGTTCTTCATCATTTAGAAGAATGTTCGATGCTTGTTCAATTGAACTTTGTCTATCGTCTGCAAAACCAAATCTTTTCAGTTCTTGAGACATGTTATTTATTTTTTGTATACTGGCTATATCATTCATCGGCAAACACAATATTTATTATAATTGTACTACTTTATAAACCTTTCTATACTAGGGTATATATTTCGTATACTAGAATAGTGTTTTTTCCGTGTTTAATTAAGAATAAAAATAACTTTTTTTTGGTTTACTAATAATTGATTTTGTAATAGACTCTTCGATTATTTTTCCCTTTATTCTCTGCTTTTAAAAATTCGAGTGTTCCAATTTCAGAAGTGTTCTTAACATGGGTTCCTCCATCTGCCTGAGTATCAAAATCTCCGATAGAAACAATTCGTAAAATTTCGATGCTTGGAGGTAATGCGTTTGCTAGTTTTATGATTGAAGGAATTTTCATTGCTTCATTTCGGGGCATATACTTGACTGTAACATCTAAACCTTTTTTTAAAATTTCATCTGATCGTTTAATATAATTTGCCATTTTGCTAGCATCATAATCATCTAAAGAGAAATCAATTCGGTTTTTTTCAGTTCCGAGTTGGTTTCCTGAGATTAAAGCATCAGTTTCTTCATGAATTAAAGTACTTACGACGTGAGATGAAGTGTGTGCTTGCATTAGTTTGTATCTTCTACTCCAATCAATTTTAGAAGTCACTTTATCGCCTGTTTTTAAACCCGGATGATCTATTTCGTGAGAAATTTCTCCGCCAAATTTTCCAACAAACACGACTTTGAATTCTTCACCATCTTTAATCATGCTTCCTTCGTCAAATGGTTGGCCGCCAGAACTTGGATAAAATGCTGTTTTGTCTAGAACTACAAATTTATCGTCTTTAACAGATTTAACTGTTGCTTCAAACTTTTTCAAATAAGAATCATCCAAGTATAATGCTTTGCTCGTTTTAATCACCCAAACTAAAGTATTTCTTTTTGATTTTATAAGTTTTTTCATAAAAGTATTAATTTACCACTATTAAGTAGTTAAAAAACGAAACATTTATATAGTGTAACTGCGATAATTAGTAAAAAAGAGGTTAAATATGGCTTTAGACAATATTATTCTGAAATTGAAAGCAGGTTTAGATACTGCTAAAAATAATATTAAAACTAAAAGATATTTGCCTAATTATTTTAATGATATTGTTGCAGGAAATATTTCTAGAACGCCTGTTTATGCTTCAATAGATAATATTTTTTTAGGTGTTGGAGATGAACAAGTTATAGGTTCAATGGCTAATTCTTTAGGAGCTAGTGTTGCTGGATGGTCATTATTGTATACTTTAGGAAACTCTATGTTGGCTTCAATTTTTGGAGAAACTTATCAAAAAAATGCAAAAAAAATTGATGCTACTTATTCTGCAATTATGACTTTTGGTTTTGGAATGGCTGTTAATTTAGCAGCAGGATATACTCCTCTTGAAGCAGGTATTGCTTCTTCTTTAAGAGCTGTTATTGCAATACCTTTAGGACCAATAACAAGAAGCTATACTGATTCTTTTAGAGAAGCTAGGGATGAACCAAATATTTCTGGTAAAGAAACAAAATTTAAAGATAAAAATTGGGGGTATAAAATTCCAAGACTTGCTGCGATGATTGCTGTTCCTTTAGCATTAGTAACTGGTTCTGTTATGATGACTCCTGATAAAAAAGAAATGCTTGAAGTACCAGTTCAGACTTTAAATCAATCAATAAAAAAAACTGATGAGGTTTTATATTTAAACTACAATGAGCATAACTGATTTTTTAGAAACCACTGCGGAAAAAACTAGTAAAGTTTTAAAACGAGTTCATAATAGTAAAAGTAATCTTAAAATCGGTTTAGATCAGTATATTGATTCATCTATGTTCTGGACAACTATGAATGGATTGGGAGTTGTTGGAACGAATTGGATTGCAGATAAGGTTTCACATCAAATAAATTCTTTTGAAGGTGCTGCAATTCTTGGAGTATATGTTGCATCTGCAGGATTAGCAGCTTATACAAATAAAAAATTGATTGTTCCTATTTCTAAACAAATTAAAGATTTTCACAATAAAAAATTCGCAGTAGGAGATAAAACTAGAACTGCATATAGTTTAGCAAGAACAGGATTACAAACAGGATTGATTCTTGGACTTGCAAGTTATATGAATTTTACAACTGCAGTTAATAATATTTCTTATGATGTACAAAGGTCTGTAAAAGGGGCAATTCATGGTTTAGAAAGAGGACATACAAAAATTCCTGAACAAATAGTTATTCCTGATGAAAACATTGTTGATCCGATTATCCCTTATGCACCAACTAAAAATAATGGAGGACCGATGATTGCAGGAGAGCTTGCAGGAAGAAACATGGGGCAAGATAAATTACAATCTTTATACACTGGAATTGAAGGAATTGTTCCTGATGTTGTAAATGTAGATTTTCAAGCACAATTGCAAAAATTGTGGAATATAAAAGGGAATAAATTCAAAGGTGATTGGGTATTTAAAATAGCAGGAGAGAATATGATTGCCGAATACAAAGAACACAAACCTACAACCATAACTTTAGATGAGTATATTAAGAAGCATGATTCTGTTATGAAAAAAATCAATAACTCTTTAGATTGGAATAAAGTTGGAAAATTAACTAACTTAAATTCTGATCAATTAGATTTATTACGAGACATATCCGAATCATTGAATGGGAAAGACATTTTATGTTATGGACTTACTGAGTTAATGCCTTCAAAAACTGATGGACATTTGAATATTGCAATAATGGATTTCTTATTAAGAAATGCGGGACGAGAATATGTTGAAGCAATACCTGCTTTGGCCGATCCTTATACTTCATTTGGGCCTTATCAACCAACACAATTTGCAGTATTTGATGATGGTAAAAGAAGAGAAGGCGCTTCGCTTCTGAGTTTAGCATTACCTGAAGAAATGAGGATTCCTGGAAGTGTTATGAATATTAGGGGCGATCAACATATAACAACTGCTCATCTGTTTGGAATTTATAATTTATCTCGTATGATTAATAATTTATCAAGAGTTGAATATGATGTCTTAGAAAATAATTGGACTGATCATAAAGATGATTTAATTAAATATATTGCAACTGCGCATCACTTACCTGCGAAAGCAAGAAAAGCTGCTAGAAATTGGTTGGCAAATGGAGCGAAATTAGATTACTCAGTTTCATGTTCTTCAAGAATAAGAGGTTATGCAGATAAAACAGGTGAAAACTATAGTGCTATATATGGAATAAAGCCAAAACCAAAAAAACAAAAACGAGTTTCACAGCCTTTATTTACTGATCTCCCAGGAACAAATTCTGATGGATTAGAAGTGTTTCGATATGTTGTCAAATCAAAAGATAATCTTTCTGTAATTGCAGAAAAATTTAATGAATGGGATTTAAAACAAGGAGATATATTTGATTCTGTTGGATATCTTAATGTTGTAACTTCTAAAGGATCAGATTTAGGACATATTTATCCTAATGATCGAGTTTATGTAAAAGCAAGAAAGAAACCTAACACTTAATTATTTTAGTATGACGCCTGTTTTTCTAGCCCATAATAATAAATCAAGTTCATCCATATCAATATTAACTTTTTTTGCAAACTCTTGCATATATTTTTCCATTAGTTCATATTGTATTTCATTACTGGGTCTACTACGGTGGTTTGTAATCTCAAATTCTTCTAAAGAATTAATTATGTGGCCATCAATAATTCCAATGTTTCGATAACCAATATTTCTTAGAAAATGACTTGCTTCTTTTAAACCAAGTCCTTTAAACTCTTTAACCAATAAATTTCTTGCTTTAACATTATTTTTTGGTAAATCTAACAATAATTCTTTTTTATTTCGAGCGTTGTATATATAGACTGCTTTGTTATTGTGAAATCGCGCATGACCTTTTAAAAATTCAGCAAGTTCTTCAACAGACGAATTTAATAAGAATTCTTTATTTTCATTATTGATTATTTTAAATACTCGTTGTGCATTACTTAAAGGAGTACATAAACAATAACAAAGTTCAACAAAATAATCTTCAAAAGGCACTTTAGAAAACTCTTTTAATCTTTGCAGAATATCTTTTTTCTTTACAGAATAATCTTTAACTAAGTCGTTCATAGTTCTAATTCGTCGTCTTGAACATATTTTTTCCCTAGCTTCATGGCAATGTATGCTTTTCGTAATTCAGAACCAAGATATGCTGCGTGTTGTAAATTGGTAATTAATCCATCTTTAACAATTCTATAATAAAGGTCTTCAGGATTTTCTCCATAGAAATTAACTATTGGTTCTTTATCATTAGTTCTAAATTGAACTTCTAATCTGCTTTTTTCAGAATTATATCTGATTAAAAAATAACCGTGCAGGTCTTGTTCCCACTCAGACATTTTTCTTGGCTTTACATTTACTTCTTCGATATCTGACATAACCATAGTGAATTAAACTTGCTTTTTATATCTTTCTATATACACAATATTTTTATAACTAATGTTTTTCTGTTTAGTAATGTCAAAAAAAGTCAAAGTTGTTTACAATCGAGATGCTTGTATTGGTGCAGTTACTTGTGTGAACTTAAACCCTGAACTGTGGGTTATGAACAAGGATGCAAAAGCAGATTTGATTGATTCTAAACGAGAGGGTGATGTTTGGATTCTAGAAACCGAACTTACTATGTATTTACAAATGGCTTGTGAACAATGTCCTGCTCAAGTAATAGAAATATTTGACAAAGAAACAAACGAGAAATTATTCTAAAGCTTAGATGCTTGCATTAAATCATTAATTACTGTTCCTTTTTCCCCAACAAATCTTTTACTCCAATTTGCAGTGTAATCATTTTCTTTTAAAACAATTTCATAACCCATTGCAAAAGGTAATGCTAAATCAATTGAAAAGGAATCTCCAATCATAATAGTTCGGTCTTTTTCTAATGCTTTTAATCCTTTGAAATATTCTGGTCTTTGAATTGCAACATTCCGACCTTCTATATTTATGTACTCTGGTAATTCTTCAATGCTATGTGGTTTTACATAGTGTTTCATTGCAAAACCTGAAACAGATACTCCTGTATTATACTTTTCCATGAATTTAGACACTTTTGAAGGGTCTGAGTTTGTTAGAATTGAAACTAAATCGAATACTTCACATGCTGCTTTTAAAGACTCTGCAATGTTATGAACCATTTCAACATTGTCGTGAGAATATGTTTGTTTAAAATTGTTATATTGTAATGCTTCAACAGATCCATATCTGCTTTTTATAGCTTTATTGTAACCTGTTTCTTCCATTCGATGCATTGTACCTATGATTTCACCAAAAGGGTCTTCATCTACAAAGTCAACTATTATTTTATTGTCTTGCATCCATCCAAATTTAGTTGGGTTTGCAAAAACATGTTCTTTTGCAATATTATAATCTTTTAAAACTTCATCAAATGGTTTTTCACTTAATTCTGCTAATTCAGCAATGCATTTTGTTTGAAGCTTTTCTTTCATGCCTACTTTTGTAAGTACGCCATCAAAATCAAATATTAAGCTGCTACTCATATAATGGAGAAAATACTTTTTATTTATATAATCTGCTATTTATTAGTGGTAAATCGTTTATTTTGAGAATATTGGTAGTTCGCCTTCATCTTTTTTCTTTTCAAACATATATGATAATTTTTCATTAAAGAATACACATGCAGTTAAATCACCAGTGACATTAACAGTAGTTCGACACATATCTAAGATTCTATCAACACCAAGAATTAAAGCTAAACCCGCAGCAGGAATACCAACAGATTCTAAAATAGTGGCTAAGATAACGATTCCAGTACCTGGAGCAGAAGGTGCACCAATAGATGCTCCAACAGTTAAAGCAATAATCATTAACATGCTTAAGAAAGATAATTCAACACCAAAAGCTTGAGCTAAGAAAACAGTTGCAATAACTTGATACAAAGCAGTACCATCCATATTTACAGTTGCACCAACAGGAATTAAGAATTCAGAAATAGAAGCTCTAACTTTTAAATCATCTTCAGCAGTTTTCATAGATAAAGGCATAACTGCAGCAGAACTGGAAGTTGAAAACGCTAATAATTGAACATTACGAATTTTCTTCATAAAAGTAAAAGGATTTCTCTTAGCAAAAATTAACACGATGATATTGTATACCATTAATAGAATCAAAAGACCAATAATAACAGTAATCATATACATTGCTAAACCCTTCAAAGCTCCAAAACCGATTTTAGAAGTGACTTGAGTCATTAAACCAAAAACAGCAATTGGAACTAATCTCATAGCCCAACTAACAATTCTCATACTAATATCTTGAATAACTTCAAGAACATTAAGACTAAAATCCAAGTACTCTTTTCTGGCAAATAATAATGCAATACCAATTATAATTGTGAAAATAACAACCCCAAGCATATCACCACGAACCATTGCATCTAAAGGATTAGAAGGCAAGATTGAAACAATTGCTTTAGGAAGATTAATAACATCAAAACTTTCAGCACTAAAAGGTACGCTTTCAACAGAAGCAGCAGATAAAGAACTAACATCAATATAGCTTCCGGGTTGAATAAAAAATACTATTCCAAAACCAATCAAAGTTGCAATTGTAGTAGTAATAAGAAAATAAACTGCTAATCTAGGACCTATTTTTTTCAAAAATTCTGGCTTTCCACTCGAAATAATCCCTAGAATTATAGATGAGAACACTAATGGAACAATAATCATCTTAATCAATTGCAAGAATAAATTTCCTGGTAAAGCAAGCCAATCAGTAAGTAAAGCTGATGTTTGACTTTCAATTAAATTAACATCAGGGCCTAATAATATTCCAACAAGAACTCCTAACATTAATGCAGCTAATACTTTAACCCAGATTTTAGATTTAGAAAGCTGTTTAAAAGAAGGACCACGATGTTTTAATGAAGTACCTGCTCGTTTATTAGAACCTTTGATAAAATCTATCCACTCATGAAAATGTTTCATTGAAAGAAATCATACGAGAGATAATATAAAAAACTTTTCCTTAGAGAAAAAGTTTTTGATACAAGAAAAATCTGGCTTTTCTAAGTATAAGAAATTGTTTCTTAGAAGAAACATGTGACCTTAATCATGATCACAAATATTGGCTTCTTTAATATGAACTTCGCCGTTTTCAAAGAATAATTTATCTCTACTTTCCAAAAACTCGATTAATTCTTCAGCAGACATACCTTCAACAGAGCAAGTATGAAATTTAGCATCGCCAAAGTTCTCTTTAATTGTGTTAATCAATTCATCCTGTTTAATTGCAGGATTTGCATCTTTAATCAATGCAATAACTTCGTGTCCATGTATTTGTTCCATAATTGATAAGAAAAATATTTTTTTTATAAATTAATCGGTTAAATAATCATATGTTCAAGAACTATCTTTATACCAATACTAATTAAAACAATTGCTCCAATCAATAATGAGTATTTTGGCTTGATAAATTTTAATTTAGAACCAAACAATAAACCAATAAAACCAAAACATAAAACGATAATTCCAACAATTAAAGAGGATAACCAAATATTTTGTTTTAAAAGATTGAAAGTAATACCGAGAGCTAAAGCATCAATACTAGTTGCAAAAGAGATCGTGATTAATTCTTTCCAATTAGTCCAGTTCATATCAGGATTATTTGTTGAAAAACTTTCTTTTATCATTCGTAAACCAACTACTAATAATAATCCGAAAGCAACCCAATGATCATATGCTTCAATGAATCTATAAAAAGATAAAGATAGAAAATAACCTAGAAGCATCATTATAATATGAAAAATTGCAAATGAAAATGGTAATTTAAATTGATCTTTAGAAAATTTAGAAGTAAGGCTAATAATGATTGCAACTGTAAAAATATCCATAGATAAAGCCAAACCCATTAGAATAACAAGTAAAAAATCCATATTTAAAAGAAAAATTGTTAACTTATAAACTTGTTGAATTAACTTTTCAAGAAATATTTGATTTTATTAACAAGATCTAATTAAGTTTTACTTCAAAAAACAGTAACATATTTAAATGGATTACTTTTTCTCAGCCCCATAACGAAAACAGATAGTTTTTGAATATTTAAAAAAAAACGAGATTTTAAACATGGCAAAATTAAAAAGAGCTGTTGCTCATAGATATATTGAACGGCCTTACACCAGAGTTAGTAAGTATCGAAGTAAACAATATGTTAGAGCTAAACCTGTAAATAAAGTTGTAAAGTTCGAAATGGGTAATTTAACTAAGAAATTTGAATACACAGTTATTCTTAGATCAAAATCAGACCTTCAAATTCGACATAACGCTCTTGAATCAGCCAGACTTACAAGTAACAGACTTCTTGAAAGCAAACTTGGTAGACCAGGTTTTAAATTAAAATTAAGAGTTTATCCACATCATATTCTAAGAGAAAACCCATTAGCAGCTGGAGCTGGAGCAGACCGTATGAGTACAGGTATGAAGAAATCATTTGGAAAACCAATTGGACTAGCAGCACAGGTTAGAATAGGACAAGCAATTATTGAAGCTCATGTTGACGCTGTTAACTTAGAAACTGCAAAGAAAGCAGTTTCAAGAGCTAAATATAAAATTCCTTGCTCTTGTAAATTAGAAATTATTAAGAATGTTTAATCTTCTTTTTTAGTAAACTTTTTTTTATCAGCTTCTTCAAAAATTTTCTGTTTAAGTAATTCAAGATCTATAAAACCAGCATTTTTTCCTAAGAATTCATTAACATCTTGTTTCAATAAAAGATCGGTTTTACTTAAATAAAGAATTGTTGGTTTATTGATAACTTTTCGAAGCTTTTTCTGTTCATCTAAAGAATAAGGTTCTGTTAAATCATAAACATAAATAACCAAATCTGCCAAATGACTAACTGCTAAATAAGCAACTTTCTCAATAGCATTCATCGTATTAAAACGATTAAGGGTTCCAGGGCAGTCTATGATTTGAATTTTACAATGCTTATGTTCTAAGAAGCCCAAGTTTAAACCTTTTGTAGTAAACGCGTACGGTTTAATATCTGGTTTTGAAGTTGTTAACTTGCTAAGAAGTGTTGATTTACCAATATTTGGAAATCCAAAAAGAGTAACTGTGAACAATTCTTCATCAATTTTAGGAAGCTGACGAAGATTTCTTCGAGCATCATCCAAGAATAAAAGAGCTTTACTAATTTGTTTTAGTACAGAGGATATTCTACCATAGTATTCTTTTTTATATCTTGAAATGACATTCATATCTTTACATTTTCTGATTTTTTCAGAATATTTAGTAGAAAAAATATTTATGTTTTTATTAGCCCAACGAACTGCACCAAGAGAATGTTTTATCTCATCTAAATCACAAAGTGCAATAACCATTTCTCTATAAAACTCGGATAGACCTGAGAAATCAGGAAATGCAGTCATAATCTTGCTCATTCGTTCCATCAAGGTTTTTTTTATAATCTTAATTTTTTCAAGCTCAATAGATTTTGCTTTTTGAAGCTTATCATTAGTTTTAAGACTATCTCGAAATGCTGATCCTTTCACATTTGCTCTATGAAAAGCCACATCAAGATGAAAATCTGCTTTTTCAACTGGCGGAATATTTTGAAAATCCATGTATGAATAGAAACGTCTCCTTATTATAAAGGTTTTTATACAAAGTTTAATTTCTGATACTATGACTTACGAAGGACCTTCAAAAGAAAAGTTAGAATTGTTAGCAATATATCCTGAATATCAATGCTTTCAAAACACTATTGATGATGCATTTAAACAGATTGATGTAAACGAACGGTTAGTAGAATTTATGCAGAATGGTCCTTACAATCCTTTTAGAGGGTTTTTAACTTTATCTGAGGAAAAGATTTATAAAAATTAGTAAAATCTATTTTTACGAGGTGTATACGAATGCAAATTAGAGTTATAGGTGCTATTGGAGAACAAGAAATGGAACAACAAGTTAATGCTTTTGTTGTTGGGAAAAAAGTTATTGATATAAAATTCACTGAATGGGGTAGTATTACTCATCAAATTGGCGGTTATACTTGTTATGTGATGTATGACGAGAATGTCGCACCAACAATTAATGTTCAAGTAAAATTATTTTCTGCTAAAGGAGATCAAGAACTTCAAACAAAAGTTAATCAATTTTTACAAGGAAAAACTAATGTTGAGATTAAATTTACTGAATGGGTTGAAGCAGAACACAAAGATGGTGGATATTCTGCATTAGTTATTTATGAAGCTGGTAGGAACGCTTCAAATCAAGCTCAACAATTTAATACGATATGAGAACAGCTATAGGTTTGGATATTGGCGGAACTAAAATAGTTGGCGTTCTAGCTGATGAAGAAGGTCGAATTATTGAGAAAATTAGAGCTTTAACTGAAGCGGATAAAGATTTTGAAACAGTCATGAATAATATTCTTGATGTTATAAATAAACTTGATGATGGAAACGTTAGCAGTATTGGTATTGGCTTGCCAGGAATAATTAATGATGATGGACTTCTTTTCAATTGTGAAAATATTCCTGCTCTTGAAAATTTTAATGTTGCAAAAGAAATTGAAAAACAAACTGGAAAAAAAGTATTTCAAGAAAACGATGCTAATTGTTTTGCATTAGCAGAACATAATCATGGTGCTGGCAGAGGTTATCAAAACGTAGTCGGCATTATTATTGGTACTGGAATTGGTGCTGGTGTTATAAAAAATAATTACTTAATTCGAGGAGATGATGGTGCAAAAGGCGAATTTGGTAAGATGAAAATCATTTCAAATCATGAAGAATCTTTTGAAGATCTTTGTTCTGGACCTGCAATTGTTAAACGATACAAAGAAGCTGGTGGAGCAGTTGAAGCAGTTGGTGCAAAAACAATATTTGATGCGATTGATGAGGTTGCTTTCAAAATAATTGATGAAACTTATAAATTCTTAGTTGAAGGTATAACTTATATTATAGATTCTGAAAACCCCGAAATCGTTGTTTTAGGCGGAGGAGTTAGTAATCAACCACTTTATGATAAACTTAATGAAGCAATTGACAGGCCTGTAAAAGTTGTAAAAAACGAATTAGGTGATGATTCTGGTGTTTTAGGTGCTGTACAATTAGTTTTTCACTCGTAAAAAGAGAAAACTTTATATACTCTAAGGCCAAACATTTTAATAGGCATATGCTCAATATTGGAGGTTGGACAATGAAAAACCTTTTTTCACTAAAAAACATAACTAGAAAGAAAACAGATGAAGACGCTGACGCAGGCGAAGAATACGTAGAGTTAGACACAGAAACAGATTATGAGAAATCCTCGAAGGTTGTTGTAAGACCTTTTATTATGGATGATTTTTCTGATATAAAAGAAATTCTTGATACTTTAAGAGAAGGACGTACTATTGTTCTTATCAATATCAAACCTTTGAAAGATAAGGACTTGGTAGAGTTGAAGAGAGCTATTAATAAGTTGAAAAAGACTTGTGATGCTATTGAAGGGGATATTGCAGGATTCGGAGATGATTACATCGTTGTAACTCCTAGCTTTGCAGAAATTCACAGATCAACTCAAACTAACACTGTCGAAGAATAATTTTTTTTATTTCTCTTATTTTTGTTCTATATTTTTACTTAATTTAAATTGGAATTTGAAAGAAATATTACTATGTTTTAGTGCATTATTGCTTTTTAAATATTATGGGCTTTCATAATATAAGTTAGTGATTATATGTTATATAACAACAATATATTTAAAAGAATTTCACAATGAATAATACTATGGCTGATAAAGAACCTGTTAATGCAGGATCAAGTAGTGTGCTCGAAGGAGAGATGTGTCCTTTCTGTAATAAAAAAACTTTGACATTAAGAGAGGCTGAAAGAGATGTACCGTACTTTGGAATATTATACATTTTCTCTATGGACTGTTATAATGAAGAATGTAATTATCACAAAGCAGATGTTGAAGTGGCCGAAAGTCATGGGCCTGTAAAATACACTGTTGAAATTGATTCTGAAGAGGACATGAAAATTCGAGTTGTTAAATCAAGCACCGCGTCTATCAAAATTCCACATCTAGGAAGTATTGAATCAGGAGATGCATCGAATGGTTATATTACTAATGTTGAAGGAGTTCTAAATAGAATTAAAAAACAAGTTGAAGAGATTAGAGATGCTGCAGAAGATAAAGCTGAACAAAAAAAAGCCAAAAATGTTATTAAGAAAATCACAAAAATTATTTGGGGTCAAGAAAAGATTAAAATGATTTTAGAAGATCCTAATGGTAACTCTGCAATAATTTCAGAAAAAGCACAAAAATCAAAATAATTTTGTGCTTTAGAAAAATCTTTGATTTTACGTAAGGCTGTTAAAGGTAAATAAACTACTTTTTTCTTTTTCTTAAAAATATAAATAAAAAATTATTAGAATA